>CAYQZZ010000195.1:0-1501 GCA_964422155.1 uncultured Dehalococcoidaceae bacterium | reverse complement strand
ATTTCATCTAAAATGGTTATTTCCACGCCTTTATTGAGATAGGCCATCTCACGCAGGCGCTCGCTTATGGTATCGAAATCGTAGCTGATTTCGCTGAATATCTCCTTATCGGCGAGGAAGGTGAAGGTGGTGCCGGTGCCTTCGGCCTTGCCGATTACATTTACCGGTGCCACAGGCACACCGCGCTTGTATTCCTGGTGATGCAGCTTGCCGTCACGCTTGACATCGACGCTGACCCACTCGGAAAGGGCGTTGACCACCGAAGCGCCGACGCCGTGCAAGCCGCCGGAAACGGCGTATGTCTTGCCGCCGAATTTGGCCCCTGCGTGGAGCACGGTTAAGACCGTTTCCAGCGCCGAGACCTTGGTGGTGGAGTGAATATCTACCGGAATGCCGCGTCCGTTGTCTACGACGCTAACGGACATATCCTTTTTAAGCGTAACGACGATATGGTCGCAGCAGCCGGCCATGGCTTCGTCAACGCTGTTGTAGGCAATCTCATAGACCAGATGATGTAGTCCGCGCTGGTCGGTGCTGCCGATATACATGCCGGGACGCCGCCGCACGGCCTCCCTTCCCCCGAGTACCTGGATATCTTCAGCGGTATATTCGCCGGCTTTAAGCTTTCTGGCTTTCTTCGTAACAGGAATATCCTGCATTATAAGTCCTTTCTCACCTGAAAAAGATAATAAGAAATATGAGAGTGACTATTCTTAAAAAGAACAATCTCACCCATATAGCCCGCGGCTATAAAATGACAGGCTGGCCAGTAAACAGATAATCCGTACATTTAGCCTGTTTAATTATAGCATTTTTCAGCTACGAAGTAAAGCTGAAAAGAAAGGGCTGGGGAGTGCTAATAAGCGGATTCCCAGCCCTTTCAGAATTGGCAACTCATCGTGTGATTTAACTTTAACCATTATACACACGATTGTTCACGGATGACCTCGAAATATATTTATAGCCCGGCCCAGTCTATTATCCCGAGGGCGGCCTGGTGTTGGGTGGCGGCGGATTCTTCATGCCCAGGCGGAATAATTCCCCGGTATCCTTACGCTTCCAGTTCATCGATATGCGCTGCTGGGTGGGGTGGAGCATCTTGATAGCGCCCGGCTTGGGGCACTCCTCGACGCAGCCGCCGCAGTACCAGCATTCTTCCGGGTAAACGACGATGGGCTGTTTTTTCTTTTCCGGGTTGGGCATCATGACATCGGTAGGGCAGACATCGACACAGAGGTTGCAGCCGATGCAGATATCGGGATTGAACTCTACCGCCTTGTTGGGCGTGGGCGGGTTGGGCATCATATATGCTTTATCGCTCATTTTAGTTACATCTCCCTTAGTATTTCGCTTTGTTAATAACGGGTTATTGTCCGTGGTGTTTCTGGTAGTTTTCCTCATAACTGGAGGCGTAAGGCGCTTTCAGATGGAAGTCCAGCGGCAGCTCCCTGACCTTGACTTTATTATTCTCCTGTTTGATGGGCAGCAGTTTATTCCACTC
>CAYQZZ010000194.1:0-1541 GCA_964422155.1 uncultured Dehalococcoidaceae bacterium | reverse complement strand
TATCGCCGGAGATAAACCTGCCCCGGTCATCGACCGCCATCATGCGGTCGGCATCGCCATCATGGGCGATACCGACGGCGGCATTGGACTCCCTGACCGTACGGCATAAGTCCTGTAGATTGGCTTCATTCGGTTCGATACCGCGAGGGAAAAAACCGCTGGGATAGCAGTTCAAAGCGACCACGTCACAGCCGAGCCTCTCAAGCAAGCGCGGGGTGACTTCAGAAGCGGCGCCGCAGCCAGCATCCACCACGACCTTGGCTTTCAAACCGGTCGGAAAGCTGGACATTATGCTTTCAATATGATGTTCGATGGCACCGGCATAAGCATCGCCATGCTTTACCTGTCCCCATTGGGCGACATCGTATGATTCGGCTAATATCATTGCCTCTATCTTAACCTGCTGGAGGGAATCAAAGGAAGAGCCATCGGGATTTAGCAATTTAATGCCGTTGTACTCGGGGGGATTATGGGAAGCGGTAATCATGACGCCAGCATCAAACTCACGGGTGACATAGGCAAGAGTCGGCGTGGGCGCAAGCCCGGCATCGCTGCACCGGGCACCGGCCGCCAGCAGGCCGGAGATAACGGCGTGTTTCATGGCATCTCCGGAGGTCCTGGTATCCGTGCCGATTACGACATTATTATAATTCTTACCTACCGCCAGCCCTACCCGGAAGGCTATGTTGAGCAGGTCTTTATTGAAAACGGTACGTATACCGGAGGAACCAAAAAGCTTCATATCATATTAATTTTACTACTATGGGGATAAAAGTCAACCAAGAGAACCCTGATGCTTACGAAGCTGATTATTAAAAACAACTATGGGAACTCAGGTATTTAAGTGTGTAATCGGATATTAAAGAGAATTAATATCTGCAAGCGAATTTAGCACTTCGTGGCTTTAACGCCCAGATACTGTCCCACCAGTTCCATGGCGCAGTACTGCCCGCACATGCTGCAGGCCGACCCCGTGGAAGCACGTTGCCGGTGAATCCGATTGAAACTCTCCGGGTCGAGGGACAGCCTGGCTTGCTCGTCCCAGTCGAGTCGCTTCCGCGCCAGAGACATTTGTTTATCCCTTTCGGCAGCTCCTTTGACGCCTTTTACAATATCGGCGGCATGGGCAGCGATGCGCGAGGCGATGACGCCTTCCCGGACGTCATCAACATCAGGGATAGCGAGGTGCTCGGACGGCGTCACGTAACAGAGGAAGTCGGCGCCGGCCATGGCAGCAATAGCGCCGCCGATAGCGCTGGTGATATGGTCGTGCCCGGCGGCAATATCGGTTACCAGCGGGCCCAGCACATAGAATGGGGCCCCCTTGCAGATAGCCTTCTGCAGGCGGACATTGGTCTCTATCTGGTTTAAAGGTATGTGACCCGGCCCCTCCACCATGACCTGAACACCGCCCTCCTGCGCCCTCTGCACCAGTTCCCCGAGGGTGAGCAACTCCTCAACCTGAGGTCGGTCAGTGGCGTCGGCTAGACTGCCGGGACGCATACCATCGCCGAGGCTCAGGGTAACATCGAACTCACGGG
>CAYQZZ010000193.1:0-1661 GCA_964422155.1 uncultured Dehalococcoidaceae bacterium | reverse complement strand
TGCTGTTATAACTCTTTTTCTGAGCATGCGGCTTTTGATTGCAGCCCGCCAAAGCGCCTCTGTCTCTGGCTGTAGGCCAGCAACGCCTTCTCCAGTTCCTCCTCATTGAAATCAGGCCATAGAACCGGCGTAAAATAGTATTCGCTATAAGCCGACTGCCATATCAGAAAATTGCTGGTGCGCATTTCGCCACTGGTACGAATCATCAGGTCGACATCGGGAAAACCTGCCGTATACAGATACTTATTGAACACTCTTTCATCTATATCTTCAGGTAACACTTTCTCAGCGGTAATGTGGCGTACTGCATCCAGAATTTCTGCGCGTCCCCCGTAATTTAAAGCGATACCAAGCGTCATGCCCGTATTGTTTTCCGTCAGTCTGACAGCCTCGTTTACGGATTTCTGCACCCCTTCGGGCAGTCCCTTAAGACGGCCAATGTGACGTATTTTTACGCCTTTTTTATGAAGCTCACGAGTTTCTCTCCCTATCACCTCTTCCAGAATATTAAATATACCATTAACCTCATCCTCGGGCCGGCTCCAGTTCTCGGTGGAAAAGGCGTAAAGGGTAACATAGTCCACTCCGTGTTTTCCAAGACACCTGATTATAGGGCGTATGTTTTTAACTCCGGCACGATGTCCTTCCAGACGCGTTAATCCACGCTGCGCGGCCCATCTACCGTTGCCGTCCAGGATAAAGGCTACATGGCGGGGAAGAGCGTTTATTCTTTCCATATCATTTGAGGTAATCACTATAATGGCTGGAACTTATCTAAAGTAGATAAAACTCAACCGGGCTAGACTTCCATGAGTTCCTGTTCTTTGCTTTTGCCGAGCTTATCTACTTCAGATATGAAAAAGTCAGTGAGCTTTTGTAGCTGGTCCTGGGCACGCTTCTGCTCGTCCTGCGATATCTCTTTGTCCTTCTCCATCTGTTTAAGCTCATTCATAGCTTCGTGCCTCAGGTTGCGTATCACTATCCGCCGTTCCTCGGTCCTTCGATGCACTACCTTAATCAGCTCCTGCCTTCGCTCTTCACTGAGCGGCGGTATAGCTATCCTGATGATATTACCATCGTTGGCCGGGTTTAAACCAAGTTCGGACTTAGATATCGCCTTCTCAATCTCGTGCAGGCTGTTTTTATCCCAGGGCTGAATGACCAGCAGACCAGCTTCCGGGGCGGAAATACCGGCGAGCTGATTCAGGGGCATAGGCACGCCGGCGTATTCCACCTTGATATGCTCAACCAGGGCCGGGGTTGCGTGCCCGGTCCGGATGGTTGCCAGGTCCGTACGGAACATCTTTATCGAGGTCTTCATTTTTTCTTCGATACTTTTTAATGCTTCGGTAACCATCTTAACTCTCACTCGTGACCAGTGTGCCTATGTGTTCACCGAGAACGGCTTTCTTCATGCCGTTCTTAGCCTCAAGGTCGAAGACAATTATCGGTAATTTATTATCGAGACACAGGGATAAGGCGGTGGTATCCATTACCGCCAGTCGCATATTCAACGCTTTAAGGTGAGTAATACGGTCAATTTTTTTTGCTTTGGGATTTTTACGCGGGTCAGCCGTGTATATGCCATCGACACCGTTTTTAGTCATGAGGAGGACTTCAGCACCTATTTCGATGGCACGCAGGGCAGCGGCGGTATCGGC
>CAYQZZ010000192.1:0-1834 GCA_964422155.1 uncultured Dehalococcoidaceae bacterium | reverse complement strand
CCGAACTCGCTGGAGGTGCCGTAGGTGATATCGGCTTTATAGGCTTCCTGACGGGAAATGGGGCGGAAATGCTGCCACGGGTCATTCTCTTTGCCGGAATCATAAGCGGGGTCATAAAGGCGGGCGGGAGAATATTCATCAGGGGTCTGCATAGGATAGATGCTGGCTACGCTTACCCCCAGCGTGTTGTAGATAGGCCCCATCCAGTAAGGGTCGCGCCGCGCCAGGTAGTCGTTGACGGTAGCCAGGTGGGCTCCCCGGCCGGTCAGGGAGTTGAGGTAGAGGGGTAAAGTAGCCACCAGCGTTTTACCTTCACCGGTCTTCATCTCGGCGATTTTGCCCTGGTGCAGGGTGACGCCGCCCAGCAGTTGCACATCGTAATGGCGCTGGCCTATGGTACGTTTGGCGGCCTCGCGGACGGCGGCGAAAGCCTCGGGGAGAAGCTCATCCAGGGCTTCACGCTCTATTTTCTGGCGCTCTTTTTCTATCTGGTCGATTCTATCCCCGGCTCGCTTACACTCCTTGTCGGCCTCTTCCCTTTCCACGTCCCATGTCGCTTTAGCAAGATGCTGCCTGGCCTCCTCCAGTTCCCGCTGCGCCTCCGCCAATCGCGGCTTAATACTGGCCGAAGCTTCAGCCAGCCGGGCCTTGAATTCATCAGTCTTGGCTTTAAGCTCGGCATCGCTGAGCTTCTCAAACTCAGGTTCCAGTTCATTAATGCGGTCTACGAACGGCTGGAGGCGTCTTAATTCTTTTTCGTTAGACTCGATAAATAAGCTAACGAACCATTTAAAAGGCTTAATTAACCACTTTAAAAAATTTACTAATAATTTAACCATTGTTATCACCCACAATCAGTTCCCTGGCTTTATCGGCCATAGAATCCAGGACCATTACCCTGACTTCGGCCATGCCGTCCATGGTAAACATATGCACGGAAGGCGCGGCATTGGACTTCAACAGGCAGGGTATATCATAGCTTTCCAGCAGGCTCTTGATAACCTGCGCTTCCATTTCATTGCGGTCATGATAGACTTCCACCATTTTCTCGTTTTTACTCAAACATGGCCCCCACGGACTGCCCGGTATGAATGCGCCTGATAGCCTCGCCAAGCAGCGGCGCGATGGGTAAAACAGTAATTTTATCTATTCGCCTGTCAGGCGGAACCGGCACGGTATCGGTAACGACCACTTCTTTAACCTGGCATTCGGCTATCCGTTTTATCGCCGGGCCGGAGAATACCGCATGGGTGGCGCAAGTATAGACCTCTTTGGCACCCCGCTCCAGCAGAGCATTAACGACCCCTACCAGAGAGCCGGCGGTATCGATTTCTTCATCCACGGTGAGAGCCACCATGCCTTTCACATCGCCGATGACATTGAGCGTCTCGGTCTTATCTTCATTGCCGAGTCGCCTTTTTTCCATAATAGCCAGGGGAGCATGTAACCTTTCGGCGATATCCCGTGCCTGTTTGGAAATGCCGAAATCAGTGGCAACCAGTACCAGGTTCTTTAATTTTTTCTCTTTAAAATAGTCGCTCAGCAGGTAGAAAGCGGTCAGTTCATCAACAGGTATGTTAAAGAAACCCTGTATCTGGGCTTTATGCAGGTCAACCGTCAGCACCCGATTGGCGCCAGCCACCGTAAGCAGGTCAGCTACCAGCCTGGCGGTAATCGGCACCCGGGGCTGGTCTTTTTTATCGCTGCGACCATAAGCGTAATAGGGCATTACCGCCGTTATGCGCTTGGCCGAAGCCCTTTTCATGGCGTCAATCATGATGAGCAGTTCCATGAGATGGCTGTTGACGGGAGAGGAGATAGGCTGGACGATAAA
>CAYQZZ010000191.1:0-1846 GCA_964422155.1 uncultured Dehalococcoidaceae bacterium | reverse complement strand
TTCATTCTTGAGTTTCTTCCCAGATTTTCCCGGGGTTGAGGATGTGGTTGGGGTCGAGGACATCCTTTATTTTCTTCATGATATCTATAGCTAACGGGTCCATAGCCTTCTTCAGGAAACGCTGTTTCTCCAGGCCGATGCCATGCTCGCCGGAAAGGACACCGCCCAGAGAGAGGGCCGTCTCGATGATTTCATCCACGCACTTCAGGGCACGCTGATAATGCTCTTTATCACGGCTGTCCGTGAGCACCACCGGATGGAAATTGCCGTCGCCGACATGCCCGGCGAAACTGATAGGAACATCGTAGCGTTTGGCGCTCTCCTGGCTGATTTTAATAAAATCGGCTATCTTATCACGCGGCACGCATATGTCCTCATTGACAATAGTATGGGCGCGACTGGAGATATCGGAGAAGTGGGAAGTCCTGGCCTGCCAGTACCTATCCGCCTCCGCCTTATCTCTCGCCACCCTGACCTCTCTGGCACTGCTTTTACAGATATCCACGACCTGCTGCGCCTCAGCCTCAACAGTCTGCGGCAGTCCATCCACCTGAATGAGCAGAATGACCTGGGAACTATCAAGAATATCATCAGGCAGAAGCCCCCGGAACTTTTCGAACGTCCAGTTATCCACGAACTCGACCTTCGACGGCAGGACACTGCTGGCGATAATAGCGGTCACCGTCTCTCCGGCCACGGCCACATCGCTGAAAACAGCCACGATAGTCTTATTTGTTTTAGGCGCCGGCAGCAACCTTAATGTTATCCGGCTGATAACGCCCAGCGTGCCCTCGGAACCGGTAAAGAGCATCATCAGCTCATAGCCTGTCCTGTTCTTGGGGGTAACGCCGCCCAGCTTCATTATTCTACCGTCCGCCAGCACCACCTCGAGACCGAGCACGTACTGCTTGGTCACTCCATACTTGAGGCAGGAAGGCCCGCCGGAGTTTTCCGCTACCACGCCCCCCATCGTACAGCCGGCAAAGCTCTGGGGGTCAGGAGGGAAAAACAGGCCCTCCTTCGCCAGGGCATCCTGGAAGTCCTGGAGGACAACACCGGGCTCAACCATAGCATTCAGGTTGGTCTTGTTTATCTCGATAATCCGGTTCATCCTGGTGGTACAAAGGACGATGCCGCCTTTAATCGGTATGGAGCCGCCGCTGACGTTGGTGCCGCCTCCCCGGGGCGTGACCGGAATACGATTTTCATTAGCCATCTTCAGGATTTCAGATATCTGAGTGGTATTCGTCGGCAGCACGATGACGTCCGGCAAATGTTTCCATATATTCGTAGCATCATAAGAATAGGCGACCAGCTCTTCCACTGAGGCCAGCACATTCTCTCTGCCAACGATGCGGCGCAGGCGGTCGATTTGCTCTGAATCCATCATAAAAACTCCCACATCTCACACAAAAAATGCTTACTTGTCTTAACCTCACCCCCTTATTTCCCCTCTCCTTAAAAGTAAAAGGCGAGGGGGTTAGGGGTTCACCCTGAAGGATTCACCCTGAAGGGGATAAGTTAACGAAAATTTCTCTCACTATTACTTTACCTTGTCGGGGGCGACTGTTCAAGCTGATAAGTTGATGATTTCCTGAAAAAAGTATTAGTATAGCTGAGACCCGAACATATTAATTGAAAATTAAGGAGATATAAGATGCTGCTAGAAGGAAAAATTGCCATTATCAACGGTGGAGCCACGGGGATGGGCAGAGCGGAGGCAGGCGCACCCGTGTTTCTTTCTCAGGTTATACCTGTGTCCGCATAACCCGCAGATGATGCGTGAGGTTAGCCATTGAAATACCGGTCTGGGTATGTACACCAAAGGCCTGCAGAACAAAGAGGA
>CAYQZZ010000190.1:0-1888 GCA_964422155.1 uncultured Dehalococcoidaceae bacterium | reverse complement strand
TGATGAAGCTGACAGCGTGGCCGATAGCACCGACAATGAGACCAACCAGGAAGTCGACAACACCGGCAATAATGGTCAAAATCCCGGCCACAACTGGCATCCAGGTCTCGGCAGCTGGCTGTGGGATACCGGCTGGTGGCGGGGCTGGTGTGGGTGTGGCCATTCTCTTTTCTCCTTTTTCAGCCAAGTCAAGTCAGATATGTGTATTTAATCATATTAGAGCGCCGAATGCCAGTAGCGGGATAGCCCCATCTCCCTTTATCCCCCTTCCCCAAGGGGAAGGGGGAATGAATTAAGAGAGAGGCTCCGCCTCTCTTAGACTCTCCACTTAAATTATTTTCATTTCGTATTTTGGCTGGCCTCTGTCCAGATGCACTATGAATCTGACTTTTCTGCCTTCAACGAGGTGCTTTTCCGATTGAGCGCGCAGTTTATTGAAGTCCGCCGATTCCAGGAAGAGGCGCAAAATCTCTGCCTTTTCCATCAGTTCGGAATCGGCGTCCTTCTCCAGAAGCTGGCGCAGGAGTTGGTTATATTGCCGCTTGGCCTGGGTTTCCACGCAGGCATCCAGTTGCGGCTCAAGCTCAATATAGACCTGCTTTTTCGTGCTTATCTGACCCCATCCCCCTGTGTCCCCCTTCCCTACGGGAAGGGGGAGTTTTAGAAAAAGAGGGGCTTCGCCCCTCTTAGACTCACCTACTGGATTAGTCCCCGCATCTCAGAAACTATATTTTCTAATTCTTGTTTCTGTTGGCTTGTCAATTCATTTAGTTGCTTCATTCTCCCTATATACTCACCCATTTCTTCTATCTTGGGAATTGCTTCACCCAGCTTAAAACTCCACAAAGGGTCAAGAATTGATAACGCCTCTAATTCCTTAGCTATCAAAGATAATTGATTAGCTGCGTCCAGGCCCTTTTGCCTCGCAGACTCCAAATCCCTTCCCGCTTGCTCAATTAGCCGGACTCGAATGTTATATTCATATTTCAGTTCTACAAATCTCTTGTACTCTCGTGGATTATCAAATGACCAACCCCTATAATACAAAAGATTATCCTCTCCCCAAACAGCGTAACCGCCTGTAGTCTCTAGTGCTAAATACTTTCCTGGAGACGTCTCAGCCAAGACCCATGCGTGGTCAGCATCGGTTATATCCTTTGCCTCCGTTTTCACGTTTCCAGTCTTGACTATTGCATTGATTCCTTGTGCTTTAAGCATATCCCAAACATCTAAAGCCATGTCAGAGCAAACAAAAAAATCGTATTCGCTATATACGTGGGTTTCGTGGTAGCGTTTAACAATGTTTTGTGCCGTTTCAGTGGGTGTCTCACCAGCAAGTTCATATTTCTCTTTTAATTCGTTGATTTGCTCTTGTAGTTCAGCAACCTGTGACTGCGAGACAGTGAGTTGAGCACTAACTCTATCATACTCCGCTTGGGAAATGCCGCAGCCTACAAGAAGGAATGTGAGAAAGGCCGTTATTGTTGCTAATACTACTCCCTTAGTCTTCATAGCTCCTCCACCTCCCTCATCAGCGCTGTCAGGAAGTCCTTCTCTGCCACTACCCCGATTTTCTCGCCCTTTTTGAAGAGGACGCCGCGACCTTTGCCGCAGGCGATACCCACATCGGCGTCTTTGGCTTCGCCGGGGCCGTTGACGACGCAGCCCATCACGGCTACCTTTATCGGCTTGGTTATCTTCGTTAGCTCCTTTTCCACCGCCTCGGCCAGCTTGATAATATCCACCTCCGTCCGGCCACAGGCGGGACAACTGACCAGTATCGGACCGTGCTGGCGGAGGTTGAGGCTCTTAAGAATTTCATAGGCGGCGAAAACCTCTTCCCGGGGGTGGGCCGTCAGCGAGACGCGGATGGTATCGCCAATGCCCA
>CAYQZZ010000189.1:0-1896 GCA_964422155.1 uncultured Dehalococcoidaceae bacterium | reverse complement strand
CGGCGGCGCTGTGGATGACTCCCTGCGCGAACAGGTGCCCGATGACGAACTCTTTTTCCATCGTGGCCATAATCATCGCCGTGGCGTAATGCTTCCCATCTATATGAATCGTCAGTGCTGTTTCTCTGATGATTCTTTCGCTGGCTGCGGTACATCCGCCGTTTACCCGCGTGTATTCGACTCTCTCCAGGACCTTACTTTTCATATTTTAAATACAAGGTTGTCCGAGAATGTTGAATTGTCATTCTGAGCGTAGCGAAGAATCCGTGTTTTTCAATAGGGTAATCGGATTCTTCGGTCGCTACACTCCCTCAGAATGACATTTTCGGACTGCCTTAGGGTAATAGTGATTTTCCCCTCACTCTAACTCTCTCCCGCCTGGGGAGAGAGGATTTCTCCCATGGTTCTAAGCAGCTTCTTTAGCTTTGTTTTTGCTCACTCTGATATTATCGCCGGCTTTAACTCGTCCGCCGCGAATCACCCTGGTGAAGATTCCCTCCCGCGGCATGATGCAGTCGCCGACCTGCTGGCGGATGGCGCAGGCGGCATGACATTCCTTGCCTATCTGCGTCATCTCCAGTATGACTTCTTTGCCGACCGCTAATCTGGTACCGATGGGCAGCGCAGCCAGGTCTATTCCCCTGGTAGTGATATTCTCCGCGAAATCCCCCGGCTGTAAAAAATCGAAGCCCTTGCTTCGCATCTTATCAATGCTTTCTATCGCCAGCAGGCTCACCTGGCGATGAGTGAGGCAGTCGGCATGGGCGTCGCCGACAACGCCAAAGTCTTCTTTGATAATAACTTCGGCTACGGGCGTCTTTTTCGTGCCTTTTTTTTCACTCTGGCAAACAGCGATTACCGTGGTCATGCTTACCTTCCTTGCCTGATTATCGTGCCGCCGCCGATGACGGTATCGCCATCGTAGAAGACTACAGCCTGACCGGGTGTGATAGCCATCTGCGGCTCGGCAAACTTTACATAAACACTGGTTTCATCCATCGGGCTTACGATAGCTTCAGCCTCCGGGTGGCGGTACCTTACCCTGGCTTTTACATTGATTGGTTGTTCTGGTCTCATACCGGCTATCCAGTTAAGGTTATCAGCTACCAGTTCATCGGCATATGTCTGCTCTTTAGTGCCCACGACGATAGCATTTCTTTCCCGCTCGATGGCGGTTACGTACAGTGGTCTCGCCGCGGTGAGACCCAGTCTCTTGCGCTGGCCGATGGTATAAAACATAATGCCCCGATGCTGTCCCAGGACCTTCCCCTCCCGGTTGAGTATCGGCCCCTGCTCTACGGGTATGGGAGCATAATTTTTCAGGAATGTGGCATGGTTATCATCGGGAATAAAGCATATCTCCTGGCTTTCCGGCCTGTCCGCTACGGGAAGCCCCATCTCGCGGGCGATTTGCCTTACTATGTCCTTGGTCAGGTTGCCGATGGGGAAAAGGGAGCGACTCAGTTGTTCCTGCTTTAGCTGGCAGAGGAAATAGGACTGGTCTTTCTGTCGGTCTATCCCCTTTTTAAGGAGGTATTTCCTCTTATTATCGCGCTCGATTCTGGCGTGGTGTCCGGTCGCTAAAAAATCGGCTCCCAGTTCTCTGTCCCTTTCCCAGAGAATCCCGAACTTAATATATTTGTTGCACTGGACGCAGGGATTCGGTGTCCTGCCCTCGCTGTACTCCCGGCAGAAATCGGCGATGATGGTGCGAGCAAAAACGTCCCGTAAGTCTATAACATGATGGGGGATTCCCAGTTTGTAAGCCACTTTACGGGCGTCTTCGATAGCATCATGGCTGCCGGAGCTTCCGGAACCGTTATTGCCTCTCTTTTCATCAGACCGCGACCAGAGCTGCATGGTCACACCGGTGACCTCATGACCTTCTTCCTTGAG
>CAYQZZ010000188.1:0-1927 GCA_964422155.1 uncultured Dehalococcoidaceae bacterium | reverse complement strand
AGATGTCCCCCCCTCTGGAGAAGGGACTCCTGACAATGATGGAGATTATCCGCTTCGGCCTATTGGTACCGTCAGTTCCCCGCCGTATCGAATATCGGCGGCCTTTCGTGGAAGTCGGATTTTCCAGGGAGGAAATGCAAAAACGCGCCGGCCTGGAAAATGCTTCCGATTACGGGCCACAAAGGGTCTGCTGGCTGAGCCAGTTCGTGACCGACTGGATAGGGGATGATAGCACGCTTAAAAAGCTTTCCTGCCAGATACGCCACCCTAACATTATCGGCGATATCAATTTTGTGAAGGGAAGAGTTAAGAATAAACGCATCGAGGATGGGGATCATCTGATAGACTGCGAAATCTGTGTTGAAAATCAGGCCGGGCTGGTGACGGCACCCGGACAGGCCACGGTGGCACTTCCTTCGAAGGGCAAAGCCTAGAGAAAAACGCACTCATCGTCCCGAGGGATTCTATTAAATGGATACCGATGCCCCGCCGGGGTCTGGCGACTCGTATCATTTTGATTCCGTACAAAACTCTGAAGAACTTCTAGAGATTTTTGTCCATTTTTCCATTGACAATGTATGTTATATTTGCTAAGCTTCGCCCTGTGAAACGCAACGTACTTAACTATATACAATACTAATTCCAGTTCATCAGCCTCAAATAATATAAGAGAGGTGGAGTATCATGGAGAAAAGTAATTTGAAGGCTGATGCCGTCTTCGAGGGCGGCGGTGTAAAGGGCATAGGTCTGGTCGGGGCGGTGGCAGTGGCAGAAGAGAAAGGTTACCACTGGCAAAACCTGGCCGGTACTTCCGCCGGAGCTATCGTTGCCTCATTACTGGCGGCCGGCTACAGCGGGGTTGAACTGAAAGATATAATAGGGAGTCTGGACTATACTAAATTCAAAGACGCCACCCCTTTTGATAAGGTATGGGTAGTAGGTCCGCTGACCAGCCTGATTTTCGATAAAGGCATCTATGAAGGTAAATACTTCGAGGAATGGATTAGGGGATTGCTCAAGAAGAAGGGTGTGGAAACATTCGGGGACCTTATAATAGATGAATACAAAGATGATGAAAAGTACCGCTTTAAGCTAAGGGTAATCGCCTCGGATATCTCTATGGGCAAGATGCTCGCCCTGCCGCAAGATATAGCGGACTACGGCATCAGGCCAGAAGATTTAAAGGTCGCCGACGCCGTGAGGATGAGCATGAGCATACCGTTTTTCTATGAGCCGGTGATACTTCAAAATAAGAAGGCTAATCAGATAGTCCCGGGCATCGACGACAAGACTAAAAATATCAAGGAAAGCTATATCGTGGATGGAGGTTTATTAAGCAATTTCCCGGTGTGGTTGTTCGATATAGAGGGCGATAATCCGGAATGGCCCACCCTGGGTTTCAAGCTGGTTGAACCAGATGAGGATGTACCTCACCGTATCAAAGGACCGATAACCCTGCTAACCGCTTTATTCTCAACCATGATGGAAGCCCACGACGCACGATATATCAAAGATGAGCACTTCGTCCGCACCATTCCTATACCGACCCTGGGCGTCGGGACGACCGAATTCAATATTTCGCCTGACAGGACCGAAGCACTTTATCAGTCTGGAAGACAGGCGGCGGAGAAATTCTTCTCGACCTGGAATTTCACTGATTACGTCGCTAAATACCGGAAGGGTAAGCCGGAAATACACCGGACCTCGCGGCTCAGATAAAAATTCTGAGATAAAAGAGCATTTGAATTTTCTCTGATTCAAGTAGTCCCGTAAATATCTTTTTCAGATACCCTACCTCTTAAAACAGAACAAGTGCGGCATTCATGCAGGCTTTTCCGGGAGCAACCGGCGGCGCCGCCTCCCGCGCAAGCACAAGCGCAGGCGCAGGCACAGGAGACACAGGCGCAGGATACCACGCAACCCGGCC
>CAYQZZ010000187.1:0-1956 GCA_964422155.1 uncultured Dehalococcoidaceae bacterium | reverse complement strand
AACCGGCCCGCCCGCTATACCGGCGGCGAGTGGAACAGCATCGTCAAGGACTGGGACAATACCCCCATCAAAATAGCGCTGGCCTACCCGGACACGTACGAAATCGGCATGTCCAACATGGCCATTCCTATCCTCTACGATATACTTAACCGCCAGCCGGACGTCCTCGCCGAGAGGGTCTACGCCCCCTGGGTGGACATGGAAGCCATGATGCGCCAGCGTAATCTCCCCCTTTTCAGCCTGGAATCCAGACACCCGCTTAAAGACTTCGATATTATCGGCTTTTCACTGGCGTATGAGCTTACCTATACCAACGTCCTGAATATGCTGGACCTGGCCGGGATACCCGTCCTCGCCTCGAAAAGAGACGACTCCCACCCGCTGATAATTGCCGGCGGAAGCTGTTGCTTAAACCCGGAGCCTATGTCCGACTTCATCGATGCTTTCGTCATCGGCGACGGCGAGGAGGTTCTGCTTGAGTTCCTCGATGCCCACCGCGATGGGAAAGGGAGAGATGCGGGGAAAAATCAACTCCTGAGAAAGCTGGCTACTGTCTCTGGCATATATGTGCCCAGCTTGTACCAGGTGAAATACGATGCCGTCGGCCTGCCGATAAGCATTACGCCCACCGTCCCCGAGGCCAGGCCACGCATTGAACGCAGGATAGTCAACAAGCTCCCTCCCCCACCCACCCGGCCGGTGGTGCCCTTCATCGAGGTAATCCATGACCGGGGCGCTATCGAGATTCAGCGCGGGTGCAGTCGCGGCTGCCGCTTCTGCCAGGCCGGCATGATATACCGTCCGGTACGCGAGCGCCCCCACGATGAAGTAATAAAAGCGGCCGAGGAACTCATCGCTAACTGCGGCTATGACGAGGTCTCTTTAGTCTCCCTGAACACGTCCGACTACGCCGGTATCGATGAGCTGGTAGCCAAGCTATCAAATAGCTACCCGAACCTCACCCTGTCGCTGCCAAGCCTGCGACTCGACAATTTTTCCGTCAAGCTCGTAGAGTCGCTGCCAACTCGCAGCCGTACCGGGCTCACCTTCGCCCCCGAAGCCGGCAGCGAACGACTGCGTCGGGCCATCAACAAGAACCTGACGGAAGAAAGCCTGCTGGAAACGGCCGCCACCGCCTTCGAGCGCGGCTGGACAGGCCTCAAACTCTACTTCATGGTCGGCCTGCCCACCGAGACCGTCGAAGATGTTGAAAGCATTGTTACCCTGGTGGAAAAGGTCCGCGCCGAGGGCAAAAAGGCCAGTGGTAAGAAGCCGATGATAAGGGTCAGCGTTTCTACCTTCGTCCCCAAGCCGCATACCCCCTTCCAGTGGAGTGAACAGGAAAACGAGGCGTCATTGAAAACCAAGCATGAGATTCTCCAGCAGGGACTTATCCGCAAAGGCATCCGGCTATCCTGGCACGACCCCAGAGTCAGCCTTCTTGAAGCTGCCATGTCGCGGGGAGACCGGCGGCTGGGAAAAGTCATTCACCGCGCCTGGGAACTGGGCTGCAGATTCGATGCCTGGACCGAGCACTATAACCACGATAAATGGCTCCAGGCTTTTACCGATACCGGCCTTGAGCCTGAGTTCTATGCCTGCCGCGAGCGTTCTCTGGACGAAACGCTGCCCTGGTCGCACATCGATACGGGCGTAACCGATGCTTTTTTGAAGCGGGAATTTCAGCGCGCCCGGCTGGGACAGGATACGCCCGACTGCCGTAATAACGCCTGCAATGCCTGCGGCCTCGAGCAACTTGAGAACTGCCGGTATAAGCCCCGGCGTTGAGAACTATCCGCTCGGCTATCGACTAGCATTTGATAGAACCGAAGACTTTAAATTTACTCTCCCCTCCGAGGGAGAGGATTAAAGTGAGAGGGCCTTAATTTCACCCTCACCCCATTCGCTACGCTCAGGGCAGGCTCTGCCCTATCCCCTGCCTTCGCCGGAGCGGCT
>CAYQZZ010000186.1:0-1959 GCA_964422155.1 uncultured Dehalococcoidaceae bacterium | reverse complement strand
AGCTTTGACGCGGGCTTCTTTAATCATGGACTCGGCGTCTTCCGCAAGCACTTCCACGGAAACCGGTCCGCTGATTATGGCGCAGATTTTTTTAGTCACGGCTTCGTAATCGGGAGTCGCTTCTTTGGATAAAAGCGAAGGATTGGTGGTTACCCCGCTGATAATCCCCAGCTGGGCGGCCTGTTTTATCTGGTCGATATTGGCGGTATCCAGAAAGATTTGCATTGAGTTCTCCTCCTCAATTAGTCGACAGGGGCAGCGGGGGTTGAGCCCCTTCTCGCAGTACGCCTTTAGCCACGCCTATAAATTCGCGGAAGAGGGGTTGCGGGCGACCGGGGCGGGACAGGAATTCGGGATGAAACTGGCAGCCCAGCATCCAGGGGTGGTCGGCCAGTTCGCAAATCTCAACCAGTGTATCATCGGGGGAAACGCCGCTGAAAACCATGCCTGCTTTTTGCAGCGGTTCACGGTATTTGTTATTGAATTCCAGGCGGTGCCGGTGTCGTTCCATAACAAGGGGCTGGCCATAGGCTTTGCCGGCCAGGCTGCCATCCAGGAGCTTGCACGGGTAATTGCCCAGGCGCATTGTGGCGCCTTTAGTCTCCAGCTTTTTCTGCTCGACCATATAGTCGATGACAGGGTAACTGGTGTTATGATTGAACTCGGTGGAGTTCGGCTCATCGGAGGCGAAGACATAACGGGCGAATTCAACTACCATGACCTGCATCCCCAGGCACAGCCCGAAATAGGGAATTTGGTTCTCCCGGGCATATCTGGCTGCCTTTATCATGCCTTCGATGCCCCTGATGCCGAAACCGCCGGGGACGATGATGCCCTGGGCGGTACGCAGCACAATATCCGCCCCGTTTTTTTCGAGGTCTTCGGAGTGGACCCAGAAAAGGTTAAGCAACCGGTCGTTGTAGAGTGACGCGTGGTAAAGCGCCTCGCGGACGGAGTAATAGGCGTCGTTAAGCTCAACGTATTTGCCGACGAGAGCGATTTTTACCGGCTCGTGCGGCGTCTTGATACGTTCCACGAGCTCCCGCCACTGACGCAGGTCGGCAGGACGTGCCGTGATACCGAGTCTTTCGACAATTAGCTGACCCATCCCGCAGTCTTCGAGCATTAGCGGGATTTCGTATATCGTGCTTACGGTAGGCAGAGGAATCACGGCCTGTTTCTCTACGTCGCAGAATAGGGATATTTTATCTCTGAGGTTTTCCGCGATGGGGTAATCGCTGCGACAAATGATAATATCTGGCTGGATACCGATGCGGCGCAGCTCGTTGACGCTGTGCTGGGTGGGCTTGGTCTTTAGCTCCTGGGTGGAGTTGAGGTAGGGGAGAAAAGTGACGTGAATATAGAGCACATTGTTTCTGCCGACATCGTTCCTCATCTGGCGGATAGCTTCGAGGAAGGGCTGCCCCTCGATGTCGCCTACCGTGCCCCCCACCTCGATGAGAATCACTTCGGCCTGGGATTTATCGGCCAGTTTCTTGAAGCGGTCTTTAATCTCGTTGGTCAGGTGGGGCACAATCTGGATGGTCCCACCCAGGAAGTCGCCACGCCTTTCCCGGGTGATAAGGGTGCTATAGATTTGCCCGGAGGTGACATTGGAGTCGGCGGTGACCTCGGCATCGATAAAGCGTTCGTAGTTGCCCAGGTCGAGGTCGGTCTCCGCCCCGTCCCTGGTGACATATACCTCGCCGTGCTGGTAGGGGGACATCGTGCCCGGGTCGACGTTCAGGTAGGGGTCGAGCTTCTGGACGGCCACGGTGACCCCGCGGCTTTTCAGGATGGTGCCTATGGAGGCGACGGTGATGCCTTTCCCTACGGAACTGACCACGCCACCGGTTACAAAGATATACTTCGGCATATATAACGGACTATAACAAATCTGGAATAATTCCAGTCCTGCCCTTGGAAATTAACAGGGAATCAACTCAGGATTCGGTAATA
>CAYQZZ010000185.1:0-1993 GCA_964422155.1 uncultured Dehalococcoidaceae bacterium | reverse complement strand
AACAGCAGGTAGAAATAATTTCTGGACGCGAACTATATATTGATAGCATGGAGGTAGAATAAATGAGTGTCAAAATACTGACAATTAAAGAGGATATCCTGGGCGCTAACGAAGAAAAAGCGAAGACAAACCAGGAACTAATGGAAAAGCATCACATTCTTATGATTAACATCATGTCTTCACCTGGGGCAGGCAAGACCAGTCTTATTATACAAACCATTAAAAGGTTTAAAGGAAAAACCCGTATTGCCGTTATTGAGGGTGATATTGCCTCGACAATCGATGCCGATAAGGTAAGCAAGCAGGCTATCCCCGTGATTCAAATAAATACCGCCGGTGCCTGCCACCTTGATGCCAACATGATTAAGAAGGCGTTGGATAATTTAGCTCTTGAGGAGACTGACCTGGTCCTTATCGAAAATGTAGGTAATCTTATCTGCACGGCTGAGTTTGCCCTCGGTGCACATAAAAAAGTAATGCTCTTGAGCGTTCCTGAAGGCGATGACAAACCCTATAAGTACCCCTTAATGTTTACAGAAGCTGATGTGGTACTGGTAAACAAAATAGATGTCCTACCGTACTTTGATTTTAATGTTAGCGCCTTCTCCAAAGCAGTCAGCGGTTTAAATCCTTCTGCTAGAATATTCCCGGTCTCCGCCAAGACCGGCGAAGGTCTGGAACCGTGGTTCTCGTGGCTTGAAGATGCGATAAAACAGAAAACCAGCACAGCTTAGGGTTACTTAATGGTTACGAAATTCACGCCAACGCCAGTCGTTTTACTTAGCCGACTGGTTCATACTACTTCATCACAAATCAGCTAGATCGTCGTTATTATCTGCAGGCAGATTTTTTTGTGGTGTGAGAAATGTAACCCAGGTAGACCCTAACTTCGTGTGTATATAACAATGAGCCTTAGTTTTTGACTTCTACGGGGGGGTATAGTAATGTAACATAGATAGGTAATGGTCTGCCTGGGTCAGGTAGCACCTGAATAGACTGACAAAAAAGGAGTTGCATAATGAACGAAAATGATGTTTACAGTGAATTAGCCAAGAAGTTGGGTGCTCCAGTGTCCAAGCGTTTTCTCACCATACTCAACACAATGGTTACCCCTGAAGAGGCTAAAATTTGCCTCGAGTTGTATCTTCCAGCCACTTGCCCGGAACTGGCACGCAGGCTAGGAGTCGATGAGAAAAGCCTTTCTGAAAAGCTTGGGAACCTGGTAGACAGAGGTATGCTTACCAGAGGAAAGACACAGTATGCCTTTCACACGACCCTCTTAGGGTTCCATCATGATCTGGCAGATACAGGGGTACACACCGGGCCGCACGCAATTTCTCAGAAGGTCAAGGACCTGTGGGCAGACTTCTTTTACAATGATTGGTCGGTCGACTGGGTAAATATGGCTAGCGAGAGGAAGAAGGCCGGAGGACATGGCATCATGATAACGCCTGCTATCGGTGCTCTCGAACTCAGCCCGAACATCAGCCCGGAGCAAATCCTGCCGCAGGAGAACTGGAAAATGCAAATCAAAGCTGCCAAAAGAAGAATCGTCGCTCCTTGCGGTTGCCGGACACTCTGGGGAAAGTGCGACCACCCGCGCATGACCTGTTTTGCCTGTTTTGATAATTCCAGGGGCGAATATTATCTCAACCAGCCGGGCCGTTTGCTAAAAGAAGTATCTCTGGAAGAAACCATGGATATTGTGCGTGCGAATGAGGAAGCCGGCCTTGTCCACTGGGGAGTCTGCTATTGCTGTCCGGACGCCTGTGAAATGCTCTATTCTTATACCAAAGCTAACCGGCTTGATCTGGTGGAGCCCAACCGATTCCTGGCTACGGTGAATGAGGAGCTTTGTATTGGTTGTCAGGACTGTGTCGAAAAATGCCCATTTAATGCCATCGAGATGCGAAAGTCCGCAAACTCCAAGAAGCTCAAGGCACACATCATTAACGAAAACTGTAAGGGGTGTGGCGTCTGTATTGTCGGGTGT
>CAYQZZ010000184.1:0-1999 GCA_964422155.1 uncultured Dehalococcoidaceae bacterium | reverse complement strand
TTCCGGCCCGACCACGGTAAGGTCTACTTTAAGGTCTTTGGCCGTTTTCAGCAGTACCTCGACATCCTCGGCTTTGATATCGAGGTTGTGGGCCAAGCGCGCCGTGCCGGCGTTGCCGGGCGCAGCGTATATCTCTTTAACTTTAGGGCTTTGTGCCAGCTTCCATACCAGCGTATGTTCCCTGGCCCCACTCCCAACGACCAGTATATTTATTCTACCTTACCCCCTTGAGATGTTCCCGACGGAACGCTTGGTTTGTTTTTAGCTGTCAGCACTATAGTACCAATGACGCCTACCAGAAAGGCTATCGGGCAGACAACGGTGGCTAAGATGAAGAAGAAAGGTTCGTCTCCAACAGAACCCCAGACATCCTCCCCAAAGAAGTAAATAAGTAAAGCGTAAACGACATTGGATAATATGGCAAAAACGGGCAGTCCTGTAGCGGAAGCCCCGGTTAACAGTAAGAACTTCTTGAGCTTGCCCTCGACTTTCTGCTTTACGGTCAGCACTATCAGTGTCACACCCAGGCCAAGGAAGGCCACCCCCAGGAAAATCAAACCAAAAGGAGCAACCTTCGCCGATTGTTCATTGAGCACCGGAACAAAAATTACGCCTAACACCAGGATGAAAACCGCAACCAGCGCCCAGAATATTGACCGGATTAGTTTCCCTTTCATTTCCCCTCACCTCCTTTTCCGCCTCGTGTCATAGCGAGTCCATCCGCCATAGGCGGAGGCGAAGCAATCCGTTCGAGACCCTTCGCTTCACTCATGGTAACAAAACCGGATGTGTCATTCTGAGTCCCCGATGAAATCGGGGGTGAAGAATCTGTTTTCCAATTTCACTCCCACTCTATCGTTGAGGGGGGTTTGGAGGTTATATCGTACACCACGCGGTTGATGCCAGCAACCTCGTTGACGATACGGCTGGAGATACGCGCCAGTAAATCGTAGGGAAGGCGCGCCCAGTCTGCTGTCATGGCGTCCTCGCTGGTGACGGCGCGCACCGCCACCAGGTAGCCGTAGGTGCGGAAATCTCCCATCACCCCCACCGACCGCACGTCGGTGAGGACGCAGAAGCTCTGCCAGAGCTGGCGGTAGTACTTGGCTTTTTTAATCTCGTTCATCAGGATGAAGTCCGCCCCGCGCAGTATCTCCAGCCTCTCTTTGGTCACTTCGCCGATGCAGCGTATCGCCAGGCCGGGGCCGGGGAAGGGCTGCCTCCAGACCATTTCCTCCGGCAGGCCGAGTTCCTTGCCTACCAGCCGCACCTCGTCCTTGAAGAGATAGCGCAGAGGTTCCAGCAAATTCAGGGTCATGCGGGCGGGCAGGCCGCCGACGTTGTGGTGCGATTTTATCTTGGCGGAAGCTGTGCTGACGGACGAAATACTTTCGATGACATCGGGATAGAGCGTTCCCTGCGCCAGGAAGTCCACTTTACCTATCCTGTTGGCTTCGTCCTCGAAAACCCTGATGAACTCCTCGCCGATAATTTTACGTTTTTCCTCGGGGTCGGTCACTCCCTTCAAACGGTTGAGAAATCTGTCGCTGGCATCGACATAGATAATGCTCATGCCCAGGTTCTGCTTGAAGACCCTGAGTGTCCTTTCGACCTCCTCGCGGCGCAGTAGGCCGTTATTGACGAAGATGCAGGTAAGCTGGTCGCCGATAGCCCGGTGGATTAGCGTGGCCACCACCGAAGAATCTACCCCTCCCGAGAGGGCGCTGATTACCCTGCCGTCGCCGACCTGTTCTTTGATGCGGGCCATGCTTTCGCTGACAAAGTTGCCCATCGTCCAGTTGCCCTTGCAGCCGCAGACTTTGTAAACGAAATTCTTCAGGATGGTTTTTCCTTCGGGGGTGTGGGCTACCTCGGGGTGGAACTGGAGTCCGAAAATGTTGCTTCCGTTGCCGATAACGGCATAGGGTGAGTTTTCCGTGTAGGCGAGGGTGTGAAAGTCCGGCGGCATTTCCTCGATTTTATCGCCGTGGCTCATCCA
>CAYQZZ010000183.1:0-2001 GCA_964422155.1 uncultured Dehalococcoidaceae bacterium | reverse complement strand
GTCTATTTTGAGCAGATAGGCAGGCTCGTTGACCTGGACAGGCTGCGTCGCACCAACCTGAAACTGGTCATCGACCCCATGTACGGTGCCGGTGCCGGCTACCTGGCCAGAGCACTGGGGGGAGGCACCACCGGCTTTATCGAGATAAACAGCGAGCGGAATCCGCTCTTCCCCGGTATCCGGCCGGAACCGATAGAGCCGAATCTCGACGGGCTAGCGGCGGTCGTTAAAGAGCAAGGGGCAAATGTCGGCCTGGCTACCGACGGTGATGCCGACCGCATGGGCATTGTCGACGAAAAGGGCAACTTTATTAACCAGCTCCAGGTATTTGCTTTGCTCTGCCTCTATATGCTGGAAATACGCGGCGAACGCGGGCCTATCGTCAAGACTCTGACCACCACCAGCATGGCTTACCGGCTCGGCGAGATTTACAAAGTGCCGGTGTACGAAACGGCGGTAGGCTTTAAGTACGTCGCGCCGCTGATGAGGTCGGAAAAGGCGCTGATTGGCGGGGAGGAGAGCGGTGGCTACGGATTCCGCGGACATGTCGCCGAGCGCGACGGTATCCTGGCCAATCTCTATTTCCTCGACCTCATGGTGAAAACGGGCAAAAACCCCTCCGAGCTTATCGACTACCTTTACAGCAAGGTAGGCCCCCACCACTATAAGCGGGTTGACGTGAGATTCCCGGAGAAAGAACGCCAATCCATTATCAGCCGTGTCCGGAATTATGCATCAAAGTCTATCGATGGCGTCAAGATTTTAAAAATCGATACCACGGATGGTTTCCGCTTTAATCTTGTAGATAACACCTGGCTGCTCATCAGGTATTCCGGCACCGAGCCCCTGCTGCGTATCTATGCCGAGACCGATTCGCCGGAGCGGGCGGAACGTTTACTCAAACTCGGCCGGGAGATGGCAGGGGTATAGCGGTGGGTTTAAAGAATGTCAACAGGGGGTGAAGCGTATGGTTAACATAAACCTTGACGACTTAACAATATTTCAAAAGATGGACCCGGATGGCATGCTGGCGCGCCTTAAAGAACTCCCGATGCAATGTCGGCAGGCGTGGCAGGCAGTTATGAGCTTCGAACTGCCCGCAGATTACAAAGACGTTGATAAAGTGGTAATCCTGGGCATGGGCGGCTCGGCCATTGGTGGAGATTTAGTAAAGAGCCTGGTTCAGTACGAGGCTAAAATACCTGTTATCGTCCATCGCGACTACGGTCTGCCGGCCTTTGTCGATGACAGGACTCTATTGATAGCTTCGAGCTATTCAGGAAATACCGAAGAAACGCTATCGGGCTTCGAGCCGGCGCTAAAGACGAAAGTAAAAAAGCTGGCGATGACAACCGGAGGCAAACTGCAAAAAATGGCCGAGGCAAACAATATCCCCGTTTTTAAAATTGAATATCAAGCGCAGCCCCGCGCCGCCCTCGGGTTCAGCTTTTTGCCCACACTGGGCGTCCTGCAGAAGCTGGGCTTCCTGAAAGATAAGTCCGCCGATGTTGCGGAGACGGTGCAGGTCCTGGGAAAAATGTCGGCAAAGCTGGATGAGAAGTCGCCGCTTAACACCAACCCGGCCAAAAAGCTGGCACAACGCCTTTACGGCTGCCTGCCGGTGATATACGGCGCCGGTATTGCCGCGGAAGCGGCGCATCGCTGGAAGACCCAGCTTAACGAAAACGGCAAGGCCTGGGCTTTTTATGAGGTCTTCCCGGAACTCAACCATAACGCGACGGTCGGCTATCCGCTACCTAAAGAGATAGCATCGAAAATCAGGGTGGTTTTGCTGAGGTCGCCGACGTTTAACGAACGCATCAAGCTCCGCTACGACGTGACCTGCGAGCTACTCAAACAGGCCGGGGTGGCTTATGAGTTCGTTGACAGCGAGGGGAAAAGTCTGCTGGCTCAGATGATGAGCCTGGTGATGATGGGCGACTTTTCCAGCTACTACCTGGCGATTCTCTATAAGGTTGACCCGTCCCCGGTGAAGGTCAT
>CAYQZZ010000182.1:0-2037 GCA_964422155.1 uncultured Dehalococcoidaceae bacterium | reverse complement strand
AATCCGCTTACCTTCTCCGGACTCGCCGGACTGGGCGATGCTATTACGACCTGCGCCAGCCGATTAAGTCGCAATCACTACGTCGGCTCTGAGCTGGCCAAGGGCCGTCCTTTGCAGGAGATTCTCGAGTCCATGCACGAGGTAGCCGAGGGCGTAAATACTACCCTCGTCGCCCGGGAACTGGCGCAGCAACTCGGACTGGAAATGCCGATTACGGAAAAGATTTACCAGGTGCTCTACGAAAACGCCGACCCCCATCAGGCAGCGGTTGAGCTTATGGGCGGTAATGCCAAGCATGAACTGGCCGGGCGCAGGTGGCGATTGTTCTCTCTTTTCCGACAGCGAAAACGCGCTTCAACCCCATCACCTTAGGAACCGGCCCCCGTCCCTTTCGAACCACCCAGACTCTTCGCCAGCTCTTCAAAAAGCTTACGCTGCTCTTTCGTCAACGATTCAGGGGTTACCACGCGCAGCCTGACCATCTGGTCACCGCGCCCGATTCCATGCAGGTGGGGGATACCTTTATCTCTCAAGCGAAAGACCTTGCCCGTCTGGCTGCCGGACGGTATTTTTAGCTTGCTCGCGCCATAAAGTGTGGGAACTTCAACTTCGGCCCCGAGAGCCGCCTGAGCGAAATTGACCGACAGCTCATAGAGAACGTTATCACCTTCCCGGGTAAAATACTCGTGCGGTTTTACCGAAATCATAACATACAGGTTACCCGGCGAGCCGCCCCGAGAACCGGTATCGCCCTCACCGGAAAGTCGTATGCCATTGCCATCGTCAATTCCGGCGGGCACCTTGACCGAGATGTGCCGCTTATTTTTCTGGTAACCAGAACCCTTGCAGTCACGGCAGGGGTCCGTAATTAAAGTCCCCTCGCCATGACACTGTCCGCAGACGGCCGTGTTGATAAACTGACCGAAGATGCTGCGCTGTACTCGGCGTATCTGGCCGGCACCGCCACAGGTAGGGCAGCGGCTGGGCTGACTGCCCGGCCTGGCACGGGTACCATGACACGTGGAGCAAACCTCGGTACGCGCGATATCTATTTCTTTGTCACAGCCCAGGGCTGCCTCTTCAAAAGTGACCGATACGGTATAACGAAGGTCATCACCACGTCGGGTCGCCTGGCGAGCGGTCCTGCCGGTCCCGCCGAAGAAGGCTTCAAAGATGTCTCCGAAGCCGCCTATATCAAAGCCTTCGAAGCCCCTGCCGAAGAAGCTTTCGGCGCTATTATGGCCGAACCGGTCATAACCAGCGCGCTTATCGGCGTCCGAAAGGACTTCATAAGCCTCGTTGACTTCCTTGAACTTCTCCTCGGCGCCATCATCATGATTACGGTCGGGATGATACTGGAACGCCAGCTTACGAAAAGCCTTCTTAATATCCTCAGGGGAGGCATCACGGGATAAACCGAGCACCTCATAATAGTCGCGTTTCACAGCCATATCGTTCGTCCAGCCCTCCGAAAAGCAGGAGCCCGCCAGCGTCCTGAGAAAAAACCTCCAGAAGGCATACTTTCAATTCTATGATACTAGCGGGGATAAATGCTTGTCAACAAAGCTAACCCTGAAAGGGCCCGGCCCTACAGCGGAAGAGAGTACCTTATTCAATCCCCGAACCGGGGTCGTCATCACGACCCTGTGTCTGAGCTATATCATCCAGATAGCTTTGCAGGATAAGCGCCGCCGCCGCGGCATCATACCTGGTGCCCCGGTTGGTCTTCCTGACTGACTGCACGATACGCTTCGCCAGAACCGTGGACAGGCGCTCATCTCTGAACTCCACCGGAAGGTCGGTATGACGGCGTAATGCCGCGGTGAAGTCCTTTACCTTCTCGGCCTGCGTTCCAATAGTACCATCCATAGAGAGCGGTAGACCGACGATAATCCGCACGACGTCATTTTTTCGGACGATATCGATTACAGCAGCGATATCAGTCCCATCATTCTGCCGGGAGATAATAGTCAACGGGCTGGCCATGATACCCAGAGGGTCGCTGAGAGCCACCCCTATCCGGCTATCCCCGACATC
>CAYQZZ010000181.1:0-2089 GCA_964422155.1 uncultured Dehalococcoidaceae bacterium | reverse complement strand
GTCTGGCTGGAGACCTCCGGGTTGAGGAACTTGTGCGCTTCCTCGATGGTGATGACCAGCGGGTTGGGTGGGGCAATGCCTTCCGCCATAGATTTTTCCGTGCGCGACTGGTACTGGGTATAGATACGGCGGGCGAGCATGTTGGCAACGAGGACATAGGCGGTGATATCGCGGTATCTGCCGAACTCCAGAACGACATTGATGTTGCGGTCGAGGTGGTCGAGGATGCTCCTGACGGCATCGACCGGGGCATGAGGCTCGATAAAGGGGAGCCGCCGGATGGTGGCCAGTCCGCGTTTCAGGTTCTGGAAAGTGCTTTCGTGGATATTCATAGATTCGAGTAATTCTTTGGTATCCTCGGCGCCCTCGATATCCAGCGTATTCTGTATCCAGCTTTTACCGAAGCGCCGGCGCAGCTGGTAGACCGCTTCCACGGCCGGCTCGGTCAGGTTGAGAGTCTGGCGCAGTAGGACGATATCCTCCGGCTCGATTTCGTCGTAGCCTATTTTCACGACGAAATCAGTGCTGACGCCCCGCCGCCTTGAATTTTCTTCGTCGAGGGTAAAGACGGCGACCTTCGACTGAAATAGCTGCTTGAGGCCCTTGACGGGCGGGCCGCCTTCACTGGTGCCCTGCCAGCCGTACTCGTTGTGCATATCGAAAATCAGGTTGACGGCTTTGCTCTTTTGCAAAATGCCGATGAGAAGGATACGGGTGAGGAAGGTCTTGCCGGTGCCGCTCTTGCCGAAGATGCCGTTGGAGCGCTTGACGAACTCCTCCAGGTTAAGGCAGAGCTTGGTCTCCATGTCCAGCGGGTTGCCGATGTGGAACCTTTCTTTATCCTCCTTACCGAAAACATTTTCTATATCCTGCTCCGATGCTAAATTGACGATAGAGAAATGGGCGGGGATAGTCTTGACCGGCTGGGGGCCTTCCAGCATGGACTTAGCGTCACCGCCGATAGTGAGCATAGGGGTGACATGGATTGTCCCGAAGGTGCTCGTGCCCGTTAAGACCTCGGCGATAAAGGGGTCGGCGACATCGGGCGGGGAGACGGCGAGGCGGGGGTCGGTTACGCCCAGGCTGACATCGGTTATCATGCCGAAGAAACGGCGTTTCTGCCCTTCGATGGTGACATAGCGCCCCACGACCATGTCCTCCACGGAGACAGGGCCGTCCAGGCGGACATCAACGCCCTTTTCCAGCGAGGCTGTGGTAACAATGCCGAGTCGGTCGGTCATAAGAGCCTCCCCAGGATATTTTTCAGCCGGATAAAGTCGCTGCTGAGCAGGTTAGCCAGCTCTTTGCCCGCCGCCACCAGGAAAGCGCGGCTGTCATCGTGGGCGCGGCTCATCTGCCGTAAAGCGGCGGCGATAAGCTCTTCGGTGGGGATAGGGAGGGCGGCGTTCACTAAAATATTGAGAAAGCCGAATTGCCGGCTGAACTCTTTTACCTCGTCGGGTTGACATAAGTAGACAAAACTGTGAATACGGGCGGGGTGCGGGGGGAGATATTGGAACAATTTATCGTTATCTTTATAGCCCACCACCGCCGCCGTGAACTCGCTCCTTAAGAGCTTGGAAAGCTGGGGGCTGGACTGATAGACCGCTTCCTCTGAGGCTTCGTCTTTGCCGCGGGCGATGGGCTTACGTCCCGGTTCTAAACCGGCGGTCTCGGCGTGGCAAACGATGCCGTAGATATCGCCGGTCTTTACCAGGCTACCGAGGGGCGGCAACTCGTAAAGCTCATAGCACTGGGCGATGAACTGCGCCGTAGAGGCTTCGATTACTTCGGCGATTCTGTTAGATGTCTGGATATTAATGAACCTCACCCCCTTTGAGTTTAAGAGACGTAACAACCTTTAAGGGCTGCCCGATAATGGTAATATGTCATTCTGAGAGAGCGAAACGACCGAAGAATCTCGGGGAGGGGTGAAGAAAATTATAATACCTCACCGCGCCGAGATCCTTCGCTTCGCTCAGGATGACAATTCAGGATTGCTTTCCCCGTTCTATTTCTTCTTGGTGTCCGGGGCTGCCTTACCCTTAGCTTTAGCAGCCTTGGGTTTCTTGACGTTCTTTCTGCCTTT
>CAYQZZ010000180.1:0-2123 GCA_964422155.1 uncultured Dehalococcoidaceae bacterium | reverse complement strand
ATCGGCTGCCAGATGAATAAAGCGGAGTCGGAGCGGATTGCCAGCCGCTTCGAAGAGCTCGGCTACGAAGCTACGAAAAACATTAAAGAGGCCAACCTCATCGTGCTCAATAGCTGCGTGGTGCGCCAGAGCGCCGAAGACCGCGTCATCAACAGACTGCACGACCTCAGGCATTTGAAAAAGGAGAGACCGGACACGCTGCTGGCGCTGACCGGCTGCCTGGTCGACTCCGATACCAAGCCTTTGCAGAAAAGCTACCCCCATATCGACCACTTTTTCAAGGCGGGGGACCATCCTCCCTGGCTGGAAAAGACGGATACGCCGTCATTACCCCGCCACCCCACGCCCAGCGTCTTCGTGACCATAAGCCAGGGGTGCGATAACTTCTGCTCCTACTGCATCGTCCCCTACCGGCGCGGTCGGGAGAGAAGTCGGCCGGTACATGAAATAGCCTGCGAGGTAAGGGAACTGGTGAGGCGGGGGGCAAAAGAGGTCATCCTGCTCGGACAGAACGTCGATTCCTACGGGCACGACCTAAAGGGAAGGCCGGACCTGGCCGACCTGCTTACAGAACTTAACAGCATCGACGGACTGGTACGACTGCGCTTCCTGACCAACCATCCCAAGGATATCAGCCAAAAACTCATCGAAGCCATCGCCGGACTGGACAAGGTCTGCGAGCAGCTCAACCTGCCCGTGCAGGCGGGCAGCGATGAAATCCTCCAGGCGATGAAACGCGGCTATACGGTAGACCAGTACCGTCGGCTCGTGAAGCAAATACGAGAAAAGATTCCTGACGCAGCCATCAGCACCGATGTTATCGTCGGCTTCCCCACGGAGAGCGAAAATCAGTTCCGGCAGACCCTGGACTTGCTCTCCGGGATAAAGTTTGATACAGTGCATGTAGCTGTCTATTCGCCCAGGACAGGCACAGCGGCCGCCCGGGAATACGAGGACGATATTCCTCTCCGGGAAAAGAAGGAAAGACTCAGTAAAATCGAACAGCTCCAGGAGAGAATCCAGACGGAAATTAACGCCCGTCTACTGGGCGGGACGGTGGAAATACTGGTGGAAGGCCAGAGCAGGGGGAAATGGTACGGTCGTACCCGCACCAATAAGCTGGTATTTTCCAGCAGCGGCCAGGATTACCTCGGGCAACTGGTAAAAATAAAGATTGAAAAGACCAGCCCGTGGTCGCTGCAGGGTAAAATAGAATCAAATAACGTGAACCAGGAGGAAAAATGAATAAAATGTGGAAAATTGGCCTCATTGCAGGGCTGCTCATAACGGTCCTGATATTTATCGGCGGATGTCTGGCTCCGGCAAACGGCCAGGCAACAGAATCAAACCCGAACAGCACCTGGTATATGATTGCCTTTCTGGTAGTAATCTTCGCGCTGTTCTACTTCGTTATGATAAGACCGCAACGCAAGCGCCAGAAGGAACAACAGACGATGATAGAGGGACTGCAAAAGGGCAATAAAGTCATCACCGCCGGTGGTATTTACGGAACGATTGAGAGCATCAGCGAGGACAGCGTCGTCATCAAGGTAGAATCCGGCACGACCCTGCGGGTCGCCAAAGGCAGCGTGTCCGTACGCCGTGAAGAAATAAAGAAATAAACATGAATTATCTTCACTCCCTCAGGTAGAAACATTCAAAGTGAATCCCTTTTCCCTGAGGTTATTAAAAAATATCTATTCACCCCTCTCCCTTGATGGGAGAGGCCAGGGTGAGGGTGAGATGAATAGATATCCCCCTCACTCTAACTCTCTCCCCTGCCTTCGCCGAAGCGGCTACGCGCAGGCAGGCACGGTGGGGAGAGAGAATAGTGTTTTTAGACAATGTTGTTTTTCCATAGGAATGACACAGGGTTAGGTTGATAAACAACTTGTTCCATACCAATTTTTAAGGATGATAGATGAACCTCCACGATTATTTGACGGAGAAACAGCTTGACGCCATTATCGACGTCGCTCTAAATGAGGACACGGGACATGGAGATGTCACCAGCGAGGCGCTGATACCACCCGGCCTTTCCGGCAAGGCATCGCTGCTGGTAAAAGAAAATGGCGTCCTGGCCGGCATCGAGGTGGCCGGGCGGGTCTTCCAACGTGTTGACC
>CAYQZZ010000179.1:0-2138 GCA_964422155.1 uncultured Dehalococcoidaceae bacterium | reverse complement strand
CGTTAACCGCAGCCTTATCTGCATAGGACTTGACTACATGACTGACTTCAACTGCCTGCATAGTAGAAAAACCTTCTTAAATTGGCATTATAGCACATCGCCAGTAGTTTTAGTCACCTTATAGTGTTTTGTTGGGAAACTCATGCCTGGATTGCCTGCTATAGCCCGGACAGAAGGGGGTAACGGGTAGTGAATTCTTATGCTTTAAGAATAATAAATACGGGGATATTTAAAGGGGTTTTTAAAGCTACTTCACTTCATACGACCCGAAGATAAAGTCGAGGTCGGTCTGGAGGGCGGTAAGTTTATCCTGTGGGAAAAGCTTTTCATCGACGTCAATCATCAGCTTCGTTTCGCCCCTGGCCATGCCGACGATATGCGCCCTGAGGCATTCTTTTTCCACATTTCCCGCCTTGTCCTTCATGTTAAACGTTAGCGTGCCGCGGGTAATGAATGAAGCCGACTCATCGGGGAGGGTAAAGGTCTCCAGTTTGTTCTCGCCCAGGGTCGCCCCCTGCTTCAGGGTGAAGTCCCTTATCTCGGCATAGAGCAACTCCGGGCTTACTACTGTATATGTTTTTCTAATCTGCATCACGGGCGTTTTCCTCTCTGTCCGGATACATGATAAGTCTTTGCAGACCTTAATGCAAGTAGTGAGTTAAAGAGAGATTTATCGCGAAAACGTGGGGTGATATTACATCTCTCTGTTCAGTCCCACCAGGAACTCGGCGTTGTTCTTAGTCTTGCGCATGCGTTCCAGCACACGCTCCGTTCCCTCGACGAAGTTGTTCGAGTCGGAGGCGATGATGCCCACCATACGCCGCAGCAGCCATACCTGTTTCGTTGTTTCCTCTCCCAGCAGCAACTCCTCGCGCCGGGTACCGCTGCGCTGGATATCCATGGCCGGGAAGATACGCCGCTCGGAAAGCCTCCGGTCGAGGTGAAGCTCCATGTTGCCGGTTCCCTTGAACTCCTCATAGATGAGGTCGTCCATGCGACTGCCGGTATCGATGAGGCAGGTGGCGATAATGGTCAGGCTGCCGCCCTCGGCAGTGTTGCGGGCGGCGCCGAAGAAACGCTTGGCCGGGTGCAGCGCAGCGGGGTCGATACCGCCGGATAATGTACGGCCGCTGGAAGGCATGGCCAGGTTATAGGCGCGGGTCAGACGGGTGATACCGTCGAGCAGGATGACCACGTCCTTGCCGCTTTCCACTATGCGTTTAGCCCTTTCAAGACCGAGTTCCGCTACGCGTGTCTGGTTCTCCACCATCTCGTCGAAAGTGGCCGCGACTACTTCTCCCTTTACCGAGCGCTTCATGTCCGTAACCTCTTCCGGGCGCTCGCCGATGAGGCACACCATTAAATGAATGTCCTCATAGGTGGTAGAAATGGAGTTGGCAATAGATTTAAGCAGCAGCGTCTTGCCGGCCTTGGGGGGTGAGACAATCAGGCCGCGCTGCCCGCGCCCGATGGGGGAGATGAGATTGATAAGGCGGGTGGAGAGGTCGGTCGGGGATTGCTCCAGGTTAATGAGCCTGTCGGGGAAGGTGGGGGTAAGTGAGCCGAACGGCTGCCGGCTCTTAATAGTCTCGGGGTCGAGGTTATTGATAGCGACGACCTGAAGAAGGCTGAAATATTTTTCATTGCTTTTCGGCGGGCGGCCCTGTCCGGTAACCATGTCGCCGTTGCGCAGGCCGAAGCGGCGAATCTGAGACGGTGAAATATAGACATCCGTCTGGCTGGGTAGCAGGGTTTCCTGCCTGAGGAAGCCGTAGCCATCAGCCATGATTTCCAGGATACCGCTACAGAAGATATTACCCTGCTCCTCGGTATGTGTTTCGAGCAGGAGCATGATGATGTCATGCTTTTTCAGGGTGGCCGGCGTGGGAATGCCCTTCTCCTTGGCCATTTCCATCAGCTCTTCCTTGGTCTTGAGTTCAAGTTCCGCAATATTCATGTTCATGGTTCCACCTCACTCTGGTCCCATCTTCCTGTAGGGAAGGGGTATTATTTCCTTTCTTGATGTTTATTTTTTAGATACGCTTTTCCAGTCGGCCAGAAAGCGTTTGATGCCGACGTCGGTCATCGGGTGCTGTATCATCTGCATCAGCACGCTATAGGGTACCGTGGCGATATCG
>CAYQZZ010000178.1:0-2154 GCA_964422155.1 uncultured Dehalococcoidaceae bacterium | reverse complement strand
GTATTTAAAGCCCTCAGGCAGGCGTTTACCTTGGGAATCATGCCCCCGGAAACTGCCCCGGAAGCTATCAGGGCTTCTGCCTTATCAGCAGACAGCCGCGATATTACCTTGCCGGAACTATCATTAATGCCGGCCACATCGGTCAGGAAAACGAGTCTTTTCGCGCCTAATGCCGCAGCGATATCACCGGCAATGGGGTCGCCGTTAACGTTAATTATCGCTGGAGAATCCATAGGTCTATCTATAGAGTACAGGCTCAGCGGAGAGACAACGGGAATAAAACCCGCCTTAAGCAGCGCTTCCAGAAGGGCTGTATTAACTTTTTCCACCGACCCTACATACCCCATTTCTTTATCCTTCATTTTGCTCTCGATAAGAGAACCATCGACGCCGCTGATACCGACGGCTCGACCGCCCCGAACGTTAATCGCCGCCACGATTTCCTTATTGACTAAACCGGCCAGCACCGCGGTCACCACCTCCAGCGAAGGTAAATCGGTCACGCGCTCGCCGCGGACGAACTTCGTGGCAACTCCCTGCCGCTTGAGCCAGTCGGTAACAGTGCTGCCACCCCCGTGTACAACCACCAGAGATTTACCCTTTTTCTGTAGAGAAACGATATCCTCAACAGTGGTATCCCCGCTCCCGAAGGTAGACCCGCCTATTTTTATTACCGTAATGTCTTTCATTCAGTTCCTTTGTTACCTCTCCCTTGAGGGGTTCACCCTGAAGGTTCTCCCTGAAGGGAGAGGTAAAGGTGAGGGTGAGAAATTCCCCCTCACTCTAACTCTCTCCCACCAGGGGAGAGAGGATTCTTTGTTAAGTTATTTAGTTGTGTGGTATACACTTTTTTTACGTCGTATATTCGGCGTTAATCTTCACGTATTCCTCAGAAAGGTCGCAGCCCCAGGCCGTGGCCTCAGCGCTGCCCATATTGAGATTTAAAGCAATATATACCTCTTTGCCATCCAGATGCCTTACGACTTCTTTTTTATTAAACGGGACAGGAGCCCCGTCTTTCACCACGCAGTTATCACCGATGTATAGCTCCAGTTTCTCAGCCTTCAACGCGGCGCCGCTCCGTCCCGCCGCCGCCACTACCCTCCCCCAGTTGGGGTCGCTGCCATGCACCGCCGCCTTGACTAAGGACGAACTGACTATCGTCCGGGCCGCCAGCCGGGCATCTCCCGGACTGACCGCTCCGCTGACGTTAACTTCTATAAGCTTGGTAGCCCCCTCGCCGTCGCGGGCAACCTCCCTGGCCAGATAAATACAGGCCTTGTTCAGCGCCTGCTGAAAGACCTCCGCCCTCCGGCTGCCTTTGGTAACGGGCTTACCGCCGGCCATCCCGTTAGCCATAATGAGCACAGTATCATTGGTGCTGTTATCGCCGTCGATGGAAACCATGTTAAAGGAGATATCCACGGCTTTCCGCAGCGCCTGCCCCAGGAAATCAACATCGATAGCAGCATCAGTCGTTAAAAAACAGAGCAAGGTAGCCAGGTCGGGGTGAATCATACCCGCTCCCTTCGCCATTCCCCCGATGATATAATCATCCACCCTTACCACCACCTCCTTGGGCACCGTGTCTGTCGTCATTATCGCCCGGGCCAGGTCATGACCTCCTTCGACCGAAAGAATCACATTCGGCACGGCGGCCCGGATACGCTCCATCGGCAATGTAACACCGATGACACCGGTACTTGCCACGAGCACTTCCTCCGGCGATACGCCGACATGCCGTGCCGCCAGCCCGGCCATCTCCAGGGCATTCGCCATGCCCCGCTCGCCGGTGCAGGCATTGGCGCAGCCGCTGTTCATTATCACGGCTGAAGCTCTGCCTTTCTGCAACCGCTTCTGACTTAGCACCACCGGCGCCGCCTTCACCTTATTGGTGGTAAAGACAGCCGCCGCCGGGCAGGGTACTTTAGAGAACAATATACCGAGGTCGAGTCGACTCTGGTCTTTGTTTTTAATACCGGCGCTGGTAGCGCCGGCAAGGAATCCTCGAGGCGAGGTGACCCCGCCGGAAGGAATAATTACAGGCTCGGTTTTCATCTATTCAAAATATATCATACTGCACGTCAGCAGGCAATTAATAATGTCATTCTCGGGCTTCAGCCTGATTCAGCCTGAAGGCTTGACCCGAGAATC
>CAYQZZ010000177.1:0-2208 GCA_964422155.1 uncultured Dehalococcoidaceae bacterium | reverse complement strand
TGAGCAGTTCCATGAGATGGCTGTTGACGGGAGAGGAGATAGGCTGGACGATAAACGTGTCCCGCTCTCTGACATTTTCCAGGATGCGGACAAAGGTGTTTTCATTGCTGAACTCCATTACCTCGCAGTTGCCCAGTGGAATACCCAGATAGTCCGTGATTGCCTTTGCCAAAGCCGGGTGGGCGTTACCGGTAAATACCTTTAGCTCATCCATCTGTCGAATTCTCCTCTCGATACTCACTTTTCCGCATTTTTATTATAGCACTAATAAAAAGCAAGCTCATCCCCTACTGGGCATTAAAAAATCCACCCCCTTTATCCCCCTCCTTTACGAAAGGAGGGGGAAATGATTTGAGAGGGGGCTGGCGCCCCCTCTCGCTTTGCACTCCCCTTTTTACTATATGAAAGATGTCTATTGACAGCCGCTGAAAAGGTGAATAGAATAAAATCCTAATCCATAAAAAGGTACATTGAATAAAGGAGAGAAATATGAGACGTGTAGTTACCGGTCACAGGAATGGGAAATCCGTTATTTTGGATGATGCGGAAATAGCGGGTCAGGGGACGTTCGGTTCAGAAATGTTCGGACTCTGGGGCACAGACGAAATGCCTACTATACCCCTAGAGAATTTAGATTATAAGAAACAACTCACTATGGGGATGCCAAAACCCGGAGGAACAGCGATTGCTCTATGGGTACGTCCGCCGGACGAAGAGTTCTTCAAGAAAGCCAAGGAAAACGGTGTGGATATAGCAGAACTCTGGCACAAGCGCTTCGGGGATAAAACCGGTATGCATACCACCGATACAATAGATTATATCATTATCCTCTCAGGTGAGATGTGGCTGGAGCTCGACGGTGGGGTGTTAGTACACCTCAAACCTGGCGATTGTGTGGTGCAGAACGGCATACGCCACGCCTGGCGAAATAAAGGCTCCGAGAACTGCGTTATGGCGATTGTAATGATTAGGGCGAAACGGAGATAATATAGGCGGTGGGAAAGAGAGAGGGGAATAGGTCCTTCAATAATACCATCGGCGTTAGAGCAGTATGTCGTTCAGGGTCTTGAGGTTTATCACATCTTCTTTGTTATATTCAAGGAGGGTGTTCAGAGCATCCAGGTCAAAGCTGTCGACGTATTTCCACCACAGCCTGACAGCCTCATAGCCGTTCATGTCCGGCAATTTTCTCTTTAGTCCCAGTTGCCGCTCAACAGCTTTAAGTCCACCGAACAAGTTGTTTCTCCAGCAGTTATACATCAGGTCTCGATGTGTGAACAGTTCCGCCAGGTTTATCCCGAGCTTCGAGTGGATAAAGGGTAAATCGAACCGGCTGCCGTTGTAGGTGTAGAGAACTTTTACCCCGTTAAGGGCTTCCTGTACGCTATCAGCAGTGACATCCCTGCCGACAAATTGAACGAATTCGGTATCATCTCCGTTACAAAGATAAATACCGATTACGGTGATTTCACAGCCGGAAGGGGCGAGACCGGTGGTCTCAATATCTAAATATGCTTCGGTACTCGGCATGAATTGCCCAATCGTTTAAGGCGGACACTTGGCGCAGATAGAGCGGAACAGCGTGGTGCTCAGGTAGCGGTCACCGCGGTCGGGAAGGATAACCACGATAGTCCCCTTTTTCATTTTTGCGGCAACTTGCAGGGCTCCCGCGACAGCAGCCCCGCTGGACATACCCGTGAAAAGCCCTTCTTTCACGGCCAGCAGCCGGGTCGTCTCAAAAGCATCGCCGTCTTCGACGGTAACCTTTTCATCGAAAGCCTTGGGATTATATATACCGGGGATAACGCTCTCCTTCATATTTTTCAGTCCCTGGATGTTGTGCCCTACCGTAGGTTCGACTCCAACGATCTTGATACCCGGAATCTTCTCCTTCAGATAGTTACCGGCACCGATGAGCGTACCTGTCGTTCCCATGCTGGCCACGAATACGTCAACTCTGCCCTTGGTCTGATGATATATCTCCGGGCCGGTGGTCTCGTAGTGAGATAATACATTGTTCGGGTTATCGAACTGGTTGGGCATAAAATATCTGCCCGGCTCAGTCTCTAAAGCCTGATGGGCTCGCCGGATAGCTCCGTCGACGGCCTCTTTAGCCGGCGTAAGTACGACTTCAGCGCCGAAAGCCTGTAGAACAAGCTGCCTTTCAACACTGACACATTCCGGCATGAACAGCTTAACTTTGTAGCC
>CAYQZZ010000176.1:0-2236 GCA_964422155.1 uncultured Dehalococcoidaceae bacterium | reverse complement strand
AGCCGGTAGGTGATTCTGCCGCGTTTCAGGTCATAGGGGGAGAGCTCTATCAATACCTTGTCGCCGGGTAGCACTCTTATGTAGTGCATTCTTATCTTGCCCGAAATATGGGCCAGCACCTCATGCCCGTTAGGGAGTTCCACGCGGAACATGGCATTGGGTAGAGCCTCGATGACCGTTCCCTCAACTTCGATGGCCTCTTTCTTAGTCATATCCTCCCCCGGTCAATACCTCCGGTTCAGTATTATCAACGGCAATAGTATGTTCAAAGTGTGCCGAAAGGCTGCCATCGGCCGTGAGCACCGTCCACTGGTCATCGGCCACCCGGGTACGCCAGCCGCCGGCGTTAAGCATAGGTTCGAGGGCAAGGGTCATCCCTTTTTTCAGCACCGGGCCCGTTCCCGGCTGAAGTCCGTAGGGAGGCTCGGTGCAGTTGGGTATCTGCGGGTCCTCGTGCATTTTCCTGCCGATACCGTGTCCGGTATACTCCCGTACCAGCGAGTAACCTCTAGATTCCGCATAGTTCTGGATGGCTGCGGAGACGTCACCCAGCTTCGCCCCGTCACGAGCCGCCGCGATACCTTTTTCCAGGCAAGTCCTGGTAGTTTCCATCAATCTCCTTGCCTCGGGGCTTACCTCACCCACAGGTACGGTTACGGCGGCATCGCCGTGAAAACCGTTATAAATGGCGCCGAAATCGAGGGAGACAATATCGCCTTCCTTCAGGACTCTACCCCCCGGAATCCCGTGTACTATCTCGTCATTTATGGATACGCAGACAGTAGCCGGATAGCCGCGGTATCCTTTAAAAGAAGACTCGGCGTCCAGCCTTTTCAACTCCCTCTCGGCGATAATATCCAGTTCCTTCGTTTTCATACCAGGTTTCACCTGTTTGGTTAAAATCCTCAGTATTTCAGCGACAATTTTGCCAGTGTACCGCATGACAGCAATCTCTTTTTCAGATTTTATCTCGATACCCATCCGGTGTCATCCCTCTAACGCAGGGCGGCTGATATCCTCTGGTTTACCCCGGCGGCGCTGCCTTCGCCGTTGACCTCCAGCAGCTTTTCCGCCCGTTTATAATAGTCGATAAGAGGGGATGTCTCCGCGAAATATACCTCCAGCCGCTTTTTTACCGTTTCTACATTATCATCGGGGCGCTGGTACAGTTCGCCGCCGCAGCGGTCACATTTGCCGGCAACCCTGGGCGGTGAATCGACCTCATGATAGGGTGCCTGGCATTTACGGCAAATCCAGCGTCCGCTTAATCTCTTTAGCAGTTCTCCTTCCGATACTTTTATATATACCACCCTGTCAATTGCTTTCGATTGCAGCTTCAGGGCTTTGTCCAGCGCCTTTGCCTGTTTAATATTCCTGGGGAAGCCATCGAGAATGGCCCCCTTTTTACAGTCCGGAGCCGATAACCTCTCCAGTACCATCTGTATCGTTATTTCATCCGGGACCAGCTGCCCCTTCTCCATATATACTTTGGCTTTTTTGCCAAGTTCCGTCTCCTGCTGGAGCGCCTGGCGGAAAAGGTCGCCGGAGGCTACCTGTACCAGCTTCAGTTTCTCCGCCAGCATGACGGCCTGCGTACCTTTCCCCGCCCCCGGGGCTCCCAGCAGAATAATATACACCTTTACTCCTATTTAATAAAGCCCTCATAACGCCGCATGACCAGCTGCGCTTCAAGCTGCTTCATCGTATCCAGGATAACACCCACCACGATAAGCATGCCCAGACTGGATAGCTGTATTTGTTGTACGTTGGTCACCGTACGTGCCAGGAAGGGCATCACCGCCACGAAGGCCAGAAAGAGAGCACCTGCCCATGTTACCCGGTTGGTGACGCCGCTGAGATACGAAGCGGTGTTTTTCCCGGGTCGTATACCGGGGATAAAGCCTCCCTGCTTCTGCAAGGTACCGGGCAGGTCCTGCTGCTGGTAGGTTATTATGGTATAAAAGAAGGTAAAGCCGACCGATAAAGCGAAGTAGAGAATCCAGTAAAAGGCCCCTACCGGCAGTTCAGTGCTGGGGCTGAACCAACGCACGATGGTATCCGCGAATCCCGGTGCGTCGGGTCTGGAGAAGTAGCTGGCAACGATGCCCGGGAACATCACCACCGACATAGAAAAGATGAGCGGTATCATGCCGGAACTGTTAACACGCATCGGTATATGGGTTGTGCCCGATTGCCGGTACATGCGGCCGCCGCGAAAGACGCTGCGGGCATACTG
>CAYQZZ010000175.1:0-2262 GCA_964422155.1 uncultured Dehalococcoidaceae bacterium | reverse complement strand
AACACTCATTGTCGCGGGGGGCTTTATCTCGTCGCCAACTGAACAAAAGGGCGGATTGTGTAATAACCGCGTACCTAATAACCGTGTGTCTATTCAAGTTCTTTCACTATGATGCTATAATCCTAGTACTGGAGCGTAAATGAACAATGATATTTGAAGGAAGATCGATTGATGAAATACCCGACGTTGAACTTGAACGTCTCGTAGCAGAACATATTTGTGAACGACGGTACTTAGAATTCAAAGTTACCGTTAACTATCAATCTGACCAAGACAGGCTTGAGGTGCTACGTGATATTGTTTCGATGACCAACAGTGGCGGAGGATATCTAATAATAGGCATTCGGGATGATGGCAGGGGTCGTGCACAAAAGTACGAACCCACCATGGTTGGTGACCTAGATAAAATTAGGCAGGCGATTCTTGCTTTGTGCCTTCAGCACATTTCCGAGAGAATAGATGAGTTGGAGATTAGGCCACGCATGGTAAACGGTAATCCCCTATTAGTGATACGGGTACCATTTAGTGCTCGTATTCCGCACATGGTTACGTTTCAAAATCGAACCGATTTCTATACAAGGTATGAAGATGGGAAAAGGGAAATGACCTTAAGTGAAATACGTGAGATATTCAATCAGGATTTGGTCGCTCGTAGGTTATCCAGGGTCGAAGAGCAACTCGGTAATCTGACAGCGTCACAAGAAGAACAGCGGCATAGAGCCGAACTCTCAGAAAAACTAAAATCGGGTGTCTATCCCAGATTTCTTTCAATAAACAATGGGAATACACTTGCTGGTGTAACCATGCAGCAATTCGTCGAGGAAATTGGAGAAAAGCCATTCTTTAGAGTTGCCATAACCCCTGAAAAACCACATGGGCAATATTTTGATGTAGAGTCGGAAGATGTGCGAAAGTTATTTGCAAGTCCTCCGGGTTCGCGGAGTGCAGGTTGGAATATGGAGGGGAATTCCCGGCTTGAGAGATATGAGGAAGGAGTTCGCCAAGGCACGAAGGATTCTGAGTATCTCGAATTAATGAGCAATGGACATATGGAATTTTGGACACCCCTTGGTGAGCACTTCTGTTGGCGCCAATCAAGTGAGGAGTTTCGTATAAAACCTCGACTCTATTTTTACCCTGTAATAGAATATCCTACTACGTTCTTGAGGCTTTATAGAGCAATTTTGGATGCCCTTAGGATTAATGACGAATTTCTAATTGACCTTCAATATGGAAATCTGAAAGGGTACACCTTGAACCCCACCCCGGGGAGGTTCGGTTTCGGTTATTCTGGTGGAATAAGGACATTTGAAGGTCAGCATTTAATGGTGCCTCGAAAGAAAGTAGCAGGTAATTTCGATCCAGACCAAGTGGCTTTTGATCTAATTCGCGGAGTCTATGCGGCATTCGGCGTAGAAGCAAAATTAATCCCATTCTACAGCAAAGAAGGGAGATTTAATTTCCCCTCTTCTTAGGTTATACAGTTCGTCACACAATAGCTTGAATTGTTACACGAGGCACAAAAATAGGGTCGAGGTGATTCCTCGACCCCAGACGGTTTCCCCCTGAAAACTGACGCTCTGTAATCAAAAATAAGCCCCTAAAAGGGGCAGGCAATACCAACAAGTATCCCGCGGAGGGTGTTCTCCTCAGCGGTCTATGTTCTGGCACTGGCGGGGGCCGGTTGGCGGCGACCCCGCCGACCACCCATGCTATTTTAGGACAAAAAAAGGGGAGCGGATTTTTATTCCGCTCCCCAGTAGTCCAAACTATTCTAGAAGTCAAACAGCGTTGGCCTCTCCGCCTTACTCTGAGCGACCTCTGCCTCTTTCTTCTGCCTTCGCTCCGCGCGGTCGCGGTCTGCCCTGGCCCTGGTGCGCTGGTGATAAAGCCAGTCCTTGAGCCGGCGGAGCTCCACCATCTGGTCTTTGTCCAGTGAGTCCACCGCTATATCTTGTGGCATCTCGCTCTTGCCCCACCGCCGGTAGGCCTTGGTGGCGATGTAAAGGTAGATTTGACCCCAGTCGTGGTCCATCGGCTGAGTAAGGGCAGCCGTGTAGAGATAGGCGCAGGCCTCGGCGTCCGTCCCGGTCATCTCCTCTCCCTTGAGTGCCTTCATGTTCATGGCCAGCCTTTCCAGGGTGATGGCGTTCTTAAGCCATTCGGGGAGGGTATCTCCCCAGCCCCCCGGAAAGACAATGATAGGGTCCGTTAAGGCACCCACTATCTCGGAGATGCCCTTCTCCACCTGCTTTTCAGTTG
>CAYQZZ010000174.1:0-2269 GCA_964422155.1 uncultured Dehalococcoidaceae bacterium | reverse complement strand
CCCTGACCGGCCTGAAGAACGTTCCCCATGATTACTTCATCTACCTGCACTCCCTGGAGGGAATTGTCCCAGTTGTAGTACTTCTTCTCCAGCTCGATGAGCCCCTCGCCCTTGAGCGCCTCGGGTGCATAGCTAGTGTCTCCCTTTGGTTTCAGGCCGGCCTTTTTCAGCGCCCCCTGGATGACGATGCTGCCCAGTTTTACAGCCGGTACATCCTGTAGCGCCCCCCCGAAATTACCTATAGCTGTCCTGACACCGCTGACGATTACTGCCTCGCTCATGTATTTTCTCCTTTCATTTATTTGTCATTCCAGCGTAAGCTGGAATCCAGAGGTGGGGATAAGGAGTGGCTTGGATTCTGGCCGGAGTTTACCCCGTACCCGTTACGGGGACAGAATGACACTCCCTACTTTAAAATGTAAACAAACCGGCGCCGCCGCTGACCTCGATAGCCTCACCGGTAATATAGCTCGATTCCTCGGAAGCCAGGAAAACGAGCACGTTACTGAGTTCCTGGGGCGTTCCCGGACGACGCATAGCCAGGGTCTTAATGATACGTTCCTGGAATTCCTGCGCTACGGTGTGGAAAGCGCCGCCATTAATTACTCCGAGCACGATAGCATTGCAGGTCACACCTTTGCGGGCTGCCTCCAGAGCTACTGTCTTGGTCAAACCGATAAGTCCTGCCTTGGTGGCGGCATAGCTGCACTGGCCGGCGCCGCCCATCGTGCCGGCAATCGAAGAAATGTTGATAATTCGCCCCCAGCCCCGCTCCATCATACCCGCTAGACAGCACTTGATGGTATTGAACGGACCGGTCAGGTTGACGTTCAGGTCGCGGTCCCAGTCTTCTTTTGTCATCTTGGTTACCGTTACCGCTCTCACGATACCGAAGGCGGCGTTATTGACGAGGATATCGATTGGGCCAAGTTCCTTCTCCGTTTTTTCCACGGCTGCCTGGACTTGTTCGAAATCCGCCACATCCATCTTTATAGCCAGCGCTTTTCTTCCCGTGGCTTTGATTTTCGCGGCCACCTCCTTGGCTTTTTTAAAATGGATGTAACCGGCCACCGCAACGTTACAGCCGGCTCTGGCAAGAGACAGACAATGGGTCATCCCCAGGCCCCTGGAGCCACCTGTGACTAGAGCAACTTTGTCTTTCATGCTCATTATTTCTCTCCCTTATTTATATTCGTAAAACCCCATACCAGTTTTTCGGCCGAGCCGACCATCCGCCACCATATTTTTCAAAAGAGGCGGCGGGGCGTACTGTGCCTCCCGGAGCTTGTCGTAGATACCGTTGGCAATGGAAAGAAGCGTGTCCAGTCCGATAAGGTCGGCCAAAGCCAGCGGCCCCATCGGGTAATTAAGTCCAAGGGTCATACCGGTATCGATGTCTTCTTTCGTGGCGATGCCGGACTCAACCATGCGAATGGCATTGAGAATTTGCGGCGTCATGAGACGGTTGACGATAAATCCGGGTGAGTCCTGAGCGATGACAACCGTCTTGCCCAGGGACCGTCCGAATTGCCTGCCTGTTTCGAAAGTCTCCTCGCTGGTAGCGGTGGTCCTGACTATCTCCAGCAGTTTCATCGTCGGTGCGGGATTGAAGAAGTGCATTCCCATTACCCTGTCCGGCCGTTTGGTGGCCGCGGCTATGTCTATGACGGAGAGACAGGAAGTATTGGTAGCCAGTATCGTATGCCTTGGGCAGACCTTGTCCATCTCGCCGAATATCTTCTTTTTCAATTCAAGGTTCTCGAGGGCCGCTTCGATTACCAGGTCGCAATCACCGAACTCTCTGACATTGATTGTTCCCCTGATACGGGAAAGAGCGGCATCCCTGTCCTGCGGTGTTATTTTTTCTTTCTGCACACCCCTGTCCAGTGAGGATTTGATGGCAGCCAGCCCTTTCTGTAAAAGTTCGTCGTTAGCTTCGGAGACTAAGACAGCATATCCCGATTGTGCGCAAACCTGGGCGATGCCGCCGCCCATCTGCCCGCAGCCGACCACACCGACCTTCCTGATTTCCATGAGCGCAGTTACCTTCTCATCCGCCTGGGTATCACTTTTCGGGGGGCTTATATCAACAGAAAAAATGCCAACTAAATTGTAACATAGGACTTTCATGGCGTCAAAGCCATTGAGTTCCTGTCAACTGGATTAATACACTTGTTATATTGTAATTATAACAATACTATGATAAAATGCTGTATGTTCATTCAAAATATCTCAGCTTAGCAATTTTCAGACGATAACCAGAAGGCTA
>CAYQZZ010000173.1:0-2336 GCA_964422155.1 uncultured Dehalococcoidaceae bacterium | reverse complement strand
CCGCCCCACCCGCCACCAGCCCTGGGAATATAACTTTTACATGGACTTTTCCGGCCACCGCGAGGGGAAGGAAGTCGGCGAAGCTTTGAAAGCGCTGGAAGAGCACGCCGTGTTCGTTAAAATCCTGGGGTCTTACCCTAAGGCGAGATAAAAGTGGAAATTATTATGATAGGGTAAGAAGCCTCCGCGCTATGCCCACGATATGCACCCGCAGGCGCTCTTTTTCAGCCTGTATTAACTAGCTGCTTTTAAGGCTGCGGATAATTTCCCCCAGCCCGGGTCTTTTCCCGTACATCAGCAGGTAAGTCCTCACAACCCTGACGGTCAATAGCATCCCGCCGGTAACGGTTATCAATAGCACGGCGATGCTGGCGACCACCTGCCAGGCGGCAACATCCGTCGAGCCCAGCCTTATCATCAATACCACCGGTGCCGTGAAGGGGAAAATAGTGAGAGCTACCCAGACCGCGCTGTTCGGAAACAGCATAATTAAAGACGAGAACCAGAGCGGTGAAACCGCCATCATTGTGAATATCGTGGCGAGTTGTTGTCCTTCCCGCGTCGAGGCGGTAATCGAGCCGATACCTGTCGAAATTACGGCGAATAATAGATAGCCCAGGATGAAATACACCACGCATAGAACGAGAAAATTGGCCGATATTTGCAGCGTACTGATGAAACCGCCGATAGATGATGTGGCCAGGTTCAGCAGAAATGGCGCCGAGACCACCCAGACGACTACCTGCGCCAGCCCGGCAGCGCCGAGTCCCAGAACCTTGCCGGTGAGTAACTGTCGGGTGGAAACGGAGGACAACAATACCTCGATAAGGCGGCTCTCCTTCTCATCCCCCAACCCCTGAAGCAGATAACTGGAAGAGAAGGTGATGGAGAGCACCAGGAGCAGGCTGAAAATACCGGGAATAATAAGATTGCCGAACCCGCCCTGCTCTGGAGCCACGGCGCCCGTTTCGGTAAGCTTAATAGTAACCAGGTACAAGGGTGCTTCAACCAGGTCTATGGTGGCCTGGGGTACTTTCCCCGCCAGCATATTACTTGAGAGGAAATTCTTAATCGCCGTAATGGTGACAGGAGGCGCGGTGAGCTGTTTTTCCAGGGTATAGCGGTTAATCACTCCGGTCGAGGCATAATCCGGTGTAATGACGAAATATTCTTTGATATCGCTCTTGGCCATTGCCTTATTAGCGTCATCCGATGTATCGAAGCGCACCAGCGTTAAGTTACCCTGGCGGGTATACTGGTCGAAGCCCCCCCATTTATCGACATAGCCGATTTTTACCTCTTCGGCAGACGGCTTCACAATTCCTGATACGACTTGATAAACTCCGATAGCCAGAAGGGCTATAAGCGGGACGATAAGCGTCATAATGATAAAGCCCGTTCTTCTTATCGTGTAAAGGAATTCATGCCTGAATATTATAAGCGTTTTATTCATGGCTTTTACCCACCACCTCCAGGAATATCTGGTTCAGTGGAGGAGTAGCAATTTCAAAGCGATTGACTATGATGCCGCGGCTTACCAATTGCTCCAGGAGCTGTTGAGGGGTTGTCTTGCCATCCAGTACCAGCTCGATGTAGCCCTTGTGAGGGCGCTTCTCGGTAATTCCCGGCACATCGCCCAGCTCCCCTTTAATATCCAGAAGGACCGAATTATTCTGATATCTTGACTTGATTTCACTGAGGTCCCCGTAAAGGATGGCGCGGCCGTTATTTACCATTAAGATACGGTCGCAAAGCTCCTCTATCTGATTCATCTGGTGTGTGCTCAGGATTATGGCTTTACCTTGATTCCTCAGGTCTAAGAGCATTCCTTTCAATAACTCGGTGTTAACCGGGTCGAGGCCGGCAAAGGGTTCATCCAGGATAATCAGTTGCGGGTCATGGATGATGGTAACGATGAACTGGATAATTTGCCCCATGCCCTTGCTCAATTCTTCTGTTTTCTTTCTTTCGTGCGGGAGCATACCTGTATGGTTGAGGAGCGCATTAGCTTTTTCTAAAGCCGAGCGCCTGTCCATACCCTTGAGCGAGGCAAGGTAAATTATAGTATCGATGACCTTCAGCTTTTTATACAGGCCTCTTTCCTCAGGCATGTAGCCAAGCTTGTTTTTAGCGGCCTCACTCAGCTTCTCGCCGAGGATAGTCACTTCGCCCGAATCCGGCTTGATGATGTCCATCATCATCTTGATAGTGGTCGTCTTGCCCGCACCGTTAGGGCCAATCAGACCGAATATTTCACCCTGGGCGACAGAGAAAGACAGGTCGTTAACCGCAGCCTTATCTGCATAGGACTTGACTACATGACTGACTTCAACTGC
>CAYQZZ010000172.1:0-2373 GCA_964422155.1 uncultured Dehalococcoidaceae bacterium | reverse complement strand
AGAAGCCCATCGGGGTTATCGTACAATTCGGCGGCCAGACACCGCTCAACATCGCTGCGGAGCTGGAGAAAGCCGGTGTGACGATACTGGGCACATCAGTAAACTCAATAGATATCGCCTCCGACCGCGGCCGCTTTAGCCAGATGATGAAGAAGTACGGCATCCCCATGCCGGAATCGGGCACGGCCAGCAACCTCGAGGAAGCCTTGGTTATAGCCAGGCGCATCGGCTACCCACTAATCGTACGGCCCTCATATGTGCTCGGAGGACGGGGCATGGAGATAGTCCACGATGAAGAAGAGCTTAATCTGTACGTAGCCGCCGCAGTCGGCGTGACACCCGACCGTCCCATTCTCATTGACCGCTATCTGGAAAATGCCATCGAGACCGAGGCTGACGCCCTGGCCGACGGAGAGAACATTTTCATACCCGCTGTCATGGAGCATATTGAGTACGCTGGTGTACATTCCGGCGATGCCGCCTGTGTCATCCCACCGGTGAGCATACCTCAAAAACATATCGAAACTATCGAGGAATACACGCGACGTATTGCCAGCGAGCTTGGGGTGGTCGGCGTCATGAATATCCAATACGCCATCTGCAAGGATGTGGTCTACGTGCTGGAGGCAAATCCACGCGCCTCCCGCACCGTGCCTCTGGTCTCCAAGGTCTGCGGCATCTCCATGGCAAGCTTGGCTACTCAGCTTATGCTGGGCAGGCCGCTAAAGGACCTGGGATTGAAAAATCGGCATATCCCGCATTTCGGTGTCAAGGAAGCTGTATTCCCCTTCAGCATGTTCCCCGAAGTTGACCCCTTGCTCGGCCCTGAGATGAAGTCCACCGGTGAAGTCCTGGGGATTGCTGGCACTTTTGGCATGGCGTTCTGGAAGGCACAGGAAGCAATTACACAACTACCGACCAATGGTACCGTGCTCATAACTGTTGCGGAACACGACCGTCCCGTGGTAGGTGATGTAGCCAGGGAGTTCGCTGGCCTTGGTTTCAATATCATAGCCACGGCAGGCACACATGCCTTTTTATCCAGCCTAGGGATTCCTTCAACGAATATCCTCAAAGAGCACGAGGGACGGCCTAATATCACGGACGCTATCAAGAACAAGGAAATTCAGCTGGTCATCAACACCCCGACAGGGAAACTAAGCAAGCATGACGATTCGTACATCCGCAAGTCGGCCATAAAGTACAAGGTTCCCTATATCACAACATTGGCTGCGGCCATGGCTGCCGCCAGAGGTATCGCCGCCTACCGTGAGGGGAAATCAGACGTCAGACCTCTACAAGACTACCATGCAGATATAAAATAACCTGCCATGTGGACTTCGTCTCATTTTATTATTCATTTCATACATTAGCCTGCTTCGTGCACTCTGGCGCTTCCCCGCGAGCTGATTCACTGTTGAACAAAACTGACATTTGTTTAACCCGCCCTATCCAACAAAAACTCAAAATGTGACCTCTGAAGAGCTAGGGAAGGGTAACAGCTACATTCCGGGTAGTTTCAGAGGCAGTGATTTAACAATAAAAAGAAAAGCCCCCCGGTTGGGGAGGCTTCATTCGTCACATTAGAAGGATACTACAGTTGGCAAGCAGAGGCACACGCTACTTTATAACTATTTGTTTACCAATCTCTTGTTTTCTTACGACTCGCTGACGTGGTCGCTGCGAATGGCGTAGTTCTTTGTCTGGCGCAGGCTTAGTGTAATCAAAACCTTTAAGGGTGAGCCGCTCGAGTGGTTTATTCAGAATCCGCTCAAGGTCGATTATTATTCCCGCGTCGGCTTTGGTCACAAAGGTCAGCGCGTCCCCATTTTTCTCGACTCTCCCGGTACGGCCGATACGGTTGATATAGTCGTCGGTACTCCCCGGCATGTCGTAGTTGATGACGTGGGAAATGCGTAAGACATCGATGCCCCGGGAGGCGATATCGGTGGCCACCAGGATTTTAATCGAACCATTTCGGAAGCCCTCGAGGGCGGCCTGCCGTCGACTCTGAGGGAGGTCGCCCTGCAGCGAACTAACGCGATGGCCTTCCCTGAACAGTTGCTGCGCCACACGCTCGGCACGGTGTTTGGTACGTGTAAATATGAGTACTGAGTCCATCTTAGTTTTGCGTAAGAGTTCCTTTAGCAACGCAGTCTTGAGGTGCTGTCCAACCGGATATAAAGCATGTGACACCGTTGCTGCCGGCAGTATACGGCCGATCTGAACAGTGATAGGGTCATGTAAAATTTCTTTGACCAGACGCCGGATGTCATCAGGCATGGTTGCTGAAAAGAGTAAAGTCTGCCGTCTGTGCATGACACACGCCAAAATATTACGAATATCGGGTAAAAAGCCCATATCGAACATCCG
>CAYQZZ010000171.1:0-2392 GCA_964422155.1 uncultured Dehalococcoidaceae bacterium | reverse complement strand
GGTTAAGCATTACCAGGCTGATGGGAGTGAAAAGCATCAGCAAAGAGCCGATCATCGCCGCTTTTTCATCCCGCAGACGTTTGAGTAATATGAAAGTCACTATCACCATACCCAATGCCAGCAGCACATTGCCATACCGAGGGAAGCCCAGTTTCTGAAAAGGGACTAGATAAAAGACACAACCCGGCGCTTTTTCCAGGGCCCATTTATTATATGCGATAGGCAAATATTGAAGTAATATATTGCCCTGTCGCCACGTTTCTGTGGCCTGCAGATACTGGGTCTGATTATTTATAGTGAATTGGCCTTGAGAAAAATTATGGACTCCGTAATAATAAGCCCAGTCATCCGGATCGGGCATCTGGACCGGAGTAGCCAATACCAGGGCCATCGCAATGATAAAGGCGATTCCGACGATGGTCCGGTTAAGAGTAATATGTTGCGTAAAAATCCATTTTAACTTCATATACAATCGACTTAAAAAATATAAAGACTATTGACTATTGACGCGGTCGCCTGAGGATAAATGCTATCTGGTAGTCTGAAAGGTCATATAGGTGTACCGTCTATTCTCCTGTTTTTGCCATGCCAAATCCATTTGTCGGATATAAAGTATCTCAAAACAAACGCAACCGTAATCGCAATCGCCGCCGCTGGAACGGGCCTAATTCCTCCATAGTCTACAAGTGCGAACAGCACCAGCATATCAAATAAAAGGGTGGTCACCCCCATACTTAAATACATGAAAAAACTCAGACTCCTGGCCTGGCGGTCTCCAAAAGTCCATATCCTATTTAAATAATAATTAAAGGACATCGCTATAAATGACGATATGACAAACGGCGGGAGGTAGAAGTGTTGCCCTAAAAATGTCACCTCGTTTTTGAACACCAATGTTAATGGATAATAAATCCCGATGTTGATAATGTAACCCAGCCCACCGACAAGCATGAAATTTAATATGCGGTAATGATACATCATCAGCAAAAACAGGTGCTTCAGGTAGGCAGCCCCCTGCCTGAGTGTTAGTTTACTCTTGCCTGCTTTCCTGTCCTCAAACCTGATGGGGAACTCCAGTACCCTGGATAATTTTGCCTTGACTCTAATTTCCAGCATGATTTTCCAGCTATCCGGTTTAAGAACAACCCCTTCCAAGGCGGATTTTCGGACGGCGAAGAAGCCGCTCGTGCCATCACGTACGCGAGCAACAGGATAAGCAAGGAAACCGGCTGCCCGGCTGACAATTTTTCTTGGGATGCTCCATCCAACAGTCTTACCACCTTCTACATACCGGCTGCCGATAGTCATGTCACATTTTTGTTCCAGTATAGGCTTAATCAAATCTGGAATTGCATCGGGAGAATGGCTAAGGTCAGCGTCCATTACCACAACGATATCCCCCGAGCTTATCTTGATGCCGTCAATTATAGCCTGCCCCAATCCCTTCCCTTGCCCCCTTATCACTCTGGCTCCCAAATTCTCGGCAATGGTAGCGGTATTATCATCGCTATCATCCACAATAATTACCTCATAACCATACCTCATTATCCGAAGCAATAGACCGCTTATATTATCCTCCTCATTTTTGGTAGGTATGACTATGCTTATCTTACTGCCGATGACATCCTCCATCTCATTGATTGCGAACGCAATACTGCATATTCTGGACTGTAACTCGATAACCGGGACACTATGAAACCTTTTTTGATTATAGACCTCTTTAAGGGACTTGGAAAGCTAGGTGCCCATGCCCTCAAAGGTCTCATATTCGTGGGGATACACCACGCTACCCGTTCCTACTAAAGCTTTAACCGGTTCTGTTGACAAAGATAATGCTATAATTAAACTGCATGTCATTTAATAAAAACAACGCCGAATCGGCTCGCAAGGGTAATATGCTGAAAGTAATCAAGAGGTTTAACATTTATTGTATCGTAGTGGTTATAGGATTCTTGCTAGCCATTGTTTTGTCTCTTGCAGTTCCGGCACATATGTTTGCCCCCGACGATTGGGCATATTATTATGCGGTAAAAAACTTTTCTCATGGTAAGTTAGTTATCAATGACTTTCTCCATTTTCAACAGGAAAAACAAGCCGGGCAACAGGGGGGATTACTGATTCAATATAACAGGATAGCTTTTAATAAATGGGCTGTGGAAAAGGCGCCGGGCTATATCTTCTTTCTGGTCCCTTTTGAATTGATGGGTATCCCCCGGTGGGGTAACGTCTTACTGGCGCTGGGCATGACGATTGTTACTTACATTTTGCTCAAGCGACTACGAAACGAAAAGACAGCATGTATCGGCTCGTTATTGATGCTATTTACACCGGTAAGCCTGATAATGCTCAACCGCAGTTATGTGGATGCCTTTGCGGCAAACGCTTTTCTGGT
>CAYQZZ010000170.1:0-2406 GCA_964422155.1 uncultured Dehalococcoidaceae bacterium | reverse complement strand
GCATCGGCTTCCCTCACGGCTTCAATGAATTTATTAACTTTGCTCATACTCTTCACGCCTTTCGTTTCCACCCCCGAGGAAACGTCCACTCCCCACGGCTTGATTATTTTTATAGCCCGGCCCACGTTCCTCGGACTGAGGCCGCCGGCGATGATTATCGGGAACCTTTCGGCTATCGGTTTAGCCAGTTCCCAGTTGAATGTCATGCCGGTGCCGCCGTATTTCTCCCCTGTGTTTGCATCGAGAAGGAAAATATGTTTCTGCCTGGCCAGTAGCTTTATGCCGTAGTCCAGGTCGGCACAGGCTTGCTCCGGCAGGTAATTGCGGCTCACCCGGATTACCTTGATGACCGGACGGGCGAGTTCGAGGCAGTATTCCCAGGGCTCGTCCCCGCTTAGCTGTACCCAGTCGAGATGGCACGCGTCGGCGATTTTCCGGGCCGTGGGCGCTGGGGTGTTGACAAAAACCCCGACCACCTGCGCGGTTGCCTTGCTTTTCTTCAATGCCGATACTATTTCCAGTGCCTGGGTCGGGGTAACCTGGCGCGGGCTGTTGGCGAAGACCAGCCCGATGAAATCGGCTCCGGCCTCGGCTGTAGCCAGGGCTTGCTCTTTATCTTTGATGCCGCAAATTTTGATGAATGTCATGACATCAGTTCCTCTATCTTGGCCGGGATATCGGCGGCGGTTACCAGTGCCTCGCCTATCAGCACGGCGTTGACCTTACATTCCTTCATTTTTTTAATATCGTCTTTGTTGTTTATGCCGCTCTCGCTCACTACGATTTGTTCCTGCGGGATGAGCGGGCGCAGACGGCGGGTGGTGTTGTTATCTACGTTAAATGTAATGAGGTCACGATTGTTGATGCCGATAATTTCAGCGCCGGCAAAAAGCACTTTAAACAGTTCATCCTCATTATGGACCTCTACCAGACTGCTGAGGTGGAGGCTGCGACTCAGCATTAGCATCTCTTCGAGCTGTTCCTGACTCAGGATAGCCATTATCAGCAGTACGGCGTCGGCGCCATAAGCAGCTGACTCGTATATCTGGTAATCATCAAAGAGAAAGTCCTTCCTCAGGAGCGGGATGTTCACCTCTTGTCTTATCGCTTTCAGGTGTTCGAGACTACCCTGGAAGTAATTGACCTCGGTCAGCACGGAGATAGCCGCGGCACCGTGCCGGGCGTATATTTTCGCTATTTCGACCGGCTTGAAATCAGGGCAGAGCACTCCTCTTGACGGTGATGCCTTCTTTACCTCGGCAATCAATTTCAGGCTATTCCCCCTGAGCGCGGCCGCAAAGTCAAGTGGTTTCTGCTGGGCAATGCGTTCCTTCAGGGCCGAGAGCGGTGCTCTCCGCTTCTTTTGCATGACCTCATACCTTTTATCGGCCAGAATTTTATCCAGTATTGTCTCTGCCATGTTTACTTCAGACTCCTGCTCAGCTCTATCAGCCTGTTGAGTTTTTCTTTAGACCGGTCGCTATCGATAGCTTCCTCGGCCAGGCGTGCCGCCTTTTTCAGGTCTGCCGTAACGTTACCGGCGATGAGCGCCGCGGCGGCGTTAATAACGACTATATTGCGCAGGGCACTCTTTTCCCCGTCCAGTATGTTTAGCAGCGCTTCGGCGTTTTCCTTAGGTGTGCCGCCCTTAATCTCTGTGTTGCTCGCCTTTTTAAAGCCGAAACTCTCCGGGGAAACTTCGTACGGAGACGATAACAGGTTTTTACTGATTTCCCAGACCAGCGACTTCCCGCTTATCGAAATTTCATCAAGGCCATCCTTGCCATGCACCACCAGCGAGTGCTTCGTGCCGAGGCGGTAAAGGACGGCGGCTATCTTTTTGCCTAGTTCTTCGCTGGGTACGCCGAGCACCATGTGTTCGACACGGGCGGGATTGGTCAGCGGGCCGAGAATGTTAAATACGGTACGGATGCCTATTTCTCTGCGGACTGGAGCGGCGTGCTTCATGGCCGGGTGGAAAACAGGGGCGAACATAAAGCCGATGCCCACCTTTTCAATGCACTCGGCGACTCCCTCAGGACCGATTTCGATTTTTACCCCCAGCGCTTCGAGGACATCGGCGCTGCCGCACTGGCTGGTAGCGGCGCGGTTGCCGTGCTTGGCCACTTTAAGCCCCGCCCCCGCGGCGACAAACGCCGCTGCCGTGGAAATATTAAAGCTGTCGGAGCCGTCGCCGCCCGTCCCTACGATATCTATAGCCGGACCGGATATTTTCACTAGTGTGGCTTTGGCGCGCATCACGCTGGCCAGTCCGGCAATCTCGTCGGCGGTCTCACCCTTGATGCGCAGGGCAGTGAGAAAAGCGCCGATTTGTGCCGCCGTTGCCTCCCCGCTCATTATCTCCCCCATGACGAAGTAAGCCTCCTCATAGCTTAAAGACTTCCC
>CAYQZZ010000169.1:0-2414 GCA_964422155.1 uncultured Dehalococcoidaceae bacterium | reverse complement strand
CCGCTGCATATCCGGCTCAGCTCTTCCACGACCAGGCAAAGCTCCAGGCAGCCGCCGCCCAGCCCATCGTATGCCTCCGGGATAAAGACGCGGAACATATCGGCGTTGGCGAGCTCTTTGACAATCCCCCAGGGGAACTCCTCTTTTTCATCGAGCTCCGCCCGGACGGGCAATATTCTTTCCTCGGCAATCCTCCGGGCGAGGCTCTTGATAGTCTTTTGCTGTTCCGTTAAAAAGTAGTCCAAAGTATCGCTCCTCCCTCTCCAAGGTTACCGACCGGGAGAGGTAGAAAAATAGTATTCCCAGTTCAATTATATTTTTAAGCGGATGCTTTGAGGGTATGCCGGATAATAACGAATCCACAGCCAAGCTTAAGATAAATTATACGGAGTGTGGGAGAGGGGAGTCAAGGCGGAGGATTTTGTTGTGTGGATACCTTACCCCCTTGCGCCTTCAAATCCTGCCTAATATCGACTGTACTCTTTAATTGAGTCCAACATTTTCTTAAATTCTGCGGCGGTACCTTTATCTGGTAGTCTTACCTCAACGATAAGCCCGCCTCCTTTACCACACTTATCAATCAGGTTTTTAGTAAATTCCTTTACTTCCCGGAGAGACCACAGTTTCGATGAGAGAGGGATGCGAACAAAAAGGCAGGTGTGACCGCGGAGAATTTCTTTTGCCTTGATGGCGTCCACATATTCGATAGATGCTATCACTTTTCCTTTTGGTAGTTCCAGAAGTCGCTCTAAACGGTTGCCGAATTCTGCCTCGAAAAACGGAACCGGGACATATCCGAGGTCTATTGTGGCTTGTAACGCCTTCTTCAAACCCGGCCAGTAAAACTTATCGAATTGCTTTTCAGACATGAAAGAGTTGTCCCCTCTCCAGAGCGGCATGCCTGTTCTTTTAGGATTGCCTCTCTTTTTAGGGTCAGCCGGCGTGGCTCCGGCAATGCGTCTTTCCAATATCATGTCACAGGCTTGGAGCAACTTCTCCGGCCTCCGGTACATATCCAGCATCGAACCCTTCATGCCTCTTAAAAAGCTGGAGACGGTATCAAAAGGAGCGCCGCCTACGCCGCCGGTGCCCACATGGGCAAATGCCGGGAAGCCCAGCAAAGCCAGCTCTTCATACGTATCCCCGATGGTTTTCCTGAATTTCGCCGTCGCTCGCCCGGCTCTAGCTAAAGACTTGGCAAGTTTTATAAACTCCGGAGAGGCAAACATGGGAGTAATTCCTTCGAAGCCCTGAAATAAAACACCGAGAGGAGGGAGTTTTGCCAACGGCATCAGGGCTCCATACATCCGCGGTAGGTAACAGCGTATCATGAAATCCGACGGGTCGGAAAGGAAAAGGTCATATTCGTCTTCTTTCATCCACTCACCCTCGATAAACTGGTAATCATAATCGGGAGGTAGCGGACCCCCGGGCCATAACCTGTTCTTGACACCGAGTGCTTCAAGGGCATCGCCTGAAGTAGGTAATCCGGCGTTGCACATATCGGGTTCAAGGTCCACAGCTATCATACGCATCGCCTTTTTGAAACCAATAGGGTCGTAATAAGCGGCTGAATTGGGAATGCCGGAATAACAATGAATATTCACGCTAACCGTCATGGGAATCCTATCCGGTACTTTTAGTTCGATAGCATCTCTTACCCTCTTCTCTCTTTCTTCATAGAGCTGCTCCGTAGATTTTCCAGTTTTCTTCTCTATTTCTGCCTTCAATATTTCCTGTTCCTGCTGATATTGTTGCACTGCCAGTGAGGTCGCCATATAATCAATCCCCCTTTTTCATGTGTATTAATCAGCCATCGCTTGAAGTCTTTTCATCACCTCGTCCACGGTACGCTCATCGGTTGATGCACCGGCGGTGACGCCAATGAGTTTTTTCTCCTTAATCCAGAAAGGCTGAATCTCACTGGCGGTCTCAATGAGGTGAGTTTCCGTGACCTGTGAGCACAGCTCGGCGAGGCGGTTGGTATTGGCGCTGGAACGTCCCCCCACGACCAGCATAAGGTCGGCCCGGTGCGCCAGTTCGAGGGCGGCGGCCTGCCTTTCACGGATGTCGTGGCAGATGGTATCTATAATGCGTATTTCGGAGTCCTTGTTAAGGGCAAGGTCGATCATCTTCTTGGTAAACTCGGCAAAATGGGCGGGCACCTGAGTGGTCTGGGAAAGTATGCCTAGGCGGCGTGGTAGGGGGTCGAGTAAAGCGATGGGCTTTTCGTCGAGGGTGGCCAGTCCCTGGCCTTTTGCCCAGCCCAGGATACCTTTGACCTCGGGGTGGTTCACATCGCCATAGACGATGACGAAGAAGCCGGACTCAGCCAGTCGTCGGGCGGCAACCTGAGCCCGTCTCACGAAAGGGCAGGTAGTGCTGATAACGTCAATGTGCCGGGCGCGAATGTC
>CAYQZZ010000168.1:0-2541 GCA_964422155.1 uncultured Dehalococcoidaceae bacterium | reverse complement strand
AGACTGCCGGGACGCATACCATCGCCGAGGCTCAGGGTAACATCGAACTCACGGGCGATATCCAGCAGGCGGTCATACTGCTCATAGAGAGGGTTTTCACAATCGTTATGCAGCATCCAGCCGACCATAAAAGCGCCGCCACGGGAGACGACATCCGTCACCCTGCCCTGCCGTTTGAGACGGGCAATGGCGGCCTGGGTCACTCCGCAGTGCACGGTAATGAAATCGACGCCGTCACGGGCATTATCTTCAATAGCGGCAAAAATATCGTCAATACTCATCTTTACGATGGCGCCATGTTTTTCAATAGCCTGGATACCCGACTGGTAAACAGGCACCGTGCCTATGGGTCGAGAGCTGGCGGCGATAATCGCCCGCCGGATGGCCGGTATGTCACCGCCGGTGCTCAGGTCCATCACGGTATCGGCTCCGGCATCAACGGCCACCTGGAGCTTCTCCAGTTCGGTATCAACATCGCCGAAATCGGAGGAAGTCCCGATATTGGCATTGACCTTGGTGGACAATCCCTCGCCGACACCACAGGGAACGAGGCCGAAATGCCTGACATTGGCGGGAATCACCACCGTCCCCTTAGCCACACCCTTACGGACAGACTCCGCATCCAGCCCTTCAGTCCGGGCCACCGCCTCCATCTGAGGAGAAATATCACCTTTCCTGGCTATTTCCAGCTGTGTCATATCAACCTCCCCCATAAAATAATAAAACCAAGGGCTTCGGCTGATAGCATTAGACCCCTGGTCTTACTGTAAGGCCGCTTCCCTACGCTCGTATTACCGAGGTCAGGTTCCAAGGGTCGTCCCGATATTATCGGGACTCTCAGCCTTGAGCACCCCTAGCGGATATTGTCTTTTGATTATAGCAGAAATACAGTTGGAAAGCAAATGAGACAGCACGGAGGTCGTTTATGAACCGCTCATGGTGAGCCTGTCGAACCATAATGTTATACTTGTCTCGCCCTTCGACAAGCTCAGGGCGAGCGGGTTTCACTCTCATCCTAACCTTCCCCCATCAAGGGGGAAGGGATGGGTTAATAAACACCCTTACCATAATTTTCTCGCTATATGGAATCTATGCTAGACTATGATAGTGACTAAATATTTCGTCTTCACTGTCACCAGCCTGTCATTCCTGCTCGTCGCCATCAGCGGTACCACTGTCTCCGTAGCCTTTCCTATCATCACTTCATCATTTAATGTTTCACTGATTTTAGCCGGCTGGGTCCTCAGCGTCAATCAGCTGGCGGCTACAGCCGTCATGCCCCTGGCCGGCAAGGCCGGTGATATCTTCGGCGGCAAACTCACCTTCCTGATTTCCATAGCCGTTTTCACTATCGGTTCTCTTCTCGGCGCCATAGCCCCCAACATCGAGTTCCTCATCGCAGCCCGCTTCATTCAAGCCATCGGTTTGGGCAGTTTTCTTCCCCTGGGTACAGCCATAGTCAGTGACCAATTTCCCAATTCCAGGCAACAGGCGATAGGGCTCTTCACCAGCATAATGCCTATCGGCATGATAATCGGGCCAAACATCGGGGGCTGGCTGGTCGACGCCTTCGGGTGGCGGTCGATATTCTGGCTCAATATACCTCTCGGTGTTATCGTTTTCATTGCATCGTTTTTTCTCTTAAAACCAGGGAAAAAAGAGAAGGGACAGCTGGACCTGGCCGGTGCCGGGCTATTTACCGGTTCGCTCTCCGCCTTTCTCATTGCCCTCAGCCAGATGGGCAGTAATCATAACGGGTCATCATGGACATTACCTGTACTGCTGTTTGCGGCGGCAATTGTCTTAATGCTTATTTTCATCCGGCGCGAAGGAAGAATCGAGAACCCTATCATTGACCTGCAACTTCTTAAAAAAAGGCCCTTCCTGGCGGCCAACATCTTTAACCTCTTATACGGCTCCTCGGTCCTGGGAATCATGTCATTCATTCCCCTTTATGCCACTTCCTTATACGGCATGTCCACCCTAGAAAGCGGCCTTATCCTGACCCCGAGGTCGGTGGGTACGATGGCTGCCTCGATAGTGACCAGTATTTCCCTGCCAAAGTGGGGGTATCGCGGGCCAATGCTATTCGGCACCGGCATCATGGTGCTCAGCCTTTTTCTGCTCGGTATCGAATTAACGGGCATAAACGTACTGGGAATTCATCTGAGTGGTACGATGATACTGTTAACGATTATGTTTCTATCAGGCGTTGGTATGGGTGTGACTGCCCCGGCGGCTAATAACGCCTGTATTGAGCTCATGCCTAACCGGATAGCCACGATAACCGGCGTGCGAGGTATGTTCCGCCAGAGCGGGAGCGCCATAAGCATTGCCGTTACTTCCCTCATTCTTCAAAATTTCAGTGACATGAACCAGGGTTTCACCGTGGTCTATTTCGGCCTGGCCGCCATCCTGGTGATATCGGCTCCGCTTGTCTTCGCGATGCCGAAGGCGGCGGGGGCGTTATATGCGGCTGAAAAAGCCAGCAAGCAAATGCCTTAAGCCCTGCTTTACTTGAAAGGCAAAGTAAAGCACCCA
>CAYQZZ010000167.1:0-2545 GCA_964422155.1 uncultured Dehalococcoidaceae bacterium | reverse complement strand
CCCACCGGGCGGATAAGGCCGGGGCTGGAGGGATTGGTGGTCTCCAGCGCTACCTGCGACTCGCGGAGCACGCTCAGGATATCGGTCAGGTACTTTCCATTGAAAGCAATTTTAGCATCGGCGCCCTCTACCGTGGCATCAATTTCACCGACATCATCGCCGATTTCCTCAGAACGGGCGGAAACGGAAAGCCTGCCGGGATTCATCTCGCTGCCCGGCGTTATCACCAGTCGGACGATGCCGCTGCCATCACGGGCGAATATTGATGCGGTCTTGGTCGCCCGCAGGAAGTCGGCCACGCTCACTATTACCCGGGTATTATAGCTCTTGGGGATAAGCTGAGCGTAGTTGGGGAAAGCGCCCTGAACGAGCTGGGATACCAGTTCCGTGCTCTTCAGTCGGAAGAGGACCTGGCTTTTGTTGGGATTGAGCGTGATATTAATGGCTTCCTCCTGGTCGGTCATGAGACGGTTCAGCTCTGACAGGGTCCGCGCCGGTATGATGACCTCTGTCTTCTGGCTGGCTGCTTTGGCGATGGGCAGCTTGAAAACGGCCAGTCTGAATCCATCAGCCGCAGCCAGTGTCAAAGTGCTGCCTTCAAACTGGGTGCAGACGCCTGTCAGGACGGGCCGCGACTCTTCGGTGGCGGCGGCGAAAACAACCTGGTTGATGCCCTGACGTAAGGCTTCGACTTCTACGCTGGTGGTAATGCCCTCATCGACGCTGGGAATCGGGGGGAAATCCTTGGCGTCAATCCCGCTGATGCGGGCCTCGAAGCGAGCGCACTTCAAACCCAGAGTCTTGGTCTGCGGTGAAAGATTGATAGCAATCGTGTCACTGGGCAAAGAGCTGACAAATTCGGTAAGGAGCCGGGCCGGTACCGTGATGGCGCCTTCTTCTTCTATTTTAGCGCCAATCCAGCAGCTTATGGCCATCTCGAGGTTGGTGGCCACGAGTTTCAAACGGCCTTCCTCGGCAGCCAGGAGGACATTATTTGTTATGGGCAGGGTTGTCCTGGTGGCTACCGCTCTACCGACGATACTGAGTCCCCGGTTCAAATTTTCCTGAAGACATGATAGTTTCATAGTGCACCCCCAAATACTATTGGTGGACTAGTATACAACATAATTCGGTTCTATTCAAGCGCTATTGTCCCGCTTTTACCGCCGCTTTTCTTAACCAGGCGGATATTCTCTATTTTCATGCCGCGGTCGACGGCTTTGCACATGTCGTATATCGTCAGGGCAGTTACGGCGGTAGCCGTCAGCGCTTCCATCTCTACGCCAGTTTTGCCGATGCTCTCGACGGTGGTGGTGATTTCTATCACGCTGTTCGCTTCGTCGGGGGTAAACTCGATATTGACGTTTCCGATGAGAATCGGGTGGCACAAGGGAATCAGGTCGGACGTACGCTTGGCGGCCATGATGCCGGCCAGCTGGGCGACCAAAAGGACATCTCCTTTGGCTGTCCCACCTTGTTTGATTAGTTGAAAGGTGGCAGGCTGCATCCTGACCCTACCTCTGGCTACGGCGATGCGGGCGGTATCCGCCTTGCCGGTGACATCCACCATCCGGGGACGTCCGGCATCATCCATGTGGGTCAGCTTTTTATTAGCCATATACATTTTTTTTCAGGAAACGAATCGTAGCTGGTTAGCTTCGAATCGTTTTTATAGTTATGTTAACTAAATGTTTAGAGGAGATAAATTATCTACCTCACCCCGTTCGCTGCGCTCAGGGCAAACCCCTCTAAGACGCCCCTTATATTTTTGTCACCCTCGCCCTTCCCTCTCCCATCGAGGGAGAGGGAAAAGATATTCAAGAGAGGTTTCACCTCTCTTAGACTCTCCCTTTCTATCCTCCAACCTGGGAGAAAGGCCTGCCCCGGTGACGGTTACCCTCGGACAGGCGGTGTCCCTGAGGTTTTTTGGCGGTGGCCTTTTCAATCAGGTTTTTAAGCTCTTCGACTGATGCGCCGCTGCGCAGGGGTTCCCTGAGGTCTATCTCGTCTTCATGGAGCAGGCAGAGACGTAATTTGCCGTCGGCGGTAAGGCGGAGTCGATTGCACTGGTAGCAGAAGTGTTCCGTAACCGGAGTGATGAAGCCGATGGTGCCTTTAGCGCCGGGCAGGCGGAAGTATTTGGCCGGCCCGTTGCCGACATCGACCTTCCAGGACTCGAGTTTGCCCAGGGATTCGATGCGTTTCCTCATATCGCTTACAGAAACAAGGTTGATAGTTTTAGCGTCATCGCCGTTGACGGGCATGTGCTCGATGAAGCGCACATGCCATCCTTCGCTGACTGTTTTTTCGGCGAAATCGGGAAGCTCATCGTCATTGACGCCAGCCATGACCACCACGTTTATTTTTACCGGATTTAGTCCCACCGCACCGGCAACCTCGATGCCTTTCAGGGTGTCGCCAAGATTGCCACAGCGGGTAATCTGCTTGAACCTATCCGGCTTGAGGGTGTCCAGGCTGACATTGACGCGTTGAAGGCCGGCCTCTTTGAGTTCGGCGGCGTGCTGCGCCAGCAGGATGCCATTGG
>CAYQZZ010000166.1:0-2555 GCA_964422155.1 uncultured Dehalococcoidaceae bacterium | reverse complement strand
ATGGTAAACAGGAGTAAAGAAGAAGGCAAAGAGTATATCCTTAAAATGGCCAAGGAGCACGATGTCAAGTTCATCTGGATGTGGTTCACCGATATTCTGGGCATACTGAAAAGCTTCGCCATCACCGTTGAAGAACTGGAAGGGGCACTGGAGGAGGGCATGGGCTTTGACGGCTCATCGATTGAGGGTTTTGCCCGCATTGACGAGAGCGACATGGTGGCCATGCCCGACCCCGATACCTGGCAGTTGCTGCCCTGGACCCCGCCCGAGCACCGCGCTACAGCCCGTATGTTTTGCGATGTACTGATGCCGGGAGGTCAGCCATTCGAAGGCGACCCCAGGTTTGTGCTGAAGAGGAACCTGAAGCGGGCAGCCGACATGGGCTATACCTACTATGTTGGCCCGGAACTGGAATACTTCTATTTTAAACAGGGCAGCGACCCAGACACAAATACTAGTGACCCAAACAAATATACTACCGAATTCCTTGACAGTGGTGGTTACTTCGACCTGACCACACGCGATGCCGCCATCGAGTTGAGGAGGGATACCGTCATCCAGCTGGAAAAAATGGGCATAGGCGTCGAATATGCCCACCACGAAGTAGCCGCAAGCCAGCATGAAATCGACATGAGATATACGGACGCCCTGACCATGGCGGACAGCGTCATGACCTATCGCCTGGTGGTCAAAGAGGTAGCGCTTAAAAACGGTGTTTATGCCACCTTCATGCCCAAGCCGGTCTTCGGCATCAACGGCAGCGGCATGCACGTGCACCAGTCGCTTTTCCGGGGCGACCGTAATGCCTTCTTCGACGCTAAAGACCCCTACCACCTGTCACAAGAAGCCAAGTACTTTATTGCCGGCCTCCTAAAACATGCCCCGGAGATTACCGCTGTTTGCAACCAGTGGATTAACTCCTACAAACGGCTGGTGCCGGGCTACGAGGCGCCGGTATACCTTTCCTGGGCGCGTCGCAACCGCTCGGACCTCATCCGTGTGCCCGAGTACCGGCCGGGCCGGGAAAAAGCCACCAGAATAGAATTCCGTTCCCCGGACCCCGCCTGCAATCCGTACCTTTGCTTCAGCGTCATGCTGGTGGCGGGACTGGATGGTATTGAGAAAAAATACAAAGTCCCTGACCCCGTAGAAGAAAATGTCTACGAGATGAGTGCCGAAGAAAGGCAGAAACGGGGAATAGGCACTCTCCCCGGCAGCCTGGCGGAAGCTCTCCGGCTCGCTGAAAACAGCAAAGTAGTACGGGAAGCGCTCGGCGAACACGTTTTCAATTCCTTTATCGAGAACAAGAAAAAAGAGTGGGACGACTATCGCATCCAGATAACCGAATACGAACTCAAGAGATACCTGCCGATACTGTAAGGTTTAAATATACCGTCAGGTTTCACCAAGGGAAGAGGAACGTGGTGGACGAGAACCTCAAACTAAGCCAGTATCTTGGTTTTCTACGCATCGGCGCGGCGGCTGTCGAGGCGGGAATCGAAATCGATAATATTGCCGAAAGCGGACTCATAAATTACGGGCAGCTGCACAGCTTCTGGCAGCTTTAATCAAGCGAGGCCTTTTATAATTTCTATTAACCCGTTTCGTCATTGCGAGTCCATTCCGCTACAAGCGGAAGGCTTCAGCCCGAGTTCAGCCCGAGGGCGAAGCAATCTCTATCCCAGGCTTAATTTATAGATTGAGATTGCCACGTCGCCCTTCTGCGGAAGGGCTCCTCGCAATGACAATGGAATGCTTTTTAGGGTGTTAATAACGTTCTCCCTTTTATAACCACACCAATCATCATAGACCGGAAGTGTCTTAAAGAGCCTTCTTTATCATCTTCAGGATGATTTCTTCATGGCTGGAGTGCTCCTCAATCGTCTGTAAGAGTTGACCGATTGTCTCCTGCATCCTCGATTTCCAGGAAAGCAGTTCCTGCTGGTCCCGTCCATGCGTTTTGAAATCAGATAGAGTTTTTTTTGCGTTCTCAATTTGCCCGGCTATCTCACGGTGCTCATGCCGCAAAGCCTTCATAAGAATCTCACCGAACAACGGCGGCAGAGACTCTTCCTCAAAAGTAAAGTGACGCTTTAAGCCCTGTTCCAGAGCGTTTACTGCCTGCAGCAGTTGTTTTTGCTTTTCTGACAGCTCCTGGACGGAACTCTGGCTCCACCCCGCATATGCCTTATGAAGCATAAATAACGCCTCGATATCGGTCACGGAATCACCAGCGAGTTTCAGGTTCTCCTTGACATCATAATGCTCGGCGATAGCTTTGTTAATAACGGCTGCAACGTCAGCCATGATACACCTCCAGTTTTACTTCTGCGTTTTCTTAACGTAAACCCTTATTTCACCGCCACCTTCCTCAACCCCCAGGCACTCGTTCCCGGTGGTCTGGCACCAGGCCGGCATGTCCTGTTTGATTCCCTTATCGTCGGCCACCACTTCCAGCACTTCACCCGTCCTGAGTTCCTTCATTTTTTGCGCCGTTTTCACGATGGGCATCGGGCAGTATAAACCCACACAGTCCAGAGTATGGTCTGCTTTCA
>CAYQZZ010000165.1:0-2566 GCA_964422155.1 uncultured Dehalococcoidaceae bacterium | reverse complement strand
CGGTATTTTTTCTTTGTCCTGATATCGCTTCTTCTGAGAAGGATGATTATCCCGATAAGGACAATGATGAGCAGAATAAAGAGTGCGTAATCCATAGCTTACTATGTTTTAGCATATTCTTCGATAAGAGTCAAAGGGGAGAAATAAAGGTAATATTTAGCAATGGTTTGGTGTCATTCTGACCCCGATGTGTCGGGAGAAGAATCCGTAACCATTCCTCTAAAGGACGGATTCTTCAGTCATCCCGATTGCATCGGGAATCCTTCAGAATGACAATAGTAAACAACTTTATGAATGAATTCTGTTGCCAAGCCGTGATAACCGTAGTAGAATTATAATAATCGACTTAAGGAAACCAGAGGAGGCGGATATGGAAACCGGGACGTGGAAAGTTAAAACAGGTCTGGCACAGATGCTCAAGGGCGGCGTTATTATGGACGTGGTTACTCCAGAGCACGCGAAAATAGCCGAGGAGGCCGGGGCCTGCGCGGTGATGGCGCTGGAGAGGGTCCCGGCGGATATCCGCGCGGCCGGCGGCGTGGCGCGCATGGCTGACCCTACCGTTATCGAAGCTATCATGAAGACTGTTTCCATTCCGGTCATGGCCAAGTGCCGCATCGGGCATTTCGTGGAAGCGCAGGTCCTGGAGGCTATGGGGGTCGACTATATCGACGAGTCCGAAGTTCTAACCCCGGCTGACGAAAGCCATCACGTGTGGAAGCATGATTTTAAAGTACCGTTCGTGTGCGGCTGCCGCGACCTGGGTGAAGCACTCAGGCGTATCGGAGAAGGCGCCGCCATGATAAGGACAAAAGGCGAGGCGGGCACGGGGAACATCGTGGAAGCGGTGCGGCATATGAGAGCCGTCATGGATGGCATCCGCAAGCTGATGAACACACCGCAGGAAGAGCTTATGGCGCAGGCAAAAGAGCTTGGCGCTCCCTTCGAGCTGGTTGTCGAAGTACATAATACGGGTAAACTACCGGTAGTGAACTTCGCTGCGGGCGGCATAGCGACACCGGCAGACGCAGCCCTGATGATGCAGCTTGGCGCCGAGGGTGTCTTCGTCGGCTCGGGAATATTCAAGTCCAGCAATCCCGAGGTGAGAGCCAAGGCGATAGTCAAAGCCACCACGCACTACCTTGACCCGGTAATTATCGCCGAGGTATCCAAGAAACTCGGGGAGGCTATGACCGGACTCGATATCAAGCAAATTCCCACCGAGGAGCTGCTGGCGAAGAGAGGGTGGTAGTTAAAAGGGGTACGATGGCTCTGGAAGTAGCCAGAGCGAACAATATGCTAATAGCCAGAGGATGGATAGCTGTATGAAAATCGGTGTCCTTGCTTCGCAAGGAGCCTTTGCCGAGCACATTTTAACACTGAAAAAACTGGATATAGAGGCTGTGCCCGTCCGTTTACCCGAGGAACTAAAGGGAGTGGACGGGCTGATTATTCCCGGCGGGGAAAGCACGACCATCAGCCGTTTGATGTCGGCGTACAGCCTGATGAGCGAAATAGCCTCGATAGCCAGAGGCGGCATGCCGGTTTTCGGCACGTGCGCCGGTATGATACTCATGGCGAAATATATATCAGGAAACGGCGTGCCGTCACTCGGACTAATGAATATCAGGGTGAAACGCAACGCCTTCGGACGGCAGGTCGATAGTTTTGAGACGGAGCTAGCGATACCAGTCCTGGGAGAAACGCCTTTTCTGGCAGTATTCATCCGCGCTCCGATAATCGAGCATTGCGATGATGGCGTGGAGGTCCTGGCGCGGCTGGATGACGATACTATCGTGGCGGTGCGGCAGGGGAAGCTGCTGGCGACGGCATTTCATCCTGAGTTAACCAATGACCTGAGGTTCCACAAGTATTTTCTGGATATCGTGGCCGAAAAGCGCTAAAAATAAAGCGGGGAGGGGCCTGTGCAAAAGGTAATTACCGACGACATGGATGCCCTGCTCGACATTTTGCCTCCTCATATCAAAAAGCCGCTGGTACAGCAGAAAGAAATCAGCGAACTCATAGAGGTCATCCTTGACCTGGGGCGAACACCGGAGGCGCGTTTCCTCAAGCGGGAAGTGGCGCTCGATGGCAAAGAGGTCGAGGAAACGGATTTAGACTATATCGTCGCCCGCATCAGCAACTTCGGTGATGATAACCGCGCCGGCATCGAACGTACCTTACACCGTATTTCTGCCATACGCAATCGGCGGGGACACATCGTGGGGCTTACGTGCCGGGTGGGAAGGGCCGTCTTCGGCACCATCAAGGTTATCGAAGACCTGGTACAATCGGGCAAGAGTGTCTTGCTACTCGGCAGACCCGGCATTGGCAAGACAACCATGCTGCGAGAGGTGGCCCGCGTGCTGGCCGACGACGCTGATAAACGGGTCATCATCGTGGACACATCAAATGAAATAGCCGGTGACGGCGATATACCGCATCCGGCGATAGGCCACGCCAGGAGGATGCAGGTAGCCACGCCCAGTCTGCAACATGCCGTCATGATTGAAGCCGTGGAGAACCACATGCCCGAGGTTATCGTTATCGACGAGATAGGCAC
>CAYQZZ010000164.1:0-2617 GCA_964422155.1 uncultured Dehalococcoidaceae bacterium | reverse complement strand
TCCTCGCAGGCTTCGCTGATGGCCAGGCCGAGGCTGCCGGGGCAATTGGGGTCTTTAGCCAGCATGTCGCGGCCGGTCTTCGTATCGGGGCTGGGGCTGGGTACGCACTTGGCTCCCCATGTCTCCATCATGATGCGCCGGTAGGGCTTCTGGTCGTAGCTTACCCTTACCATATAGACCTTGCATTCGATATCGAATAGCTTGCAGGCGAAGGCAAGGGAGCTTCCCCACTGTCCGGCTCCGGTCTCGGTAGCGATACGCTTCACTCCTTCTTTCTTGTTGTAGTAGGCCTGGGCTACGGCGGTATTGGGCTTGTGACTGCCGGGAGGACTGGTCCCCTCGTATTTGTAGTAAATTTTTGCGGGTGTGCCCAGGTACTTCTCCAGGCGGTGTGCCCGGTACAGCGTGGTTGGTCTCCACATGCGGTATATATCCTGTACTTCTTCCGGAATTTCGATATACCGTTCTTTGCTGAACTCCTGCTCGTTAAGCGCCTCACAGAACAGGGGTGGTGGCAGCCGTGTCGGCTCTTTTGTTGCCGGGTGTAATAATGGCGGCAGCGGTTCTGGCAGGTCGGCCTGGATGTTGTACCATCGATTTGGAATGTCCTTTTCATTGAGAATGAACTTGGTTCTTTCCATTTTTTTCCTCCTTTTTATTCATATTAATAATTATTATTTCAACGGGCACTACATATTCGTTTACCTCCCGGTTTTTTTCTCTGAATCGATGGCTTTACGCAGGCTGGCAGTGAAATACTTTAGTGCAACGAGGGTAGTATCTTCTTCAATCAGTTGCAGGAGTCGACTCCCCACGATAACCCCATCGGCTATGGACGCTGCGCTTCTGGCATGTTCCGTAGTGGATATCCCGAAACCCACGCATAATGGCTGTTTTGCTTTTTGCCTGACTCTTTTCACGAAGCTACCAAGCTCCGGTGACAGGTTATCTCTGGTGCCGGTTACTCCGGTAAGTGAGACCAGATAGATAAACCCCCGCGACCTTGCGGCGACGGTGGCGATTCTATCATCGGTGCTGGTGGGGGCCAGCAGATATATAAGGTCGAGTTCTTGCTTTCGTGTTATCGTCTCCAGTTCCGTCCCTTCTTCCGGCGGTAAGTCAGGGACTATTAAACCATTTATACCGGCTTTAGTGCAACTCTGGCAGAAAGCCTCCAGCCCGTAGTTAAGCACCGGATTGTAATAGGTCATAAAGACAAGAGGAGTGGCTATTTTCCTGCGGATATTTGCGGCTACCTCTAGGCAGACCTGCGGTGTCGTGCCTTTTTGCAGGGCGTGGTAGCTGGCTTTCTGGATGGTCGCGCCGTCCGCCAGTGGGTCGGAAAATGGGATACCCAGCTCGATGATATCGCAGCCGCTCTCAGCCAGCGTCGTAGCTATCTTTACCGTGGCTTTAATATCGGGATAGCCCGTGGTAATATAGGCAATCAGTGCCTTATAGCCCGATTTAAAAACAGATGCGATCTGGCTCATGCTTCCATTCCCAGTGCTCTCGTGACGATTTCCAGGTCTTTATCGCCCCGCCCGGATAAGTTGACGATGATAATTTTATCTTGATTTAGTTCTTTAGCCAGTCTGGCGGCGTAGTAGATGGCGTGAGAAGGCTCCAGCGCCGGGATAATACCTTCGGTGTCACATAAAAGCTTGAAGCCCTCCAGCGCCTGACTATCGGTAACCGCTACGTAGCTGGCGCGGCCGCTATCTTTATAGAAGCTGTGCTCCGGACCTACCCCCGGGTAATCCAGCCCCGGAGCAATGCTGTGGGTCTCTTTTATCTGGCCGTGCTCATCCTCCATTAAATAGGACTTGGTGCCGTGAAGTACGCCGGTCTTACCCGTGGCCAGGGTGGCTGAGTGCTCGCCGGTATCAAGGCCTTTACCCCCCGCCTCCACCCCGATAAATTTGACGTCTTTATCATCGTAAAATGGGTGGAAAAGTCCGAGGCTGTTGCTGCCGCCGCCGACACAGGCAATAAGATAGTCGGGCAGTCGACGGTATAGAGACAATACCTGCTCTCTGGTCTCGCGCCCGATAATCGCCTGAAAGTCGCGCACCATCATGGGGTAAGGGTGCGGTCCGACCACCGAGCCGAGCAGGTAATGCGTGTTGCGGACATTGTTGACCCAGTCACGGATGGCTTCGTTGATAGCGTCTTTAAGGGTACGGCTCCCCGAGTTGACCGGTCGTACTTCCGCCCCCATCAGTTTCATGCGGTTGACGTTGGACGACTGTCTTCGTATATCTTCTTCACCCATGTAGATAATACATTCTAGTCCCAGCATGGCGCAGACGGCCGCCACAGCGACCCCGTGCTGGCCAGCCCCTGTCTCGGCGATGATTCTGGTCTTACCCATGCGTCTGGCCAGCAGTCCCTGTCCCAGGGCGTTATTAATCTTATGGGCGCCGGTATGGGCCAGGTCTTCCCGCTTCAGCAGGATGGCAGCCCCGCCCATCTTTGCCGATAACTGCCGGGCGTGGTGGAGGGGTGTTGGCCGCCCGATATAGTCCCGGCACAACCGCTCGAATTCTGCCGTAAAGCTGATATCGGCCATGGCGTCGGCATAGGCGGTCTCCAGTTCGCTCAGCGCCGGCATCAG
>CAYQZZ010000163.1:0-2683 GCA_964422155.1 uncultured Dehalococcoidaceae bacterium | reverse complement strand
CTGAGATTAGAGAAAGACTCAAGGTAAAGCTCCGGCCCCAGAAAGACCCTGAAGAGGAAAGATACCGGTTACTGCAGGCAGTCACCGGCTTTCTTACCAATGCCGCCTGCGTCCAGCCTTTACTCGTTGTATTAGAAGACCTGCATGATGCCGATAAAGGCACCCTGGACATGCTGACCCACGTCTCTCGTCACCTTGCTGGGACGAGGCTTTTGATTGTCGGGACATATAGAGATGTGGAGGTAGACCGCAGCCATCCTTTATCGGCGGCGCTAGCTGAGTTGAGAAGAGTGTCCACCTACGGTCGCGTCATCCTGCGCGGCCTGAACGCGGATGAGGTCAGGCGGATGCTGGAAAGCATCACGAGAGAGCAGGTCCCCTGGGGACTGGCCGAGGCGGTGCACCGCCAGACGGAGGGAAATCCCCTTTTCGTGCAGGAGGTGGTGCGCTATCTCGCCGAGGAAGGGCTGATTACCCAGAAAGAGGGGCGCTGGCGTCCCGCCAAAGATACCCCGCTGGAGATGAATATACCCGAGGGCCTGCGGGACGTTATTGGTAAGAGATTATCCCTGCTCAGCAAAGAGTGTAATCAGCTCCTTTCCGTGGCCGCCGTCATCGGGCGGGAATTCGCCATGGACACATTGAAGACCGTCGTCGCCATGAATGAAGACATATTTGTCAATTCCCTCAAGGAGGCCGTCCAGTTGTCCATACTGGAGGAGCGCTCGCAGGTGGGCGTAGTGCGTTACCGCTTCACGCATGCATTTTTCCGCCAGACCCTGTACGAGGAGATGATTGCCCCGCAGCGCTTGAAGCTGCACCAGCAGGTGGCGCGTGCCCTGGAGACGCAGTACGCTAAACGCCTAGATGAGCACGCTGCCGAGCTGGCCGAGCACTTCTCCCAGTCCACCGACCCCGCCGACCTTGGCAAGGCTATTGCTTACGGTGAGATGGCGGCCAAACGGGCTGTGGACGTCTATGCTTATGGAGAGGCAGTAAGGTTACTGGAGCAGGCGCTCAAGGTTCAAAGAGTTTTGAATCCGGATGACAAGGGGGAAATATGTGACATGCTGCTGGAACTGGCCGATGCATTGAGCCTTGGTGGGGAGTCCCGGCATGCCCTTGATGTAGAGTTACATGAAGCTTTTTCTCTGGCTGAATCCATTGATGACCATGCCCGAGCGTCACGCGCCTGCATGCAGGCGATGGGGTGCCTTGTATACATTGGAGTAGGCAGCTTGTTTACTTGGGGTACTGCTGAGGCCGCCCTATGGGTAGAACGGGCCGACCGCTATGCGAGACCGGAAACAATAGAACGAGTCTGGGCTGACCAGGGCATAGGGGGGGTAAAATGTGTAATAGGAAACTATACTCTTCAAGATAGCCTTGCGAAAGAAGGTGTCCGTATACTTAGCGGGGCGCGCGAACTGGCACGCCGTCTTAACGACCCCGAAACATTCTGGATTATCTCAGCAGCATGGGCTGGCAATATAAGGCCGCCACAACGTTCTGCAGAACGGTTACTCCTAGCCGAGGAATTAGCCATGCAACCACGTGTAGGGGTAACAATGAGAACTCAAGGTCTATCACTAATGCTCATTGGTAACATCCTCCTCGAGGCTGGTCAGAGGCAGCGTGCCGAAGGCTTTCTCAATGAAATGAGAGAAATAGCTGAACGCAGTGGCCAGGTTCATATACTGCTGTTGTCGATGGTGATGGATGGTATCATGGCTGCTTTTGATGGTCGCCTGGAGGAAGCCGTGGCATTAGGCCGACGTGCTCATGACCTTGGTGATGAATTGGGACTCTCTATCTTCGGCATCATTGTAGACCTTTTGACCAGCCGTATACCCAAGCTCTATCTTGGGAAAATTGATGAAATTGTTCATTTGCTTGCCGATTTCTATTCGGAAAGCGAGAAACACCTATATCTAAACTTCCTGGCACATGCCGGTCAGCTTGAAGAAGTGACGGAAATTCTGGAGAAGTCTATTATGAAATGCCAGGGAATCGCCTCTGCCGACAGTGAGTTTCACGCGTACCTTTATATATTTTGGCTTGAAGCAGCCGTGATGGTAGGACATCGCCAGGCAGTAGAATTATTGATGAGTCGTTTGATGAATTGCGACTTCCGTACACTCGGTCTGTACTATCCGACATGCCCCTCCCGGCACATGGGAGCCGCATCTGCCCTTCTGGAAAGATATGATGAAGCCCGCCAGTATTACCAGGAAGCTATCAAAATATGCACGGAGATGAGGTTCCGTCCGGAGTTGGCCCTCACCCGTCTACAGCTTGCCGAGCTTTTATTAGAGCACTTCCCGGATGAGAAAAAGGAAGCATTGGAGCACCTGGACTTCGCCATCAAAGAGTTCCGCGAGATGAAGATGCAGCCATCGCTGGAGAGGGCGTTGAGGCACAAGGATATCCTGAAGGCGTAGTTATCTCGGGGTTACCACTTTAGATTTCTTCAACGCCAACAATCTGAGTGGATATTACACAAGAGATATCCCTTACAAAGTCTTTGCCTCTTACTTCTACTTCTTGGTGTCTAATCTCAATAGAGCTGGACTGCACCCCTATGATTGGACAGAAGGGGTTAGGAGAGTCTGGCGAGGTAATCCTTTGTTCTCCTGAGTAAGCAGTAACCCCTCAAAGTCATTTGGTGAGCGATAGCCCAACG
>CAYQZZ010000162.1:0-2714 GCA_964422155.1 uncultured Dehalococcoidaceae bacterium | reverse complement strand
ACCAGTTTTACTACCAGATATTGCAGGACGAAAACATCTGCATCCTGCCGCCGGAAGTCGCCGGCGAGAGGTTGAAAAGGCGGTTTTAATATGCGCCAGGCAAAGTCCCGCGAAAACAAACCCGATTTAAAGAACACGAAGGCAAAGCCGATGGCATGCCGGCGGTGCGGGGTCTGCTGCATAAAGCACCAGGCTTTTGTTAAGCCGGAGGAGATAAGGCGCATCATCGCGTACCTGGGGGTAACGATGAAAGAGTGGGGTGAGCTTTATGACGATTCACGGTGGCAGTATTCCGAATACCGCCTGATACGGCACGTTAACGGGGCCTGCGCTTTCCTGAAATACGATAAGGGTCTGGCTTCCTGCGTTATTCACGCCGTAAAGCCCGCCTGCTGCGCCAACTGGGAACCGGGACCAGAGAAAAAGGAGTGTAAAGAGGGGAGGGAGAAAATAGGAAGGGGAGCATAAATACTCCCCCACGTTTTCTCTTGTCAGCCCGAATTGGAATCATTCCGAACTGGTATTTGAGAGGAAGAAGCTCATAGCGGATTTGCAGAAGTTGATAAGCTCTTACAAGTCATAGTGGGCGCGATAAACGCTCTGTTTTATTTGTAAAGAACAAAGCTCATTGAAGGTCTGCCATTCTATTTTTCTGTGGCATAATGAAAACACCCAAAGCGGCACCCAGTAAAGGCTGGAGCTAGCGGGTGAAGCTACTATTTTGAGGCTTATTTCGCTTCCTGCCTCATATTTTCCATGGGTATATAGTGACATGCTGTGTTTGCTGGTTGACCAGGAATAGTAATAACTTGCGTACGCTGTCCATAACCCATAGGGGGAAGGGTTTCTCCTTTGGCGTTCCATTCAATCTCAACAGTGTATCCAGCTATGGGTACTTCCCGAGCTTGCTCTTCAGATAACCAGCCACCGCTTCCGTCAGGCATCCAGTTCCACAACTCGATTTTGAAATCCATATGGGGCTTCAATACAGGTCTAGGTTCCCGAGTACCGTCAGGTAGTATCTGCAGATATGGACCCTCATATACCACTGTACCATTACCTCTAACAATGGAAACACGCTCGATGACAATATTGTTCACACAGTCGGGGTTAGTAAAGAAAAAAACGCTGGAATCATGCAATGTAGGGCTTACTGCTCCTTGAGAACCGAATCCAACGAGCTTGTTGCCATGCACTGGCTCATGGCTAATTGCAGCATATGCTCCACCAGCCAGCCCAGCTGCCAGTAATACAGCGACTAACAGCCCTAAAAGTATCTTTTTCTTCATAGTGTACCTCCTTACTATGCTTCACCCGCTAACACCTGGCATTTAGCATCCACACTGGTATTTACTGTTATTCTGTTATTATGCCATTGGAGATTGAATTATTTTTGTTTCCTGTTGCACCTCCTTTTGATGAACTTGGTTAACATACTGTTGTTCCGATGTTCTCCAACTGATGTAGAAAACAAAAAGAGCATTGACTATCACTACTTAGCGATTCCACCGCCCTCTCTTCTTCCACACCGGCTTCTGAACAATCATAATTCATAATTTCTTAAACCACATGATATCAGCTAAGCATTATGAGGACTATTGGTGTAACTGTAAACAGCTTAAATATAACGATAAATCCGGGGAATAGCAATATTGAAATTATTAAGTTTATGTAAATTATTATAAGGTTTTCATAAAAGGATGGTGTGCATAGTTTGTAAGTAGGCACCCCACTTGATCTGAGGATACTCCTAACTTAGATTTAAACAAGGTAATACAGTGACACACTGGTTGAGTTTAAAAAGATAACCAATGAATCAAACAGTGGAATATTACAAAACTAAGGTTAGGTAATAACATTACCTAATTGGTAACGGGGGTTGGATTTGAATCAACGACCTCCGGGGTAAAATTTTGGAATTCAGGACTTCCTTAATCGTTCTCCCCAATCTGAATCCCACATGGAATACCCGCAGGTCAACTATTCTGCATTGCAGGCTATCCTTCAATTTAAGCGAAATTTCTGTTAGTCTTTTCAATCGATAAGTATGATTTTTTACCGAGTGTTAGGCTTTTTTTACTGGTAACGCAGCGAAGATATGTGAGTTGCTAATTATGCCGACCACATTCTTGCCATCGAAGACCGGTGCCCTTCTGATGCCAGCCTGATTCATCAGCCGGGCGCAGTACTTAACGGCCAGGCCTGGGGACACCATGATAACTGGTTTGGTCATAATTTCGAAGACCTTTACCTTATCTGGGTCCTTACTGGGGTCAATAACCTTGCTGACGACATCTTTTCGTACTAACATGCCCCAAGCGTCATCATGAGTACGTCGGTTTACCAATAAACTGGAAACCTGCCGTTTCCGCATCAGCGCGACCGCTTCGCTAACGGTGGCGCTACCATCGATGGTAACCACATTTTTGCGCATTACATCTGATACCTTTAGAGACTTGACCTTTTCCACTGCTCGTATCGACACATTATCCTCCTTAATAAAATTTGTTCCAATAGAACACGGTTTCTATCTCATGACTATGCTGAATAGTATGACATAAAGTTGCCATTAAGCAAGCATGAGAATTAGCAAACCGCTTGAGTGTTAGCCCTCACCTTTCAGCCAAGGTATGTTGGGGCATAATTAGTGAGATTCAATTAACAACATACTATATTCCTAAAGGTCAATAGCTCCAGCTGAATATCTTTATTAT
>CAYQZZ010000161.1:0-2801 GCA_964422155.1 uncultured Dehalococcoidaceae bacterium | reverse complement strand
ATGTCACATTGACCTCCCCAGCAGGCAACAACATGGTCGTCTTCCGAAATCCTGACAATTTCACAGGAAGTCGGACAGGCCCGGCACTCAAATGAGGAGGTCTGATACTCTATTTCGCCGATGGCGAATCCCCGGAACCGTCCCCGACCTGCCGGTGCATTCTCATGAACCAGCAGAGCCGCGCCTATCGCTCCCATGACCTCGTGATGGGGAGGTACGATAATTTCCGTCTTAAGCTCCTCCCGCAGCGCCCTGACGATGCCCCCATTAAAGGCAACCCCTCCCTGAAAGACTACAGGCGGTTGTATATCTTTACCCGAGCCTACATCGCTCAGGTAGTTACATACCAGCGCCCGGCAGAGACCGTAAATAATATCATCGACACTGTGCCCCATCTGCTGCTTATGTACCATATCCGACTCGGCGAAAACGGTACAGCGCCCGGAGATACGAACTGTCTCCCTTCCGAGCAGCGCCCGCCGGGATAATTCCTCAATACTCAGGCGGAGACGCGCCGCCTGATGGTCCAGGAAACTGCCAGTGCCGGCGGCGCACACCGTGTTCATGCCGAAGTCCGCTACCATCCCATCACGAATGATGATAATTTTGCTGTCCTGCCCGCCGATTTCGATAACCGTCCGCACCTCAGGGACATAGTGAATCGCCGCCACGGCCTGGCAGGTGATTTCATTCTTTACCAGGTCGGCGCCAACGATGGCCCCGGCCAGATAACGGGCGCTGCCGGTAGCCGCCACGCCTTTAATCTCAGCTTCAGCCGGCAGCTGCTCACCAATTTGCCGCAGCCCCTGCTGTACCATAGCTAAAGGCCTGCCTTCAGTCGGAAGGTAAAGGTCGGCGAGCAAGTCGTCAGCCGCATTCAGCACGGCAAACTTGGTAGTAACAGAGCCGACATCAATACCCAGATAGGCTTCCATAATTTTTCTTTAAATTGCTGAGATTTTTCTTTTAGGAGAAGCTGAACCTTAAAAACTTAACAATTAACCACTCACTATCTTTTGTCATTCTCGGGCTTCAGCCTGAACGCTTCAGCCTGAAGGCTTGACCCGAGAATCCAGACCCCTTTTCCCCCCTCTGGATTCCCGCCTTCGCGGGAATGACAATTTTGGGAAGGCTGGAGTAACAGCAAGTCACTGCTAAACAACACTCTCCCATCTTATTTACTCTTTCGGAACTCCGCCTGGACCTTTTCTAACACTTCCGGGCTGGCGAGGAGGTCGGTAGCGGTCATAGCCATAGCTCTGGCAGCATCGAGAAGACAGCGTAGAGCGTCTTCTGTAGCGGCGGCCGCGGCAAACTCGGGAGAATGTATCAGAACACCGCCCGGCGCTATTCGTACCTGCGGCTGGATGGTCGGCACAAGCTGGCTGACATTGCCCACGTCCGAGCTACCATCCCACCTGGTAGGGTCTCCCAGCGTTATACGATGTCCCAGCGCCTGCATATTCTTCTGGAATAAACGCCCCAGGGCAAGATTATTCCGCATAGCCGCATAACGCACCTCTGCCCACCGGTATTTCAACTCGGCACCGGTGGCTAAAGCCGCACCGACAAAACAATTTATTACTTTTTCTTTCAAAATGTCGAGATACTCATCATCCTCAGCACGTACTATGAAATTAGCGGCGGTATGGGCGGGAACGATATTGGCCGCTTCGCCGCCATCGGTAATGATGCCGTGAATACGGGCATTCCTTTTTGTATGCTGCCGCAGCGCATCGATGGCATTATAGGATAGAATCATAGCCGCCAGGGCATTGATACCAGCCTCCGGTTCCGAAGCGGCATGGGCGGCTTTACCGAAGAACTCGACATCCAGAGTCTGGCAGGCGAGGGCATTCATCACCACCCGGTGGCCTCCGCCCGGATGCGATATCATCGCTATATCCACGTCTTTAAAAGCGCCCCGCGCCGCCATGATAGCCTTACCGCCGGTCAATTCTTCACCGGGCGTGCCGAAGACCATAACGCTGCCTCCCAGCTCATCCACAGCCCGTCGGGTAGCCACACTGGCGGCAACGGCACTGGTGGCTATCAGATTATGGCCGCAGGCATGGCCCATTTTGGGCAGGGCATCGTACTCAGCGAGAAAGGCAATAGCCGGTTTCCCGCTGCCGTACCTTCCCTGAAAAGCCGTGGGCAATCCGCAAATACCCGTCTCTACGGCAAATCCGTTCTCTTCCAGGAATCCCGCCAGCCAGGCAGCCGCCTGATGCTCCTCCATAGCCAGCTCGGGGTGCCCATGTATTTTCTTGCTCAACTCACAAAGCTGCCGGTAACGAGTATCTATTTCTCCAACGACCGCAGCCTTTAACTCACCAGTATCCAAATCTATATCTCCTCAACCGCACTAACCCAGTATGTACCTAGTCCGCGCAGGGCTTATCGAAATTGACAATGTTACTGGTGCGGAAACCAGCCTTCTCAAAATATTTGATGATTTTTGCATCATTTTGAGGAACAAGGGCACGAATGGTTTCAATCCCTTCGGACTTACAATGCTTCTTCAAGGTGTCAATCAACATTGAGCCAATACCGCGTTCCTGATAATCAGGATTGACCGCAATGAGAAAAATCACACCCACCCCGGTCATCGGCATACCCGCATATACCTGTTTAGCCAGGATAAACCCGACCAGAAGGCCCTCGTACTCGGCGATAAAGCTCAAATCAAGAGGCCCACGCAACTGGGAGGCCACTATCTCCTTGTTAGGGATATTGGCCCACCAGATACCCAGAGTGGGGGTAATATCGCTGGATACCATACGACGTATTTTTACCGC
>CAYQZZ010000160.1:0-2831 GCA_964422155.1 uncultured Dehalococcoidaceae bacterium | reverse complement strand
AACCGGTGGGAATGGCCTCTATCGGCGGCAGCCCGGCCGAATACCCCAATTTCATAATGGAGCCTTTGCCGAACCGCTTTTCTATCTGGCCAATGGCCAATTCCAGTGCTTTTTCCCTCTCCGTTGTCATCTCTCTCCTCACCCCGATAATAGCACATCTGTTTTACCAAAACAAGTGGTAATTCACATAATACACGGGGAACATAATTTTAAAAATTTAATATATTATTTTTATCATTCCGATGTACGTTATGGGGCACGCACAGCCATTATATTTTGATTACAGCTTAAATCATGGTTATAATGCTAATATACCCGGAAACTGACACGCCAGGGAGCCGTAATTTGTGGGACGGGTTGTTTATTTACACCGGGACAGGGTGGCGGACGGGACTCCATGAGCTAAATAATCTGAGGAGGAAAAAACTTGAGTAGTCTTAATGGCAAGGTCGCTATGGTCACGGGAGCGGCCAGCAAGAGGGGCATGGGACATGCTATTGCGGTGCGATTAGCCAGAGAAGGAGCTGACGTGGTCGTTCTTGATAAGTTTGCCGCGCCTAAAAGCATCTGGCCCGGCGACGAAGGGTGGGGTGGATTGGATGAGGTCGTTAAAGAGGTCAGGGCTCAGGGCAGGGAAGCCCTGGCTGTGGTAGCGGACGTCACTAGCAGCAAAGCGGTTGATGAGGCTGTCGCCAAAGCTCTGAAAAAGTTCGGGAAGATAGATATCCTGGTCCATTGCGGTGGTATCCGCGGCTCGATGACGACGCCAATCGTAGACCTCTCCGAAGAAGAGTGGCGAGCTATTATAGATATAAATCTTACCGGCTCATTCCTTATTTCCAAAGCGGTGGCAAAAACCATGATTCCGAACGGTGAAGGCAAAAAGATAGTGCTTATCGGCTCGAAAGCGGCGACGCAGGGATATGCCGGCAGCAGCGGCTATTGCGCTTCCAAGCATGGCGTCCTCGGCCTGGGAAGAACTCTGGCCGCTGAGCTGGCGCAATATAAGATAAACGTAAATATCATCAATCCCGGCGGCTTCGACACCAACCTGAGAGACCAGGAGATAATCAAAAGGGCCAAGGCTCAGGGCATCAGCGTGGACAAGGCTGTGGAGGAGGAGTTAAAAAAACCGGGGCTCCGTGTACCGCTGGGCCGGCTCGGTAAACCCGAGGAAATCGCCGACCTTGTCTTTTTCCTGGTTTCCGACCAGTCTGCTTACATCACCGGAAAGACAATTGATATCGATGGCGGCGCCTAAACAAACTGGCAGGGGTAATAGCTATTATAGAATAGTTGGAATAATGTAAACTAAAAATTGAGTTTGTCCGAGAATGTCATTCTGAAGGAGTCCGCCAGAGGCAGGCGACTGAAGAATCCGTTTCCCTAAATGTAAAACACGGATTCTTCGCTACGCTCAGAATGACAGTTTACTGTTGTCTGACAGTCTCAGGTTTAAATTAAGATTTTTTCGGCACTCAAATAAAGTGAAGCATTTTTCCAGAAAGCAAGAGGTATTACCTTGAATAACGTGGCACGGGTAACACAGGACAGCTGGCGGTATCTATTTTCTCCCGCTTCGGTAGCCGTTATCGGGGCATCCAATACGGCGGGGTCGTGGGGAAATAACGCCATGAAGGGCCTCCTTCACACTGGGGAAAGGCGTATTTATCCGGTCAACCCCAACTCTGCCGAGGTCCTCGGGAGAAAAGCCTACCGCAGCGTGGTAGATATCCCGGACCCGGTTGATTTGGCGGTAATAGTCGTTGCGGAAAAGCTGGTACCTGATGTCCTGCGCGAGTGCGTATCCAAGGGGGTAAAAGCGGCGGTTATAATCACCGCCGGGTTCGGGGAAACGGGTGAGTCGGGCCGGAAACTGGAAGCGGAGCTGGCGGAGATTGCCAGGCTGGGAGCTATTCGTATTATCGGGCCAAACAGCATGGGACATGCCGATACGCGGACGCAGCTATCCACTTTCGGACAGGCCGGAGAGATGCCCCGGGGACCGGTAGCTGTCCTGGCCCAGAGCGGTAACATGTGCCTGAAGATAGTCCGTAATCTGGCGGAGTCCGGAGTTGCTTTCAGCAAATATATCAGCACCGGCAATGAAGCTGACCTGCGTATGGAGGACTACCTGGAATATCTTGCCAAAGACGATGACACTAAAATAATCGCCGCTTATATTGAAGGCCTGCGGGACGGCAGGCGTTTTTTCCGGCTGGCTAAAGAAATCACCGTCCGCAAACCGATTGTCGTCGTCAAGACAGGCGGGACTCAAGAGTCAGCCAGAGCCGTCATGTCCCATACCGGGGCTTTGGCTGGTTCCGATGCCGTCTACACCGCCGCCTTCAAGCAATCTGGGGTAATCAGGGTCGAAGATGACGACGAACTCTGTGATGTTGTCTATGCATTACTCAACAGCCCTTTGCCCCGGAGCAACCGGGTTGGCATCCTGAGCATCGGGGGCGGCCCGGGGGCAATGACGGCTGAGGCTTGCGAGAAGGAAGGCCTGGCAATAGGTACACTTGAACCATCGACGGTAACAAAACTGGATAAATACCTGCCCTCGCGATGGCCCCGCCGCAATCCCGTCGATATGGCCGGTCCCAGCGCGGCTGAGTTTTCGATAATTGCTGACCTGCTCCGGGCACTGATAGAGGATAAAAACCTGGATTTTATCTTTCTATTAGCCCCGATAGTTATGGACAGGACCCTTCTCGCCAGCCGCATGGGTCTCAGCCCCGAGGCGATTAAAGCTTACCGGGAAAAGGAAGAAAAAAATATGATGTTAATCCGGGAGAAGGTGGAGAAATACGAGAAGCCGGTGGTCA
>CAYQZZ010000159.1:0-2853 GCA_964422155.1 uncultured Dehalococcoidaceae bacterium | reverse complement strand
TGAGGACTCTCCACATGGCGCAAGGAAAATTCTCTGAGGTCATGTTGTGCCGCCAGTTTTTCAAACAGGCGCTTTTCTTCACGTATGCCCCATATAATCCCGATAATACCCAGGATTATGAAGACCACACCCACTATCACCAGTATAAACCAGTCCCCTTGAGGCATAGCAAAGCCGAATCCTTGATGTGGAGTATTTGTGATAACTATATGTTATTTAAGGGGAATTTTCAATATAGCTAATGAGAATTTATTTTAATGTCATTCTGAGTGAATCCTTCAACTGAAGGACGACCGAAGAATCCGTCCCCTTCGCAAAGAAAACGGATTCTTCGCTTCGCTCAGAATGACTTACGATGCATTTCTAAATTGCCTATTTTACCTCGACAGTGGCACCGGCAGCTTCCAGTTTCTGCTTCGCGGTGGCTGCCTCTTCCTTGCTGACATTTTCTTTAACCGCCTTGGGCGCGCTTTCCACAAGGTCTTTGGACTCCTTCAAGCCCAGGCTGGTCAATTCGCGGACGGCCTTGATAACGTTAATCTTATTAGCGCCAATTTCCTTGAGAACTACGGTAAATTCTGTTTTCTCCTCGGCGGCCGGCGCGGCTTCCGCCGGTGCGGCTGCCGCAGCTACGGCGACCGGTGCCGCGGCACTAACACCGAACTCGGTCTCTAAAGCCTTCACCAGCTCTGCCAGCTCAAGAACGGACATGCTCTTGATAGCCGTCATGATTTCATCAATAGCGCCTGACTTCTTCGATTTCTCGGCCTTGGACGCCTTTGGCTTCTTGGTTTCTTCCTTTTCCGCCGCAGGCTCTTCCGCTTTGGTCTCTTCTTTCTTTACTTCATCTGCCATTTTAAGCTCCCTCCAGTTGTTTAATTCTAGCCTGCAGCACCCCCATAATACCCCTGATAGGGCCCGCAAGCACATTTACCAATCTATAGATAGGACTCTGCATCCCGCCAATTACTCTGCTTATCAGCACCTCTCTCGATGGCAACCTGGCCAGCGTCTCCAGGTCTTTAGCACTTAAGACCCTAGCCGCTAAAAAGCCTCCTTTGATACTCAGGATTGACTTGGTGATGCGTATATAGTCGGAAAGGGCTTTAACCGCCTGAGTTGCATCTCCGTAGCCGAAAGCCACCGCCATCGGACCCTCGAGAGAAGCTACCACCTGCTCCATGCCGACGTTCTTCGCCGCGATCTGCGCTAGCGAGTTCTTCACCACTTTATACTCTACATTGGCTTCTCTCAGTTTACGACGTAAATCGTTTAGTTCGGACGTCTTCAGTCCACGGTAGTCTGTCAGTATGCCGATATTACATTTGGAGAACGTCTCCTGCAGGCTTTCAACAATCTTCACCTTTTTTTCTGTCGCCATTACTCATACCTCCCGGAAAGCTACGATAATCCCTGAAAAACTCATTTTATGTAAAGAAAAAGTCCCTGTGCCTAATGCACAAGGACCAAACATAAAATCCAGTTTTACTAAATCCTCGGCAGGCATTAATCTCATTAAGTCCCGAGAGAATCGGGACACCCGCTGTCTAGGGACTCTTTATTCTATTGTTAACATGTTATTTTACCACAATTATGCGGCAGCGTAAAGTTTTATTCACGTACCTCACCCCCTGCCCCCTCTCCTTGAAAGGAAAGAGGGGAAAGAGGAAGAGGGGCTTACGCCCCTCTTAAACGCCCCGTATCAAACGATGTACCTAGCTGGCGCTTAAAGCCATGGCGGACGAAAGGTCCAGTTTGACACTCGGCCCCATGGTGGTGGTAACATAAGCGCTCTTGACATATTGCCCTTTACTGCCGCTGGGTTTAGCCTTAACCACCGCTTCCATTATGGCTGTGAGATTGTCTACCAGCATTTTTTCTTCAAAACTGACCTTACCCAGGGGTACATGGATAATGGCCGTCCTGTCCAGTTTATATTCCACCCTGCCCTTACGGGCATCCTCGATTACCCTGGGCAAATCATTCATGGCGACAACCGTCCCCGATTTTGGATTGGGCATCAATCCTTTCCTGCCCAGGATTTTACCCAGTTTACCCACCCTACCCATCATCTCCGGCACAGCGATAGCGGTATCGAAATCAACCCAGCCTTCCTCTACTTTCTTGATAAGGTCATCCCCGCCGACAAAGTCGGCCCCGGCGCCGGTGGCTATCCTTTCCGCCTCTCCCTGGGCAAAAACGAGCACACGCACTTTCTTGCCCAGTCCGTGAGGCAGCAGCGCTACGCCCCTCACCTGCTGGGCGGCGTTACGGGGGTCGAGGCCCATGCGCAAATGAAGCTCAACGGTCTCATCGAACTTGGCGGGGGCTGATTTTTTAACCAGCCCGATGGCTTCTTCCGGTTGATAGGCTACGGTTCTATCAATCTTAGCGGCTGCTTCCCGATATTTCTTACCGTGTTTAACCATGTTACTCCACCTTTATTCCCATACTCCGGGCGGTCCCCTCGATGGTCCGCTCGGCGGCCTCAATACTTTTAACATTCAAGTCTTTCGCTTTAAGCTCGGCAATTTCACGGAGCTTCTGCTTAGAAATTGTCCCAGCGACGTCATGTCCCGCGCGACCGCCCGCCTTTTCCAAACCCAGGGCTTTCTTTAGCAAATCAGATGCCGGCGGCGTCCTGGTAACGAAGGTGTAAGACCTGTCCTCGTATACGGTTATTTCCACGGGTATGATGGAACCGGCCTGGTTAGCCGTCCGTTCATTATATTCCTTGCAGAAAGCCATGATATTGATTCCGTGCTGGCCCAAAGCCGGACCTACCGGCGGCGCCGGATTAGCCTGTCCGGCCGGAATCTGTAGTTTAATTACTGCTTTTACCTTTTTTGCCAT
>CAYQZZ010000158.1:0-2867 GCA_964422155.1 uncultured Dehalococcoidaceae bacterium | reverse complement strand
ATTTCAATGGCCAACCTGAACGCGGGACGCCGCCGCGCGGCTGCAGAAGGCAAGCTTCCGGCCGGCGTCGGTTATGGTATGCTCGGTTATACCCTGGCCGACAAGAAGTTCACGCCTGACTCATTCATAGCCATTGTCGATGAGATACTGGAGAGGGCTTTGCGTGGGGACAGCATTAACCAGATAACCAGAGAGTTACAGGAGAGAGACGTGAGAACTCCGGCCGATAAGGAAATACCCCGTACCACGGTGGCCAATGTCCTGAGTCATGCCAGGCGTTACGCCGGGATATGGGACTGGGGTGGTTACGAGCTGAGGAACCTGGTTCCTGCCCGAATATCAGAAGAACAAGCCGGGCATATATTGGCCAACCTGAAACGTAACCGCGAAAAGAGCTTCGGGTTCGGCAAGAGGAAATGGCCAACCTCACGCGTCATCTGCGGGTTATGCGGACACAAGTATAACCTGAGAAAGAAGAACGGTTGCGCCTGCCTCCGCTCTGACCCAATTCTGGCTCAGCCGCCATGCCCCAACGTAAAGATCCCTTGGCGCAGACTCAGCGATGCTGTATGGTATACCTTCGTAGAGTGTTTGACCAGCTTCGAAGCTCTGGGACTGGCTGTAAAAGATAAACGGCGGGCCTGGAAAGCTCAAAAAGCAAAGATAGAGCGACAGGTCAGTGGGCTACAGGAACAAATAAACCGACTACAGCAGAAAAGGCGACAGTACTCTTGGCAGCAGGCTGAGGGTATAATTACCGAGGAGGAACTGCTAACAGCATGCAGGCAAATCAAGTCGGAAGAGCGTATAATTAATGAACAGTTGGGCAGACTGGAAGAATTTAGCGGCGAGCCGGCACCACCGGACATGGCTACGTTTAAGAAGCTGGCCGAATATTGGACGGAGGGAATAACCAGTGAGTTATACCACGCCCCGGATAATGTGAGAGCTAGATTTGCGGAGATGTTTGACCTGCATGTAACCATCCATCCCAACACATCCCGAGACGATTATCACTTTGATTTGTCGGCCAACATCCCTCTCGAAATGGAGGGTGATAAGCCCAGCGGATATGACATAGTGTTTAGCCCTTCGAGAGGGGGACAAAGGGGGTGAGGTACAAGTTAAAGAGATATGAAAGCTTTATCAGTGAGACAACCGTGGGCATGGTTAATCTGTGTGGGATATAAGGATATCGAAAACCGGGGACGGCGTACAAAAGTTCGAGGCAGGATTTACATTCACGCCGGTAAAATAATCGATGTTCCTGCTAATAGTAGTTCCGAGCGATTGATACTGGAAAAGCTCACTCCTCAGCAACGCGATGAATATCGCACAGTACAATTTCATCGCGGCGCCATAGTTGGAGAAGTCGATATTATCGACTGCGTTGATAGGAGCGACAGCCTATGGTTTACGGGTCGTTATGGGTTCCTCTTGTCAAACGCGTTATTATATCGAGAACCTATTCCTTGCAGGGGTAACCGGGGATTTTTTAAACCTGAAATTTGAGTAAAAAAATCACTTAAAGGAGGCGGTTTCATGTATAGAGGTGGATATACGGGCAAGATACTGAGGGTAAATTTAAGCAACCTGTCATTTAAAGAGGAAGCCGTCTCCGAGGAATTAGCCAGAAACTACCTCGGCGGCGCCGGTTTTGCCATTAAATACCTGTACGACGAGTTAAAACCGGGAACTCCCGCCCTAGATAAAGAGAACAGGCTTATCTTTGCGGTCGGCCCGCTTACAGCCACCGGGGCCAGCTGCGCCAGCCGCATGGCCGTCGCCGCCAAATCCCCGCTTACCGGCGCTATGGGTATGGCCCTGGCAGGAGGTCAATTCCCCACCGAGATGAAGAAAGCCGGGTATGACATGATCGTCATCGAAGGTAAGGCGGAAAAGCCCACCTATATCTCTATCAAAGACGGCGAAGTCCGCTTCCATAACGCCGAAAAACTGAGCGGCATGATGACCACCGATACCCAGCTCTTTATCAAAGAGGAGCTAGGCGACCATAATTTCCGGATTGCCTGTATCGGTCCGGCCGGCGAAAGGTGCGTCCCCATTGCCTGTATCATCAACGAGCGGCGGGCGGCGGGCAGAAAGGGGCTGGGGGCGGTGATGGGCTCCAAAAACCTTAAAGCCATCGCCGTACGTGGCACCAAAAAGCCGGCCATCGCCAATTCCGAAAGTTTTAAAAAAGCCCGGCAGGCGATGAACAAGAGCATGAAAGACAGCGCCGTGCTCTATCCCCAGTTCTCCAAGGCCGGCACGCCCATGGTGGTCGATGCCATGACCGAGATGGGCATCTTTTCCATTAAAAATTGGTCGGCCACCGGACAGATTAACATGATACCGGGGCTCGGCCTTAAAGCCCAGGACACCATGATTATCACCCGAAACCCCTGCCACGATTGCCCGGTAGGCTGCAGCCAGGTCAAGCTGGTTACCTCGGGGCCTTATGCCGGCTACCTCAGCGAAGGACCGGAGTTCGAGACCACTTATTCCCTGGGAAGCACTGTCGGCGTGGACTACTTGCCCGCCGTCATCGCCGCCGACCGACTTTGCGACGAGTACGGCATCGATACCATCTCGGCCGGAGTCGCTATCGGTTGGGCTATGGAGCTCTATGAAAAGGGCATACTCACGAAGAAGGATACCGACGGACTCGACCTGAAATTCGGCAATCACGCCGCCATGATTGAAATGCTGCGGCGGATTTCTTATAAAGAAGGGCTCGGGGAGCTTCTGGGACAGGGCACAAAGAAAGCCGCCAGGAAAATTGGTAAAGGCACCGGGGACTATGCCATGCAGGTCAAGGGACTGGAAATGCCGGCCTACGACGTCCGGGGGGCCAAGGCGCACGG
>CAYQZZ010000157.1:0-2871 GCA_964422155.1 uncultured Dehalococcoidaceae bacterium | reverse complement strand
CTTTTATAATATAATAATTATGATATAACAAATGAATATTACAGATTTACAGATTGACCAGCATTCCAAGGACCCTCTGCACCTGCAGATAGCAGCACAGGTCAGGCAGCTTATCGCTACGGAGAAGCTTAAGCCCGGAGACCACTTACCCCCGGTAAGACAGCTGGCCGGTTTCCTTAACGTTAACCAGAACACCATATTGAGGGCCTACCTGTTACTCGAACAGGAGAGAGTTATTGTGGCCCGCAGGCGCGGCGGTACCGTGGTTACCGCCAGGGCGGATGACCCGAAAATTCTTTTAGAACGCCAGAGACGCCTCTCGGATATAGTCAGTAATGATATCCTTAAAGCTCTCAGCATGGGCTACAGCCCCGAAGATATCGAAGCGACCTTCTATCTGCAATTAGCGCGATGGCGTGAAGAAAGACAGGTGGCCGTAGAAAAACCGGAAGAGGCGCCGGGCATCGCCGAAGATAAAGATACTATTCGTATCGTCGGCAGCCACGACATGGCTTTAACTATTCTGGTGGACCTGGTCAAGAAGCACGACGATAAAATCAAAATTCAGGTTACCCACGCCGGCAGCCTCGGGGGGCTTATCGCTATCCAGGAAGAAAGGGCCCACCTGGCCGGCATTCACCTGCTGGACGAGGAAACCGGTGAGTATAACTATCCCTATGTTAAAAGAGTGCTGCCGGGCCGCGAGGTTGCCATCGTGCATCTCGCCTACCGAATTCAGGGGCTGATGTTTGCCAGCGGCAATCCCAAGCAGATAAAAGGGATTATCGATTTACAGCGCCCGGATATAACCTTTGTCAATCGCCAGAAAGGAGCCGGCACCAGAGTGCTTCTTGATATACAGCTGCATCAGCTAGGTATCCCTTCATCCGGAATAAAGGGTTACGAGCGAGAGATGGATACACACCTTGCCGTTGGGCTGAGTATTGCCCACGGTGAAGCTGATGTAGCCCTGGGAATCGAGGCGGCCGCCCGCAGCTGCAATCTCGATTTCCTCCCCCTGTTCAGGGAGAGATACGACCTGGTGATACCTATTGCCAATTACCGGAGCGAACTGCTTGCTCCGATATTAAGCACGGTTATCAGCGACGAATTTAAAGCGGTCGTGAATAAAGTCGGCGGCTATGATACCTCGCAGACCGGCGCCACCTCATTTTTATAGGTTAATTTAATCAGGAGCAAAAATGAAACGAGCCAACCCCTCCCCCCTTTATTGATGACGTTGTTACCTTATTTTCCTCACAAATAATATAGGTACAGCAACGAATTAAATTACCTCTTGATTATGGATTATTTTCTGGCAACTCAGGGTTTGATAGAGTTACCTAATTAGGGCGTAAAACAGGCTCAGCAGGCTCCGGGCATGGTTCATCCAAGGAGATTGGAATATTATTTTCCCTCAATATCTTACAGACGCAGCCCATCATGTTCTGGAGTTCTGGGTTTGATATTACTTTGCTGCCTTTGATCCAGAGTACGCCTGGATATGGGAGGGAATAAATATTATCGTCTCCCTTATTAAGACTAAGCAGTACTCTATCCGATATTGAAAAATACCATCCAGTTGGTGCTTGGTATACGTCACCAATGGGACCGCCTTCTACTTTGATCAAGACTTCCTTAGTGTCGGGGTCTCCCTTTACCACCTTTTCAACTGTAAGAGTGAATACGGTGTAGGTGAATTTTCCGGTAATGTTCTCTGACTCAACTGTTACCACTTCATATTGTTTATCGGTAATATTCCCTAATACAATTAAATCCGACTTCACTACTGCGTCCGTCAGCGGATCTTGTTGAGTTGGGACAGAAGGAGACGGCTGTGGCTCAGGAGTGATTTCTTCAGACTGACCGGGACTTTTTGCATTTTGTTGTTCGTTGTTACTAAAATCACAACCATAAATAGCTATAATAAGAAAAAAAAGGGTAAGTATTAATATGAATGTCCTCATGATAGAGATGTTTATCCCTCCGCGTAAACTCATAATAATTTACTCTAAAAAATATCTTATGTCAATACGAAGAAGCTCTCCATCAGGGCATTCTCATAAGGATTGCCCATTCCAGGGACAAACAAGCCCTGTCTTACTAATGATGCTCTTCCGCTTCAGCCTTCTCAGACTCGGCCTTTGTCTTATGCACGGTCTTATCGGGATGGTTGGGAGGAGAGTATATCGTATATAGCTTCATTGCCGTGGTCTTCGAAGCATTTATGACATTATGGTATATGCCTGCCGGCACTATAACTGCATCGCCGTCTCTTACCAGATGCTTTTCCTTTCCGCCAAAAATAAACGCTGCTTCACCTTGCTCGATGCGAAAGAACTGGTCAACAATCTCATGCACCTCAATACCGATCTCTTCACCGGGTTGCAGGCACATCACTACCAGCTGAGCATGCTTCCCGGTAATCAATACTTGCCTGAAATAATTATTTCTTAAAGTCTGTTTTTCAATTGGTCCAACATATCCTGCCACTGTTTCGCCTCCTTAATCCTTTATTGATAATATTATTTATCTGCCTTTCGGTTTGACCATATTAGGATATCCTTCACTCATGGCATCGTCATGCCAGAAATTCCAGTCCAATACAGCCCTCTGTTCCTTGGTCAATAGCTGCGGATAGAATTTTTCGGTATGGCGGAGTCCCTGGTTGATTTCAATAAATATCCAAGGCTTCACTGTTTTTAAAGGATTCCAGGGCGCATGGATGAAATTCGGCGGGATGAAGACCACGGTGGTCCTGGTGATGACGTGTCTTTCCAGCTCCGGCCCCATGTATAATTCGACCTCCGCTCCAAGGTCCATCGGGTCATCAGGGTTGGTGCCGATGTGTATCAGGAGTTCGGCTTCGCT
>CAYQZZ010000156.1:0-2887 GCA_964422155.1 uncultured Dehalococcoidaceae bacterium | reverse complement strand
TCTGGCGGCTATTCAATGAAGCTTCTTTCTTTATTCTTGATAAAGCCGGGCGGTTATAAGCAAAGTATAACAAAAATATTACATTTTCACTAAAATATGCCAAAATTATTGACTATTTGAACTTTATCAAGATACCATGAGATTATAGAAAAGTTTATTTTCAAAAGGAGGATACCGATGAGTTACGAGCCACAGTTTACCAGACTACGCATTTACAATATCTTCATGGGTTTTCTCCACCTCGTCCAGGCATTACTTATCATTCTCCTGAGCAACAATTTCAAATTACCTGTGACAACGTCATTCCTGACTTACCAGGCCGATATCGGTAAGCTCTGGCCGGTTACCAATGTCCTCGTCAATCTGCCCTTCGGCATCATGGTCGCCGTGTTCCTGCTGATATCCGCCGTAGCCCATTTCACCGTTGCCTCTCCGGTTGCATTCGGGTGGTACGTCAATAACCTGAAGAAGGGCATCAACTACGCCCGCTGGTACGAATATTCGCTCAGCGCTTCGCTTATGATTGTACTTATCGGCATGCTGTGCGGCGTCTACGACCTCGGTGCCCTTATCATGGCTTTCGTGCTTACCGCCGTGATGAACCTCTGCGGTCTAGTTATGGAAATTCACAACCAGGTCACGGAGAAGACGAACTGGACTTCCTATATCGTCGGCTGTATAGCCGGCGTGGCACCGTGGATTGCCATCGCCATCTACTTCTTCGGCTCGCTGGCTAAAACCGAAGGGGGCGTGCCCACTTTCGTCTACATCATCCTGCCGACGCTTTTCGTCTTCTTCTTCAGCTTCGCGCTCAACATGGTGCTACAGTATAAAAAAGTGGGGCCGTGGCGCGACTACCTGTTCGGCGAGAGAGCGTACGTGCTGCTGAGCCTGATTGCCAAGTCAGCCCTGGCCTGGCAGGTTTTCGCGGGGACTTTACGGCCGGTGTAGAAATCAGGGTGAGACTCAAGCGCGAATTGACTCCCGGCACAATTTTGTTTTCTATTTCCTGTGCCGGCGGGGATAGCCCGTAACCAAACCGCTTTGACACGCATCAGATAAGAATCTATACTATTTACGCTGGCCGGATTCGTGAGTCCGGCATTTGAATTTAAGGAATTGAGGTAATAATCCCATGAACGCGCCAACGATGCTTACCACCGATAGCACCGTCCTCGTTGTCATCGACTTTCAGGAAAGGCTATTCCCGGTCATGCACGACAAGGAAAAACTCCTCCGCAACGTGGTAAAGCTCATCAAGGGGGTAAAGGTGCTGGAGATACCGGTAGTCCTGACCGAGCAGTATCCCAGGGGGCTGGGGCCGACCATCCCGGAGATAAAGGAGCTCCTGCCTGATATCAAGCCGATAGAAAAGGTCTGCTTCAACTGCTGCGACGAGGAGCCTTTCTGCAAGTCGCTGGAGTCGTTGAAACGCAGGCAGGTGCTCATTGCCGGCATCGAAGCGCACATCTGCGTTTACCAGACGGCGATGGCGCTATCACGGGCAGGCTATGAAGTCCAGGTGGTAGTCGACTGTGTCTCCTCGAGAGAGCCGGAGAATAAGCTGGTCTCTCTTTTCAAGATGGGGGCCGCCGGCATCAGTCCGACCACCACGGAGATGGCGCTTTTCGAGCTGCTCAAGGTGGCCAAAGGGGACAAATTCAAGCATATAAGCAACATCGTTAAGTAGGATCGGAGAGAAAATTGTCTAAAACAATGTTGTCATTGCGAGGAGCGAAGCGACGAAGCAATCCGTCCCATTCAAACAAGTTGTCATTCCAGCGAAAGCTGGTATCCAGAGGTATGGAAAAGGGGGGAATGGATTCTGGCCTTCGCCAGAATGACAGGGTGTTTTTTCAATTTCAATTATGAAATCAGCCAAGTTCAGCCCGATAGAGTTCAAGCGCGAGGTAATGCTATCCCGGATAATGAAACGCGATGGCACTGACCAGTTTATCGAGGCAGATATCCCGCTGGAGTTCCGCTTCGACCCCCTGACAGGCCGTTCCTGCCGCCTCGTGCAGTTTTCGCCGGAGAGGATTATCCGGCCGGACTTAAAGGCATTGGAGAAGAGGTCGAGGGAACTGAACTGTCCGTTCTGCCCGCCGCTCGTCGAGCAAATCACGCCGCGCTTCCCGCCCGACCTTATCCCCGAGGGTTTGATTCGTAAGGGTAAAGCCCTGGCTTTCCCGAATGCCGGCCCTTACGACGTTTATGGCGTCGTCGTGGTTATTTCCGATAAGCATTTTATCCCCCTGAGCGAATTCGACCTGGAGACGGTGCATAACGCTTTGCTGGCGGCGCATTCGTATATCAAAGCCGTCCAGAAGGCCGACCCCGAGGCGAAATACCATTTCATGGCCTGGAACTATATGCCGCCTTCTGGGGGCAGCCTCGTCCACCCGCACCTCCAGGGCAACGCCGGCTATTCCCCCACCACCTATCAAAAGCAAATCCTCGATGCTTCTCAGAAATATTACGAAGAAAAGGGGACGAACTACTGGAGCGACCTGCTGGAGCAGGAAAGGCGGTCGGGAGAAAGGTGGGTGGGGAAAATCGGCGGGACGGAGTGGCTCACCGGCTTCGTGCCCAGGGGACGCCTTTCGGATACACTCGTGGTATTCCCGGGCAAAGCTTCGATTGCAGAGCTTACGGAAGACGACCTGCGCGATTTCTCGGCCGGCCTGCTCAGGGTTTTCGGCTACCTCGACGAGCTGAACCTGGTCAGCTTCAACATGTCCACCTACTCAGGGTTCGATAAAGAGCAGTTCTGGGCGCACGCCCGGATAACGCCGCGGGGCCTGCTCCTCTATTCGCCAATCGAGACGAGCGACCAGTTTTACTACCAGATATTGCAGGACGAAAACATCTGCATCCTGCCGCCGGA
>CAYQZZ010000155.1:0-2922 GCA_964422155.1 uncultured Dehalococcoidaceae bacterium | reverse complement strand
TAATGTCATTCTCGGGCTTCAGCCTGATTCAGCCTGAAGGCTTGACCCGAGAATCTAGACCTCACCTTATCCCACCTCTGGATTCCCACCGGAGTTTACCCCGTACACCGATACGGGGCGGGAATGACACCAGACTAATACTAAACACTATCTGTGTAATTCTACTTGAAACTCCGTATGACCGAATGATAAACTCAAATTGTGAAAATCGTGCGCTTTACCCACGGGGAAAAGGCGGAATACGGGATATTGTACAGCGATGCTATTCAAAGCCTAGATGGCACTCCTTTTAATATAATAAAGACTACCAACCAGCATCACAGGCTAAGTGATATAAGGCTGTTGCCGCCCTGTTTACCCTCTAAAATCATTGCCCTGGGGGTGAACTACCGCAGTCACGGCGAAGAAATGAGCCACCGCATACCGACCGAACCTCTCATATTCCTCAAGCCATCGACCTCGGTCATCGGCCCGGAAGACAATATCATCTACCCTGAATCATCGCAAAGGGTCGATTATGAAGGCGAGCTCGGCGTGGTGATAAAATCAATTACGCGGCACGTATCGAAAGAAGAGGCCGGCCATCACATTCTGGGATACACCTGCGTCAATGACGTTACCGCCCGCGACCTCCAGTCCCGGGACAAGCAGTGGACGCGCTCCAAGAGCTTCGACACCTTTTGCCCCATCGGTCCCTGCATCGAGACCGAGCTGGACCCTGCCAGTCTTTCGCTGGAAACCCATCTCAACGGAGAAATCAAACAAAAGACCAGTACCAGCAACCTCATTTTTCCCGTCTTCGAACTGGTGAGCTTTATCTCACATATCATGACCCTGCTCCCCGGCGATGTCATCGCCACGGGCACCACCAGCGGCATCGGCCCGATGCAGCCGGGCGATACGGTAGAAGTAAAGATAGAAAACATTGGCACCCTGAGAAATTACGTGGTCAGGCCGTAACACTCGACAATAACATAATCGGAAATAAAAAGGAGAAAAATGGAATCAAAGACAGTCTATTTTGAAAAACCCGGTGGAGAAGCAAATACCGGTAAAACGCTCTCCCTGGCTAAAAAAAGGGCGGAAGAACTGGGCATTAAGACAATAGTGGTAGCTTCTACCGTGGGCAAGACCGCCGCCAAAGCGGTGGGCGTCTTCAGGGGATGTAAAGTAATCGTGGTCACCCATGTCACCGGCATGCGGGAACCTAACACGCAGGAGTTCACCGACGAGAACCGCAAAATCGTGGAGAAAAAGGGCGGCATCATACTCACCACCACTCACGCCATGGGCGGTATTCACCGCTCCCTGGGTCCCTCCGGTGGTCCACCGCCACCTTCACTGGCTATGGGCGATATCATCGCCATGACGCTCAGAATGTTCGGCCAGGGCATGAAAGTGGCCTGCGAGATAGCCGCCATGGCGGCGGATGCCGGACTGGTGCGCACCGATGAAGAGGTTATCTCCATAGGCGGCACCGGCCGGGGTGCCGATACGGCCCTGGTCCTTCAGCCGGATTACGTGCACCATTTCTTCAACCTCAAGGTGAAAGAGATTATCTGCAAACCGCGTCTCTAAGGCTGGTGATTTTATTATGCATCACACTCTCAAGCTCTACGGCAGTCACCGCAAAAGCGTCCTGAGGTTCTATATGTTCTTCGCCAGGTGGACGCGGATACCATGGCTCGGCCGGCTGGTCAGACGCATAGCCAATGCCTATGGACGTAATTTGCATCATGCTTACCTGCTCACGCCGACAGAGGCGGAAGAACTCGTGTCTGTAGCCGAGGGCGTGGCCGTAGCCCCGTGCACCTGCCGGAAAATATATCAGAAATGCGACCACCCATTGGATGCCGAGATACTGCTCGGTCCGTCAAGACACATCTTTCTGGAAACAATGCCCGGGGACTCGCGGGAGATTACCAGAGAAAAAGCGAGGGAAATATTGCGGGACAGCCAGCGGAGAGGGCTGATTTTGACCATCGTGAAATGCCGCGAAGACTTCTACGCAATATGTAGTTGTTGTTCCTGCTGCTGTGTGCCGCTGCGACTCAGTAAACAGTACGGCATCGGCGAGGTGCTCGTCCGGCATAAGGATATCGTCAAAGAGTTCCGGGAATACCAGACGACTCATAAGACCGGGAAGGACTAGCCCAGAAATCTGGTGATAACGCTGGAAAATTGCTTGAGTTCGTCGCGATGGACGTTATGGCCGCGGTTTTCAAAGACCTCTACCCGGCAATCGGGAATTACTTTCGACGCCCGGTAAGCCTGCCTTACCGGCACAATGGGGTCTTTAGCCCCCCACACGAGCAGCGTCGGCATCGTTACCTCGGAGAGTCGGTTTTCCAGCACCAGAGTCTGCTCCCAGAACGTGGTGATGCTGCCGCCGACGGTCATACTGGCAGGGGAAAGCGGCATAATGAACTCCACCGGATTCATCTGCTTGACCACCCACTTGACACTCTTGAGCACCGCGATTGTCAAAGCCCCGATAGAACGTATTAAAGCCGGAAGCGAGAAGAGCCTGACCCAGAAAGCGATTTCCCGACCCAGGCACAGGCTACTCACCAGCACCAGCTTCTTTATTTTGTGTGGGGACTTGAGGGCATAGTTTAGGGCGATGCCGCCCCCCAGCGAATGCCCCACGAGGTTGAACTTCTCCAGCCCGAGACTTCTGGCGAATTTATCCACGAACTCAACCAATTCCGGTATGTAGTAGGCGCCATCCAGCGGCTGACTGCCGCCATAACCGGGCAGGTCCGGGGCATAGACCGTGTAATTCTCGGCAAGCTCGGCTATATTATGCCGCCAGGTACGGGCATCGCCACCGCCGCCGTGAATCACCACCAGGGGTTCTCCCTGCCCGGCCGTGTAGTAACGGACATCGAGTCCGTCAACTTTAATTGTTTTGCTCTGTAT
>CAYQZZ010000154.1:0-2946 GCA_964422155.1 uncultured Dehalococcoidaceae bacterium | reverse complement strand
AACGTGGAAAAAGCCCCGCCGGACAAGATGCTCGCTAACGAGGAAATACGCACCATTATCACCGCCATCGGCGCCGGTATCGATGATGACTTCGACCCGGCGAGAATACGCTATCACCGCGTCATCATGATGTGCGATGCTGACGTCGACGGTTCCCATATCCGCACCCTTTTGCTCACCTTCTTCTTCCGTCACATGAACAAGCTCATCAACGCCAGGCACCTGTTCATCGCCCAGCCGCCTTTATACCGCATCAAGACCAGTGAAGGCGTTAAGTGGGTTTACTCGGAACAGGAAAAGGACGAGACGCTGAAAAAGAGCACCTCGAAAAAGAATGAGCTCCAGCGCTACAAGGGCCTCGGTGAAATGTCCGCGGAGCAGCTCTGGGAGACCACCATGAACCCGGCATCGCGCACCATCCTTGAAGTAAATATTGAGGACGCTACCAAGGCGGATGAAACTTTCCAGATGCTGATGGGCGGCGAGGTCCCGCCGCGCAAGGCCTTTATCCAGGCACACGCCAAGTATGCGAATCTGGATATTTAATTTTAACTTCAGCTAGCTTTAAAGTAATACAAGAAACTCATCTCTGGTTAGTCCGGCATCCCTAATCAAAGCCCGCAACAGTCCACTGCCTAACTCTTTGTGTCTTGGTACGGAAAGCCTGCCCTTTGATGGATGAAGCAGTATCATGTGGCTGCCTTCGGTATGATCCCAATGATAGCCTACCTTCCGTATAGCTCTGACGAAATCATCTCCTGAGATTATCGGGAGGTGAGACATTAAACGGCGACCTCCACTTCTCGTACTTCGATGATGCTGGGTATTGGTTCTCCATGCCTGCGCATACTAGCGGCATAACCCCGAATGGCCTCTCTAATGTTGGCAATAGCCTCTTCTTCAGTTCTCCCCTGCGAGTGGCAGCCGGGCAAAGCCGGGCAACTGGCAACGATAAAGCCGTCTTCATCTTGTTCTAGAGTAATAGCGAACTTCTTCGTACCCTCAATTGTAGTAGTGCTGGTAGTAGTACTGCGTATCGGCTCTATTCCATTCATTGCTTGTAATAAGTGAACTGTAAAACCTACTTTGGTAAGAATGTGATGAGCATATTGCGCTGTAAAACCAGCCGTATAAGGTAATCCTGTTACTAAATGGATAGGTTGCTTAATTGGATATCTCAATCCGTGAAGTTCCACGTAGTACTTATTACGGCCGTCAAAAGGCTTCGGAGAAACGCCTCTAGTTGAATTAAGGACGCTATCTCTATTTATTTCATAGCCGCGACCACCTATTACGAACCTCATGATATACCTCCTACTTTCTTTTTACTTTCTATTATAAAGAAAGGGAGATATTTTGTCAAGAGTACATGGAGATATTCTGTCACAGTCTACTTCCCCTGAATCAATGAGAAGAACTCGGCGCGGCTGGCCGACTTGCTTCGGAATGCCCCTCTGATGGCCGAGGTTATAACGTTGCTTCCCGGTTTCTTGATGCCCCGCATGGTCATGCAGAGGTGCTCCGCCTGGATAACCACCGCTACCCCGGCCGGCTTTATCCCCTCGTCGATAGCATCGGCAATTTCTGTTGTCATGCGCTCCTGCACCTGGGGGCGCCGGGCGATCGTCTCCACCACCCTGGCCAGTTTGCTTATGCCGACGATACGTCCCTCAGCATTGGGAATATAGCCCACGTGGGCGACGCCGTAAAACGGCAGGAGGTGGTGCTCACACATGGAGTAAAACGGGATGTCTTTGAGAATTACCATCTCGCGGTGACCCAACTCGAAGCCCACCTCCAGGTCTTCCTTCGGGTCTTTATGGAGGCCCTGGAAAAGCTCGGCGTACATTTCCGCCACGCGCTGGGGTGTGTCTCTTATGCCTTCACGGGAAGGGTCTTCCCCGATAGCTTCGATAATATCCCGTACCGCTTTCTTAATCCTGGCCTCGTCAATCATGCCTGCCTCCTTTTTCAACCCAAAAAAACCAGTCTCCTCTCCCCTTCGCGGGAGAGGATTAAGGTGAGGGGGCGAACAGAAGAAAGAGATTTCACCCTCACCTAGCCTCTCCCATCAAGGGAGAGGAAATTGGGTGTCTAGCCCCACCCCAGGGCCTTTTCCACCGCCTTGATATCTGCCGGTAGCTCTATAATCTGCGGGGCTTTCTTCAGGGCGGTCTCGGTATCTTTGAGTCCGGTGCCGGTGACCACGCCGACAATAACCTTACCCGAAAAGTCCTTCCCCTGGCTCGTAAGTTTGATTAAACCGGCTAGCGGTGCCGCCGAAGCCGGCTCGCCGAAGACCCCGGCCTCGGAAGCCAAGATTCTCTGGGCGGAGAGTATTTCTTCGTCGCTGACCATGTCGATAATGCCGCCGGACTCATCGCGGGCGGCCACGGCTTTCTGCCAGCTGGCCGGGTTGCCGATGCGTATGGCCGTGGCTACCGTCTCCGGCTTCTCGATGGCATGACCGCGCACAATCGGCGCCGCACCCTCGGCCTGGAAACCGTACATCTTCGGCTTCCTGGTCGCCTTGCCAGCCCCGTAATATTCTTTAAAGCCCTTCCAGTAGGCTGTTATATTACCGGCGTTACCCACTGGTAGAAAGAGATAGTCCGGCGCATCGCCGAGGACGTCGACAATCTCGAAGGCAGCCGTCTTCTGTCCCTCGATGCGATAAGGATTGAGGGAGTTCACCAGCGTCACCGGGTGCTTTTCCGTAAGGCTGCGCACAATACTGAGCGCTTTATCGAAATTACCATCGATAGCCACTACCTTAGCCCCATGTACTATGGCCTGGGCCAGCTTACCCATGGCGATTTTTCCCCCGGGGATAACGATAATACATTCGAGTCCGCAGTAAGCCGCGAAGGCGGCCGCGGAGGCGCTGGTGTTGCCGGTCGAAGCGCAGATTATCGCCTGGCTGCCCTCTTCTACAGCCTTGGCCAC
>CAYQZZ010000153.1:0-2958 GCA_964422155.1 uncultured Dehalococcoidaceae bacterium | reverse complement strand
ATCAACTTCACCCTCAAATCCGACTGGCTGACGCAGCAGGTGGAATCGATACTGGATAGCGGTAATACCTTCGGCAATATTGACCTGGGACAGGGGAAGCAGATACAGATAGAGTTCGTCAGTCTTAACCCCACCGGACCGCTCCACGTCGGCCACGGACGCGGCGCCGTCCTCGGCAGCACCCTGTGCAACGTCATGTCCGCCAGCGGCTATAGCGTCGTGAGGGAGTACTATTTTAATGATGCCGGCAGCCAGATGGACGCCTTCCGACACTCGCTCTACGCTCGCTACCAGCAGGCCCTCGGCCGGGATGTCGAGATGCCCACCGAGGGCTATCTGGGGACTTACATGGTCGACCTCGCCGCCGAGATTATCGAGGAGGAGGACGACCGCTTTCTAAAGATGCCGGAAGCCGAGGGAATCGACCGACTGGGACAACTGGGCTTAGCGAAGATACTCGACGGCACCCGCGAAGACCTGAAACGGCTGCGCGTCGATTTCGATGTCTGGTACAGTGAGAAGACCCTTTACGAAAACGGACAGTTTGATAAAGTGATGGTGCTGCTGCGTCAGGGCGGTTATATTACCGAAAAAGAAGGCGCCACCTGGTTCGTCTCCACCGCCCTCGGTGAGGATAAAGACAACGTTGTCATCCGCAGCAACGGCTCACCCACCTATTTCGCCGCTGACATCGCCTATCACTATAACAAATTCATCGAACGCAAGTTTGACCGCGTTATCGATATCTGGGGCGCCGACCACATGGGTCACGTCTCTCGCATGAAAGCTGTCGCCGGGGCTCTCGGCATCGAACCGGAGCGGCTCCAGATTATTGTCCACCAGATGGTCACCCTGCGCCGCGGCGGCGAGATTGTCAAACTCTCCAAGCGCAGCGGGGACATCATCACCCTGCGTGAGCTTATCGAGGAAGTGGGCACCGATGCCTGCCGCTTTTTCTTCCTTTCCCGCACCGCCGATAGCCAGATGGACTTTGACATGGAACTGGCGAAAAAACAATCGGCGGATAACCCCGTCTACTACGTCCAGTACGCCCACGCCCGCATCGCCAGCATTCTACGTGTTGCCCAAGAAAAAGGAGCGGATAGCCGTGAAGGCGACGTCTCCCGGCTGACTACCGAGCCGGAGCTTATTCTGATACGCAAGATGCTGCTCCTCCCGGAAATAGTCGAGACGATAGCCCAGACCCTGGAGCCCCACCACCTGACCTACTATGCCCAGGACCTGGCTACCGCCTTCCACGCCTTTTACAAGCAGTGCCGGGTGGTCACCGACGACAAAGCTATGACCGGGGCGCGTCTCAAGCTGGTGAAAGCCGCCAAGCATGTGCTTGGCAGAACCCTTAACCTCATGGGCATGAAAGTACCTGATAAAATGTGACATGTTTATCATGTCATTGCCCTTCAGCTACGCTCAGGGTAAACGAAACAATCCGTTTACCCGCCCCTTTTCCCTCCCCATCACTGATAACTCGCCCCGCTCATTCTGAGCCTGTCTAAGAATCCCTCCTACAGCCCTTCCTCTTTATATTGCTTCCCCAACTCGGCATATTCCCGCGGCACATCCCTAAGCCAGAGCATCTGCTCTTCCGAGACTTTTCCTTTTATCTTTCCGGGAACTCCGACGACAAACGAATTATCCGGAATAATCATGGCTTCATTTACAAGGCAGCCGGCGCCGATGAGACAGAAGTTGCCGATTTCCGCATCGTGCAGGATAATGGCGTTGATGCCCACCAGCACGTTATGGCCGATTTTGCGACCGTGAATTACCGCGCCATGGCCGACATTCACCATATCGCCGATAAAGGTGTCCGCCCTACCCGGTATCCCGGAGTGGACAACACAGTTATCCTCAATTGCCGTGTATTTGCCGATGACGACCCGACCGGTGTCACCCCTGATTACCGCCCCGGGCCAGACGCTCGAGTGCTCCCCTATTTCCACATCGCCGACGATATAGGCTGCCTCGCTGATAAAAGCCGACGCAGCTATCCTTGGCGTTTTTCCGTTAAAGCTCTTTATCATGTCTCACCTCTATTCATTCCATGGTAACAACTCTATAAACTTGCCGTCAATTCACCTTGCCGCTACGCTCGTGTTTATGCTAAACTTTCCAGTGTCAGGAGGTCCCGATGAAAAAGCGTGTCTTTTCCGGCATCCAGCCGACGGGTATAATAATGATAGGTAATTACCTGGGAGCCATCAAGTACTGGGTGGCGATGCAGGAGAAGTATGACAATATCTTCTGCATCGTAGACCTCCATGCCATCACCATCCAGCAGGACCCCGTAATACTTAAAACCAGGACCCGCGAGGTCACCGCTCTGCTTCTAGCCGCCGGCATCGACCCCGAGCGGTCTATCGTTTTTGTGCAGTCGCACATCAGCGCCCACAGCGAGCTTGCCTGGATTCTCAACTGCTTCATTCCCATGGGGTGGATGCAGCGCATGACCCAGTTTAAAGAGAAATCCGGCAAACACAAAGAGCAGGTGAGCGTCGGCCTCTTTGATTATCCGGCTCTGATGGCCGCCGATATCCTTCTTTACAGGACGGATGTCGTGCCGGTGGGTGAGGACCAGAAACAGCACGTCGAGCTTGCCCGGGATGCCGCCCAGCGTTTCAACTCCATATTCGGCGAGACTTTCGTGCTACCGGAGCCCATGATTGCCAGCGTCGGTGCCCGTATCATGGGGCTGGACGACCCGACTAAAAAAATGAGCAAGAGCGAAGATGCCCCGAACCACGCTATCAACCTGCTGGATACGCCCGATGCCATCCGTTCCAAAATAGCGCGGGCGACCACCGACTCGCTGAAGGATATCCGCTTCGATGAAAGCCGCCCCGGCATTAACAACCTGTTGACCATTTACCAGCTCTTCACCGGCGGTGATAAAAAAGAGATAGAGTCGCAGTTTGAAGGCAAGGGCTACAGCGACTT
>CAYQZZ010000152.1:0-2958 GCA_964422155.1 uncultured Dehalococcoidaceae bacterium | reverse complement strand
TCTTCAAGAAAGCGGCCCCTGAAAGTTACCAGAATTCGGAGAGGTAAATAAAAAACCCTCTTTACCCCAAATCACTTAACATAACTCTGAAAACAATTCACGTCTGTCCAGCTTCGATTTGTTTCCTGAAAAAAATTATTTGGTTTTGTCACCCCTCTATAATTGATAACTGCCTGGTGCTATAATGACTTTAAGGTGTGGGGGGAGCCAGGTCATGCATGAGGCCGTGCTTTATGAGAAACTGCCGGACTCTAGGGTAGGGTGCCATACCTGCCAGTGGCGCTGCCGGATTAACCCGGGGAAATATGGCGTCTGCGGCATGTACCAGAATCAGGGCGGCAACCTGTTCAACCTGAACTATGCCAGGGTGTCTTCCGCCGCCGCCGACCCCATAGAAAAGAAGCCGCTATTCCACTTTTATCCCGGCACGCTATGTTTCTCACTGGGCACACTGGGCTGCAACTTCCACTGCAAGCACTGCCAGAACTGGGAAATCTCCACCGCCAATAGCAGTTCTCTACTGCACGACTGCCGGGAACTCCAGCCGCAGGCAGCTATAGAACTGGCCAAGCAGTCCCGCTGCCAGGGCATCTCCTGGACCTACAATGAGCCGACTATCTGGTTCGAATATACTCTCGACTCAGCAAAATTAGCCAAAGCTGCCAATCTCTATACCGTCTATGTGACCAACGGCTATGCCACGCCCGAAGCCCTGGATACCATCGGCCCTTACCTAGATGCCTGGCGTGTCGATATCAAAGGTTTCTCCGATGAGTTCTATAAAGCGCTGTCCGGCGTACCACGCTGGAGGGAGATTCTTGAAGTCACCAAACACGCTAAAAACAAATGGGGTATGCACGTTGAGGTTATCACCAATATCATCCCCACCATGAACGATGATGATAAGCAACTCAAGGGAATTGCTGACTGGATAAGAGATGAGCTGGGCGAACTGACCCCCTGGCATGTGACCCGCTTCTATCCTCATCATAATATGACGCACCTGCCGACGACGCCGCTGGCGACCATCGACCACGCCTGCGAGATAGGCCGCCAGGCAGGACTCAGGTTTATCTACGCCGGCAATGTCTCCGGTCACCAGAGCGAAAGCACCAAATGCTATGCCTGCGGCAAAGTCAACGTGAGGAGGCTCGGCTACCAGACGGAGGTAACCGGACTGGACGGCTCAAAATGTCGGTTCTGCGGAGCAGAGTTGAATTTCAGGCCTGTCCTGAAGGCTAATCCTGAAGGATCGCCCAGCGAGAAGGGCTCGTCCTGAATACTCGCCCTGAAGGAGGGGATGAAATGATAAGGAATCCATATGTCGCCGGATACTTCTATCCCGCCTCGGCTTCTGAACTCAGGGCAACGATTGCGAAGTATGTGGATAAAAACGCGCCGAAAGAGGAGGTCGTTGGCCTGCTCGTACCTCATGCCGGCTACCAGTATTCCGGGCCGGTGACCGGTGCGACCATCTCCAGAGTAAAATTCAAGGATACCTTTATCATCATGGGGCCCAGCCATTCCGGCCTGGGGAAACCGTTCAGCGTCATGCCTGAAGGGACATGGAAGACGCCACTGGGCAATGTTGAGGTGGACTCAGAGCTTGCACAGAAAATTATAGCCGTCTCTAAATATCTGGAGGAGGACTACCGGGCGCACCAGGAGGAGCACGCCGTCGAGGTACAGATTCCCTTTCTGCAGTATTTCAAGCCGGATGTGCGGATAGTACCCATCATCCTCGCTCATGCCGAAGCTACCGCTTATAAAGAAATCGGGAAGGACATTGCCCGGGCGATTAAGGAGTTGAAGAGAGAGGCGGTGATTCTTGCCAGTGGTGATATGACTCACTACGAGACGCACGCTTCTGCCAGCGAGAAGGACACAAAAGCGGTAGAGGCCATGCTAGAACTTAATGAGGATGAACTGACCCGACGGTATCAAAGACTCAGCATATCGATGTGTGCCTATGGCCCGGTGGTCTGCCTTATCTCTGCGGCTAAAGAGCTGGGAGCTAAAGGAGCGGAGCTGGTAAAATATCAGACCAGCGGCGATACTACCGGAGATTATGATGCTGTGGTCGGCTATGCCGGCGTTATCTTTAAAAAGGCGGCGATAAACCCCATCACGGCACTGGCAAAAGAAACGGTGGAAATATATATCAGGGAAGGGAGAGAGCCACCACCTCCCAAAAACCTCACCCCGGAGATGAAGCAGAAAGCCGGCGTCTTCGTCTCAATTCATAAGCGCGGTGCACTGAGGGGTTGCATCGGCACATTCGAGCCGCAGCAGGAAAACGTGGCCGAAGAGATTATCACCAATGCCATAAGCTCGGCTACACGCGACCCCCGCTTTTCTCCCATCGCCCCGGAGGAGCTTAAAGACCTCGATTACAGCGTGGACGTGCTCACCAGTCCCGAGCCGGTTGACAATGAAAGCCAGCTCGACCCGAAGAGGTACGGCGCTATCGTGGAGGCGGGATGGAGAAGGGGACTGCTCCTGCCTGACCTTGAGGGTGTGGATACGGTCGGCGAACAGATAGACATCTGCCGCCAGAAGGCCGGCATCGGGCCGGACGAGCCGGTGAAGCTATACAGGTTCATGGTGAAGAGGTATAAGTAAGACAATAACCAAGATACAAGATACAATAACCAAAAGTTAAGAGGTATGACAAAACCAAAACATTTTTAAAGGGAAACGAATCGAGGCTGGGCAGCTTTGGGATTCGTTTTTAGAGTTATGTTAACCAAATGCGGTTATGTTAAGTGTAAAGGGGTGAAGGGGGATAAATGAGAAGGAGGGCGAAATGATAGTACAGAGGTCTATCGAGATTGGAGCGCCGCCGGAGAAAGTCTGGCCTTTTCTGACCGAGCCGGAGAAAATTATGAAGTGGTTTAGCCTTCTGAAGAAATTCGAGTATACGGGTGATAAACGGAGAGGCGCGGGTACCACTTTCTA
>CAYQZZ010000151.1:0-2962 GCA_964422155.1 uncultured Dehalococcoidaceae bacterium | reverse complement strand
CAACGCGGTCGGGACTCTGCGCCCGGAACCGGCTGCCGAAAACAGGCTTGGAGCAATAGGCGCAGCGATAGGGACAGCCGCGACTGGTCACGATGGCGGCAAAGGGCATCGCCATACCATGCGGAGGGTGAGGCCTGTACCTCTGCCAGGGCAGGAGGTGATAAGCCGGGAAGGGGAGCGAATCCATATTCACGATTGAAGTCCTGTCAACATTATGGATTACCTTGCCGTCCGACCTGTAGCTGATGCCCGCGATGCTATCCAGGGGTCGCTTATCCTCAAGCGTTCTTAAAAGCTTGATAATAGTCTCGTCAGCTTCCCCTCTGACAATGATATCAATATCGGGGGAAGACACCAGCGTTTCCTCCGGGAGCAGGGTGGCATGGGGCCCTCCCATGACCATCGTAAGGCCGGGATTTACCAGCTTGAGATGATGAGCTATGCTCAGAGCCGCGCCGATGGTGGGCGTCATGGCGGTAATCCCGACGACATCCGCCCGGGCAACCATCCCCTCGATATCGCCGGGCATGAGTCCCAGTGCGCTGGCATCCAGCAGCTTTACCGGATATCTCTCTTTTTCCAGAATAGCGGCAATTAAAGCCAGTCCAAGAGGAGGCTGGGGATAACGGGTAAACTGGGGGGGATTTATCAGAACTACATTAAGCATTATCTTTGCCCGGGAGCGTATCCAGTTTCAATAAGACACGAATATTAATGCCTATTTTGTATCTCTAGTCAGTGCACTCCGGATGATACTAGATATCGAGCGGAGGGTTAGACCGGTGAAAAAGCTAATAGCCCCGATGATAATGAAAAATATTGACAAAAGAGTCCAGCCAACCGATACTATACCGCTATAAGAATAGAGTCTAAGGGCAAAAATACCGGCAATCAGTCCGATAATGACGAGGAAAGTACCTGCCAAACCGAAGAAGAAGAGGGGCTTCCTCTCCGAAATCATGACCACAATTTTGGTCAATACTCCCAACCCATGGGTTACCGGATTCAGCGTAGAACTATCTTTATTATATGTAACCGAAATAGGGACTTCAGCGATTTTCAGGTTCCTTCTGGCTGCCTCAGCCACAGTCTCGGCGGATATAGCCATGCCATTTTCCTTCAAATCAAGGGTCGCTATCGCTTTCCTGGAGAAAGCCCTGAAGCCACATTCGGAATCGGTAAGCCGGTCATTGGAAAGCACGTTTACAGAACGCGAAATCAGCCTTTGCCCAACTCTGCGATATAAAGGAATTCTGTTAGCCTGCTTCTTCCTGGAGCCGATAACAAGGTCGTAGCCTTCTGAGATAGGCTTGAGTAGATTCGGGATTTCTTTTGGATTATGCTGGGCATCAGCGTCAAGAATTACCAGAATATCGTGGTCTCTTTTCCTGGCCTCGTCAAGAATAGTCTGTATAGCGGCCCCGTAACCGCGATTTCGGGGGTGCTGCACCACCTCGGCGCCAGCCAACCTGGCGATTTCTACCGTATTATCAGTGCTGCCGTCATCAACCACGATGACTTCATCTACATACTGTCGGGTACTGAGCACTATAGTACCAACATACTTACTTTCATTATATGCCGGTATACCGGCAATAACCCTGAGTTTCGAGGGTTTAGCTACTGTTTTATCCATCAATCATCAACTTCGATTCCAGCGTCTTTAAGGAGCTTTTTCAGTTCCCGGCGGGCCAGTCGGGTTGGATTACCTCCCCGTTTCTCCCACCTCTGTATCGTAGAAAGGCTGACACCCATTTCCCTGGCAAGGTCTTCCTGCGCCCATTCCCTTATTCTTCTAAGCTCCCTGACTTTTTCCTTCAGTTCTTTCATTATAACCTCCACAAGATGCTGCAAGCAAGGGGTCACGTTAAATATTACATATAATCATAAATTATAGGATGTGTAAGCACCATTGTCAATATATTGGCACTATATATGTCCATATGTCACTTTTATAGGAAAGCGGGAGCGACACCAAGTCATGGCTATAAAATATCAAGAGAAGGGCTTGAAAAAATCTCAGAGAAAAATATAAAATCAATAAAATACGGCATACGGTTTCTTTTCACCTTATTATAATTAATATGACATTCGAATCGCAGGGCGCCGAAAGAAAAGAGATTGCCATTATGAGAATCCTGAGTGATTCTGTGGAACCGCTCGGCGCCAGAGTTATTGCCCATCAGCTGTGAAAGTCGCCAGGGACTTGTGCCCGTGAATGTATCCATACGGAGGAATGCGCCAAAGTGACCGGCATACCTTATATTATGGACTGCTACCGCGAAGAGGCGATGGAGATACTGAATAGCTAGACATTGGAATTAACCGAAAAATAGAGGGGGGCTGGCGTGAGCCAGCCCCCTTTTTTATGCGTAAATTGATATAGCTAATAATATATATCTATTTTGAAGAAATCCATTTACCTGCTGAAAACCGGTTTGAAAGTTACCAGGTTTTCCTTGACATTAATTTGCACCGGCATTCCGTCAATGCTCTCCCGTTCTATCAGCCAGCCATGCCCGTTTCTGGCATATTCTTTGGCGTTCTCAAAGTTATCGGCGAAAATCAGCATATGGCTGGCGACGCTGACGCAATAGGGTTGAAATTGTTCCTGATAACAATAAAACCTGCCATCGCAGCTCTTGCAATCCTTGTGAAGGTTTAAATAGAGTTTCTCACTCTGGCATTGCTGGATTTTCCACTTATTCTTTAGATTTCCCTGCCGGTATTTGCTTTTGAATGTCCTCATATGTCTTGAATCATAACACAAGACATAATGCCGACCAAGATTACTTTGGTACTTATATAATATGGGTATTTAGTGCAGAGAACACAGTACATGACTAAAGTTGGAGAAAGGGAATGCCCTGCTTGTTTTTCCGCCTGTTTTGGCGTAGAATTTACCTGTAATTGCATCAAGCGGGAGTAACTCAGTTGGTAGAGTTCCTGCCCTCCAAGCAGG
>CAYQZZ010000150.1:0-3046 GCA_964422155.1 uncultured Dehalococcoidaceae bacterium | reverse complement strand
CTACCTTTTGACTGCCAGTCAAACGTTCTCCCAAGTGAACTACGGCCCCGTAAACGTATTCTTAATTTAGCATAAAATCAAGGTGGCTGGCAAGGATTAGGGTGTATACTTCCTCTGAATATAAATTGATACGGTTTGTTTATCCTGATGATTGTGATATTTATGCTTTGTTTACATCAGGGATGCTATTCTAATACCAGAACGTTAAAAAATCAATAGTTAATCAAGTTGTTCCCCAGCTTGATAACGGCCCAGAAGATGAAGGGGCTCGGCCAATCCTCAAGATTAAAGAAATGCTTGAGGGTTCGCCCGGCCCCTTCTCTCTTTTCACGATTAATTGTTGCTTGGCGGGTATAAATGGTCTACAATCTGAGAGAAGTGAATTGATTGTGGAAGGAGTTAGCTCATGGCAATCAAAATATTATCCAGGATACTGATTTGTGTATTGTTAATATCAGCAGGTCTTCTGGCTGTGTCCTGTGGTCAACCGGAATCGAAGCCAGCCCCAGCGCCAGCACCGGCTACTACTCCTGCCCCTGCCCCCACACCAGAAACTGCACCGGAGGTTAAGATAATGAAATGGGATTCACCACCTAAGATGTCAATAGATACCAGCAAAAAATACACGGCTATCATGGAAACGGTAAAGGGAAACCTGGTTTTAGAGCTTTTCGCTAAGGATGTACCGAAGACAGTCAACAATTTCGTTTTTCTTGCCAGGCAAGGTTATTACGACGGCACTACCTTCCATCGGGTCATCCCTGGCTTTATGGTTCAGGGCGGCGACCCCACCGGGACAGGCATGGGCAACCCCGGCTATCGTTTTGAGGACGAGTTTACCACCCACACCAATGTCGCCGGAGCCCTATCAATGGCTAATGCCGGCGCCAATACCAACGGCTCACAGTTCTTTATCTGCTATACTCCGCAGCATGGACTTGACGGCAAACATACCGTCTTCGGCCAGTTGATAGAGGGTATGGACGTTCTGAAAAAAATTACACCGCGTGACCCATCGCAGAACCCGAAGTTCGAGGGTGACAAGTTAATCAGGGTAACCATTAAAGAAGAGTAGTCCTATAAATCTATACCTATAGCGTGGAAAAGCCCTTTTAGTCCGAAATATCCGGCATAGACTATGGTCATGCATTTGATTATCTTGCCAACAAGTACGATGAAGATATATTTCTTCAGACCGAATTGCAACGCGCCGCAGGCAAAGGCGGCAGGATAGAAAAACGGATTAACCACTGATGTTACCGCAAATAAGGTTATCGCACCTCTCCGTTCTATCAAGTCCAGCATCCGCTCGTAGGCAGCTTGAATCCTGCCATGTTTGCTGATGCTGATAGCTCTGCCAGCGCCGTGTCCGGTCATGTAGATGGTCAGTGCCCCTACCAGTTCTCCCAGTGCCGCCGATAGGCCGACCAGGGCAACCTGCCAGGGACCTCCCATAGCCCCACCCAGCGCAAATACCACCGCCAGCATGGGTACGGGGATGATGATGGTAGCGCCGCCCAGTATGCTGATAAAGAAAGCCCCTATGTAACCGTAGTTTTGGAGCTCCTGGACTTCTTCTTTGTAGACAACGATAGCTATGGCCATGAGTACTGTAAGGACGACTCCCAGGATACCGAGGGCATAAGCCCATTTAGCGGACTTTTTATGGGCCGCTTCCTCGATACTGCTGTTGGTTGCGGTGACTGTCTTCTCTTTGGATACTTGCTCTGCCATAGTGTGCCTATATTATACACGCACAGGCAAGTCCAGTCTACTACGGAAGGGGAAAAATTAAATAAGTTTTCAGTTGACAGTTGATAGTTGTGAGTTGTCATTGCGAGGAAGTCCGCCTAAGGGGGACGACGAAGCAATCCCCAACATAGTCTAAAGCTAATCTTTGAGATTGCTTCGCCTTCCCTTTGGGAATGGTCTCGCAATGACATAGCCAATATTGTTTAAAATTCTCTGAAAAATTCAAGAGTCCCGACACGTATCGGGACTCTTTCATTATTCGGTCTTTCGAAGGACGGCCTCAGGCGGCGGCTTTAGCCGCCGCCTTGGTCTTGAAGGTCAGGTTATTCTCTTTGTCGAGGTCGACCTTGACCGTGTCGCCTTCCTTCAGTTCTCCCCGGAGAACCTTGCTGGAAAGAGGATTTTCGATGTAACGTTCGATAACTCGCCTCAGCGGGCGGGCTCCGTAAACGGGGTCGTAGCCTTCCTTGGCCAACCAGGATTTGGCCTTTTCCGTGAGCTCCAGGCCTATCTTGCGTTCCGCCAGCCGTCCTTCAAGGTCTTTGACCATCAGGTCTACGATTTTTCTGAGCTGTTCCTCGGTAAGCTCATGGAAAACGATAATTTCGTCCAGACGGTTCAGGAATTCCGGACGGAAAAGCTTTTTAACCTCAGCCATGACCTTTTCCTTCATGGCTTCGTAGGAGCTTTTTTGACTCTTGGCGTCATCTTTCCGGGTGGCAAACCCCATTTGTCCCTCACGCTTGATGAGTTCCACGCCGGCATTACTGGTCATGACGATTACCGTATTCTTGAAATCGACCGTCCTTCCCTGGCCATCGGTCAGCCTGCCATCGTCCATTATCTGGAGCAGGGTATTGAAAACCTCGGGGTGCGCCTTCTCAACCTCATCGAGCAGGATAACTCGGAAGGGCCGACGCCGTACTGCCTCGGTAAGCTGTCCCCCTTCGTCATAGCCGATGTATCCCGGCGGAGCGCCGATAAGGCGTGATACGGTATGCTTTTCCTGGTATTCCGACATATCCAGCCTGACCATGGCATTCTCGTCATCGAACAGGAACCAGGCGAGTGTGCGTACCAGTTCGGTCTTACCGACTCCCGTCGGGCCGAGGAACATAAAACTGCCGATGGGGCGTTTCGGGTCTTTGAGTCCGGCCCGGCTTCTGCGGATTGCTTCGGAGATGGCTGCCACCGCTTCCTCCTGGTCTATCAACCGCTCGTGGATGCGTTCCTCCATGTGGATTAGCTTCTGGGCTTCACCTTCGAGCATTTGTGATACCGGTATGCCCGTCCA
>CAYQZZ010000149.1:0-3078 GCA_964422155.1 uncultured Dehalococcoidaceae bacterium | reverse complement strand
AGTGAAAGGAGTAAACAATGGCTGGAGGATACATGGGGAAGATTCTGTTTGTGAATCTTTCTACCGGTGAAATTAAAGAAGAGACACCTGAAGAACGCCTTTACCGAGACTTTATTGGAGGTTATGGCATCGGGGCTAATATTCTTTATAGCCGCCAAAAAAGTGGAGTCGACCCATTAGGCCCTGAGAACACCCTTGGCCTGATTACCGGTCCGCTCACGGGTACTCCTGCAGTTGTGGGTACCAGGTATACCGCGGTGGCAAAGTCGCCCCTCACCGGCGGGTGGGGGGATGCCAATTCGGGAGGGGATTTCGGCGCTCACCTCAAGTTCGCCGGCTACGATGCCGTTTTCTTCAACGGAATAGCAGCCAGGCCGGTCTATCTATTTATCGATAGTGGAAAAGCCGAACTCAAAGATGCAGGCTACCTCTGGGGTAAGGATACCTATGAAACCGAGGACGCCTTAAGAGCCGAATACGGCAAGGACACATACGCCGCCTGTATTGGCCCATCCGGCGAGAAGCTTTCCCTGATTTCCTGCATTGTCACCAAGAAAGGCGCTGCCGCCGGACGCTCCGGCTTAGGCGCGGTCATGGGCTCCAAGAAACTCAAGGCGGTGGTGGTGAGAGGGATTATGGAAATTCCCATGGCGGATAAGGCTAAAGCCGAACAAATCAGGAGAGAGCATACTGCCGACCTTCTGAAGGTCGTTCCGGGAAGGCCATCGATGACCCAGGATATGCGGAAATACGGCACTTCATCCATGGCGGACCGCTCGGCGCTCAGCGGTGACAGCCCTGTCAAGAACTGGGGCGGTATCGGGGTAAAGGAGATGTCCGACGTATCCGGGCTCAAAGGCGATGCCGCAATTGCCAACAAGGATAAAAGTGAAAACTGCTATCGCTGTCCTATTGCCTGTCAGGCCCTTTTGAAAGCGGGGACAGGTGAATATAAGTACCCAGCGGGCACTCGCAGGGTCGAATATGAAACCCAGGCCTCTTTCGGCTCAATGTGCCTTAACAGCAACACGGAGGCGCTCAATATGGCGAACCACCTCTGTAACAGCTACGGACTGGATACCATCTCCGCCGGTACTGTTATTGCCTTCGCTATGGAATGCTATGAAAACGGGCTCATCACCAAAAAGGACACGGACGGGATTGAACTCACCTGGGGCAACCACCGGGCCATGATAGCCATGACCGAAAAGATGGCCAGGAGGGAGGGCTTCGGTGATATTCTGGCCGACGGAGTCAAGGCAGCCGCCAAGAAGATAGGAAGGAAAGCCGTGAAGTATGCGGTTCATATCGGCGGGCAGGAGTTGGGGATGCACGACCCGAAGCTCACGGGCATGTGGGAGTTTGGCGCCGCTCGATATCAAATGGATGCCACCCCCGGCCGTCACACCGCCGGATTCGGACCGAGCAGCTTTAACCAGCATATCACCAATGCCGCCGGACTTTGCCTGTTCGGCTCTTTCGGAGCTCCGGCAGGCAGGAACTACACGCTGGAAATGATGAACGCCGTGACCGGTTGGGAGCTTTCGGAGACCGACTTACTTAAGTGTGGAGAAAGGATTGCCGTAATGCGGCATGTCTTTAACCTCCGTGAAGGCATAAATCCTCTCAAATGGAAGGTGCATCCGAGGATAATCGGCGAACCTCCGCAGAAAGAGGGACCGCTGGCTGGCGTGACCGCCGACCTTGAGCATCAGGTCTACTGGTGTCTCGGCGCTCTGGACTGGAATAAGGATACAACCAAACCGAGCCGAAATAAACTTATGGAACTGGGCCTGAAAGACGTGGCGGAGGAGCTCTGGCCGCCGGGGTCAATGCCCAGATTCGGGCCTCCTTAATACGACACAATAAGCGGCAAGTTCAATATTATAACCTGTCACGAAACCGGGCCTGAACAGGTCACTGGGCTGCTGGGAAAATAAGGCTGTTGCTCCTGTCACCAATCTGGCATGCCTGAAGACGTCAATTGCCTTAAAAATGCCCGCAGGGTATAGTGATTATGGACTTGTCCGGGTGACTTTCATGAAAACAAGCGATTTCGACTATACCCTTCCCCCTGAGCTTATCGCCCAGAGCCCCATCGAGCCGAGAGACCATTCACGGCTCATGGTGCTGAATCGAAGGGAAGGTTCCATAGAGCACCGGCAGTTCTTTGAAATTGCCGATTACCTGCATGAAGGCGATGTGATGGTTTTCAATGACAGCCGGGTCATTCCGGCTCGATTGAAGGGTAGAAGGGCGGGCAGTGGCGGCAAGGTGGAGATTTTATTGCTGCGGAGACTTGAGGCTGGTATCTGGGAAGCGCTGGTCAGGCCGGCGCGTCGACTCCAAATCGGGGCAAAAGTTGAGATAATCCCTGACGCTTTATCTGATGACGAACCAGCTACAGGGATTCTGGCCGAAATTACCGGGACAGGCAATGGCGGCATCAGGATAATACGTTTTTCTGACGAAACGCGATTGCTATCAGCCGGCGAGATACCGTTGCCACCCTATATTCACACGCCGCTGGCAAATCCGGAGAGGTATCAGACGGTCTATGCCCGGGTGGCTGGCAGCGTGGCTGCGCCGACAGCCGGTCTGCACTTCACACCGGAGTTACTTGATAAGATAAGAAATAAAGGGGTGCGCTACCTTTTTACTACCCTGCACGTAGGGCTGGATACGTTCCGGCCGGTTACCGAGGATAATCCGCTGGAGCATACCATCTATAAAGAATATGGTATTCTGGGGAGTGAAGTCGCTGAAGAGTTGTCCCGGGCAAGGCGGGAAGGGCGCAGGATTATTTGTGTTGGCACCACCACAGTGAGGATGGTTGAGCAGGCAGCGCATGCCAGTCAATATCCGGGGATGGAGTCTTATGAAGGCTGGGTGGACCTGTTCATATTACCCGGTCATAGCTTCCGTATGGTTGATGCGCTGGTAACTAACTTTCACCTGCCGAAGTCAACCCTTTTAATGCTGGTGACTGCCTTTGGCGGCAGAGAGCTTATCGAAAAAGCCTATCGGGAAGCTATCACGCAGAGGTACCGTTTTTATAGCTTCGGCGATGCGATGCTG
>CAYQZZ010000148.1:0-3107 GCA_964422155.1 uncultured Dehalococcoidaceae bacterium | reverse complement strand
ACAAAAATGTCACAAAAAAACTACCCTCACTTTATATAACGATGGAGGGTAGTTTTTCGTTACCCCAATCTCTATATATTATTATCAGGCCTTAGTCTTGTGGGGTCAATAATCCCAACCCGTACTTTCGGGTGGGGATACCCCCATATTTTCTAGTACCTCCGTATATTTTAATTTTACCGCATGAATGTTAAGCAAATGTTAACCGGTAAATATGAAATGTTATTTTCCACTTTAAAGCGGTCTGAGGATGGCGCGGCAGGGCCCGGCATCGCCGTTCCACATTAATAGCGGCAGGCAGAGCAGCTCATATTCGCCGGGGGGCACATGACCCAAGGCGCAGTCCTCCAGGACATAAATGCCAGCGCCGAGTAATGCTGTGTGCGTTTTGGCGATGTTCTCCGGTCGTTTGTAAGAACCGATAGTGATAAAGTCTATGCCAACCAGCTTAACCCCTGCTTTCACGAGGTAGTCAGCCGCGCTTTCGTCCAGGTAGCAATAATCGTCGCTGAACTTATCGGCTTCGTAGCCCGCCGGCGAGTTGCGGGTCTTGAAGAGCACCCGTTCGCCTTTCTTGATGTTATGCTTCTTAAGCTCGGCGGCTTTTATACTTTCTTTGTCCTTGATGGCGATAACGCGCGCCGGGCCGATGGTGGCGTCCAGCGGCATATCACTGATAGTCGATCCGTCAGGGATAAAGTGAAGAGGCGAATCGATGTGCGTGCCGGTGTGAGAGATAATCTCCAGCATGGACATGGTGACTTTAGAGCCGAGAGCGCGGTCGCTGTAGCGGTAAATCTTGGGCGGCGCCGGGTCGGTGGGGAAGTAAACCATCCCCTGCTTGAGGGGAACCGAAATGTCATACCAGCCTTTGGGTACTTTAACAGCCATGAGAAACCTCCTTAATAATAATGATATTTAATTAAAGGATAGGGGAAGGCAGTCTGTCGTGTCAAGGACAACAAAACGATATTTTTTAAAAGGAAACGATTCCCTCGTGGGGAGCTTTGATTCGTATTTAGAGTTATGTTAAGTAGTGTATGGAGTTATTTTTTTAACCATAAATCCATCGGGAAGGGCTGGCCATGCCCGGGATAAACGGTTTTTACATTTAACTTCTCCAGTTTTTTGATACTAGCATGCGCTGCGATGGAGTCGTCCATGATGGAGTTGAGAACCGGTTTGTCGCGGTTGGTAAGCAGGTCGCCGCAGAAGAGGTCGCCGCCGGTGGTCAGGATTCCTATCGAACCCTTCGAGTGACCCGGGATATGACGGACTTTAGCATCGAACCCATATTCAGAGAAATCGTAGCCATCCTCGATAAATAAATCGGCTTTAAATTTATCCGATTTTCTCAATCCGAAGAAGACAGGGACAATTTTTCTGATGAGAATATTGCCTTTTTCCCTGTTCCAGAACATGTCGCCGCGTTCGGCCATTCCCGAATCATCAGGGTGCATGGCAATTTTCGCACCGAACCTCTCACGGAGATGAGCGGCATTGGCGGTATGGTCGAAATCTCCATGGGTGATGATGATAAGCTTGAGATTGCCGGACCGACAGCCCTCATTTTCAAGCTTTTTTACAAGGCGGGCGCGCTTATTCGAATACCCCGTATCGATAAGGAAATACCCGGCGCCGGTTTTCACGAGGTAGCAATTTACACTGCCAAATCTATAAGGCAGCGATAAACTAATGGTCTTAATTTCCTGCGGCATGTTTTCCTCCCGCGCGTCAAAAGGCAGGCCATTGACAACAATCCCGGCAGTCGTGCCCGGCACATTACGATATTACTTTTTTCTCTCGGCAATGGCTTTAGCCCAGGCGGCGGCGCGCTCCAGTTCACCATCTAAAAGCGGGCCCTTGGTAGCTTTGACGAAGAAGCCCTCCCCGGCCGCTACGAGATTGCCCCCCTTGTCTTTTAAAGCATCCGCGATGCGCGTCGCGGCCCAGCCGAAGATTTTAACTACCCACGTTTTCCCCCTGGTATCGAACGATGCCACTCTTTTATTTTTCAGGGAGCCAGCCGGGATTTTACCGAGGAACTCCCCGGTGGCTACCGTGTGCCTGCCCCCCTGGGTAGGAGAACCGACGATAACAAGGTCATAAGAGCCCAGTTCCGCAGGATTAGCCTCCCCCACCCTGACCACCTTAACCTCCCCACCAATCCCCCCACCGATTGCCTGAGCGATTTTCTCCGTATTTCCATATAGTGAGTCGTAGACTATCAATGCTTTCATTAGAGACCCCTTCTTTTGATACTTAATTAACAAGTGTACTCTAAAAGCTAAAAAGGGACAAGCGCTGTCTCCACGGCAGTCATTCTGGCGAAAGCCAGAATCCACACCACCACTTATCCCCCTGGATTCCAGCCTGCGCTGGAATGACAACTGGGGAATAGGGCAAAATCCCCCTTAATCCCCCTTTACCAAAGGGGGAGACATGAAAAGGGGCGAGTAGGAAAAGATAAGAAGCGATTGGGGGGATATGCAAACTATATCTGGCTAAAAGGGTACCGCCGGCATCTTGACAAGGATAATGTAATCAATTAAAGTATCCACTGCGAGTTGTGCCCTGAATCCTGTACAAATAGCACAAGCCAGTGAGGATATATCGACAAATTAATCAGAGCGACTGAAATGATAAAAGGAAGGATAAGGAGGAGAACTAAAATGGACGTATCAGGTGCTATTCTGAAGAGGACAAGTATAAGAAGGTGGAAGCCGGTGCCTGTGGAAAAAGAAAAGATTGAAAAGGTGTTGGAGGCAGGTAGGCGAGCGCCATCATGGGGAAACACTCAACCATGGCGTTTCATTGTGGTTCAAGATAAGGCTAAAATAGAAGAAATAGCCAAGGCTGCCGGTGGACAACCTCATATCAATGCTCCGGTTTTAATCGTTTGCTGTGGTTCAATAAATGACTTCTCTCGCAAGCAACATGGAGAGGCCTTGAAGCAACTTAGAGATATGGGCGTGATGGACTGGACGGACGAATTTTTGAATAATGTAGTTTTACAGAGCGATGTGTTCGCACCATACCGCCTGGGTGAACCGGTAATGACTGTGAAAGCCGGCGAGCAGATTATGATTGCCGTTGCGTATATGACT
>CAYQZZ010000147.1:0-3118 GCA_964422155.1 uncultured Dehalococcoidaceae bacterium | reverse complement strand
GTGCCGATATTCAACTGGACGCCAAGCTCCAGCGACTTCGCCTTCTGCACCACGCTATCGACTTCTTCTCTGGTGGCGCCTGTTCTCATTTCAACTATCATGTTTTATTACGCCCACTCCTTCACGAGTGTAAAATTTCTTGATTTAATCCACAATTATGATAATACTAGAGCCTTAATGGGGCGTCAAGGGAAGGATTTGGATAATGTCTTACCTGCCTTCTTTACTCCTGTCTTTTCACGCCACGGGTAAAAGACAGGCGCATGAGATTGATGGCGGCCACTTCAACCCAGATTATCATGTTGGCCACAAGAATCCGCTCAACCAGGCCGAACCAGCCGCTTTTTTCCTGAACAATCCTCAGCGTTATCCCGAGAAGCACCGCCAGAATGAATGTCACCGCCGAATAGATAAAGAGGTTTTTCCAGCCGGGGTCCTTCTTGAGGCTGGAAGCCAGAAATAGAATAGCAACAGGGAAAAGCGAGAAAGAAGTAGTGGCCGTGAAGCCATGAATTCTCCCTTCGATAGTGCGCGCAGCTCCGACGGGGTCGGTGTGGAAAGCGCCGATGAGCAGCATCCCGAAGCCGAAGAATACAAGGACGGCAATGCCTAAATGGAATCCCCTTGCTCTTTTGACGTTGAAAAGAAGACCGGCGGTAAATATCTCCACCAGCAAGCCGAGTGCCAGGAAGCCGATGGTCTGCAACCAGCCGATAGGCATTAGAGCCAGGCTGCTAATGGAATTCCGGACCAGGCTGTAATCAGGACTGGATAGGGATGCCGTAAGGTCGCCAATAGTCAACATTATCGGTCCCACCATACCGGCCATAGCCAGAGCGCTGTGAATATTCAAACGCCCAAAGAATGATGGCAGTTTTAATTTACTGGATATGCTAATTATCCGTGAAACCATTAGAGTAAAAATCCTCACACTATATTATAATAGGGAGCAGCAATAGCAGACAAGAGATTAAGGATTTTTAGATTGCTTGCCTTATCCCTCGGAGATAATTAGACTTAAAGAGTGTCCGGCCTTTGTCATCATAAACGGCACACATTTCCGCTGGGCAGCCGATATCTGCGGCCACAGCTATTTTGTTCCGATGGGGATAGACAGGGAGCCGGTGGACGGGTAAATAATCTCCATAAAGACGGTCGTCCCGCCTTTCTTCCCGCTAACATTGGCGCTGGCGTTGAGGGTTAGTATGTAGGCAATACCCTGACTATGACTGGCGGTAAAAGAGAACCTGTCGGAGGTGACGCGCGTGGTCTCTGTATCCGGCGGTTTAGACGTATAAATCAGCGAGTTACCGGAGATGCTGAAACCTATATTATCGCCTTTTTCAAGATAAAAATAGCCATCCACCCTGTCGCCTTCTTTCAGGATTAGTGTCAGGGGAATTTCGTTTTCCACTGCTATTTCCATCTGCCTCATCGTCCACACCTTGCCTATTTCAGCTTCTCTGAGTGGTTTGACGCTGGCCGGTGCCGATGGACTTGTCGTCCTGGATGTAAGCGAACAGCCGAGAACGCCTATTAATGAAAGTATAACCAATATACATATAACCTTTTTAATCATCTTAAAAGACCTCGCAAATCTCTTTGTATAATAGCGTACATCTAGTTTAAGAGTTAGTCAATGGCAAACGGCTCTTTGTCCATCTGGGTATTTGTGAAGGGAAGGGGAATAAAGTAAGGTTTGGGGGGGCTGACGCCCCTCACTGAATAAAACAATAAGGTTCACGGTCTAGCCGGCGGATTTCTACGTCCCCCGTGCACCAATGGTTTTTCCCATGTACTTATCCACAACCCGGCGGAAGTGATATCCGTAGATAGCCAGTTTCATCGCCACCGGAAAAGCCCTGGGGCGTTTGAGAACCGTCGAAACCATGAGCTTCCAGTAGTACCTCTTTCCCTTCTCCCAGACGCCCAGAATCCAGAAGGCTTTCCAGAGCAACCTGACATGACTGAAATTGAACTTCGTCCGATTTTTCTTGTACGGTTTGAAATCCTTGAGGAAAGTGTTAATCCGCTCGTAGTATTGCCGGGAAGAGTAAATGGTATCGAGGATATTTTTATAGCCGTTAACCAGTGCCTGGTAGTTCATTTTCGGGATAAAGTTGCATTCCGTATTGCTGCCATCGAAATCGCCGACGATGCGGTTTTCCTTTTTCAAACGCCGGTACAGCCTGGTGCCGGGAGGGGCGTTGAGCAGGCCGACCATCGCGGTGACAATGCCGCTTTTCTGGATGAAGTTTATCTGGCTTTTGAATATGGAAAGGGGGTCGGAATCAAAGCCAACGATAAACCCGCCCTGCACCTCGAGGCCGAAGTTGTGGAGTTTCCTGACATCCGCCTGCAAATCGCGGTTGCGGTTCTGCGACTTGGCGCACTCGGCCAGGCTCTCCTCGTTGGGAGTCTCGATGCCGACAAAGACAGCATTGAATCCCGCCTCCACCATCAGCCGAATCAACTCCTCATCGTCGGCCAAATTTATCGAAGTTTCCGTGTTCAAAGCAAAGGGACGCTTTTTGCCCTTCCGCCACTCGATGATAGCCGGCAGGATTTCCTCCTTCAGTTTTCTCTTGTTGCCGATGAAATTATCATCGACGATAAAGACGCCATCGCGCCAGCCCTGGTTATAGAGCGCATCCAGCTCAGCCAGCACCTGCTCCTTGCTTTTCGTGCGCGGCTTATGCCCGTTCAGCAGGACGATATCACAGAACTCACAGTTGAAGGGACAGCCGCGGGAATACTGGATGCTCATGGCCGAGTAGTGCTTCATATTGATGAGCGACCATAAAGGTAAAGGCGTGCCACAGACATCCGGGGTGACTTTCGACCTGTAGAGACGACGGGCACAGCCGCTGGACAGGTCGGTCAAAAACTCCGGCAGTATCGCCTCCGCCTCTCCGAGCACCAGGTGGTCGACAGTAGGATAATCCTCCGGCTCCATGGTAAAGAGAGGTCCACCAGCCACGGTCTTGGCACCAAGCTCCCGGCATCGTCTCACGACTTCCCTGACCGACTCTTTCTGGATGACCATGGCGCTGATGAAAACATAGTCCGCCCACCGTATATCTTCATCGGTGAGGCGGGTCATGTTCATGTCAATGAC
>CAYQZZ010000146.1:0-3141 GCA_964422155.1 uncultured Dehalococcoidaceae bacterium | reverse complement strand
GTGGTAGCGGGTGGATAACGGTTAACAGACATTGAACTTCTCCTTCTTCTCTTCGAGTTAGGTGCGATGATAACCCAAAATAGGGAGAAGGTCAATAGCCTCGTGTCACGATTATATAGGAAATTCGATGGTAGTATAATAATATTGAAAAAAGATATGTCCTAAAAACTATATGCAAAAAACGGTAAAACGAAGGCTTTTGGTTATAGCAGGGACTATATCCATGGCAGTAGGGATTATCGGTATATTTGTCCCTATTCTGCCCACAACCCCATTTCTCCTGCTTGCCGCTGTTTGTTATATGAAGGGTTCTAACCGATTACATCAATGGATGTTAAACAACCGACTATTTGGAGCCTATATCAAGAGCTATATTCAAGGCAGAGGAATGCCTTTGAGTATAAAAATATTGACGATTCTGCTTCTATGGATTTCTATCGGAGTCACGGTAGCCTTTGGTGTCCAGCACATAGCTCTAAGGGCAGTGCTCGTTTTAATCGCCGTTGGAGTTACAGTACATATTAGTCTTATCAAAACAAAGACAGAAAAAGAAAATTAGTATAAGCCATAATGTGGTGGTAGCGGGTGGATTTGAACCGCCGACCAAGGGCTTATGAGTCCCCTGCTCTACCACTGAGCTACGCTACCAGCATTGAAAAATATATCATCAATGCCATTAACTGTCAATGCCGCCTGATGACACGGATGCTGACAGCTTTAAAAGTGGCGTAAACCTGTGTCCCCTTTTTCAACCCCATTTCTTCGGTGGACCGCCGGGTGACCAGCGCCACCAGCGGAAAGCCGCAGTCGATGGTGACTCTTACCTGAGAACCCATGGAAAATACTCTGACCACCTCACCTGACAAACGGTTACGGGCGCTGGTGGTTACTGTTTTTGATGATGGCATTGTAATAGTAATATCATCGTAAGGCAGTAAGGCGATAACATGAGTTCCTTCGGTAAACTCGGAGACCGCCTCAATCTGTTGCCCCCTAACTTTTATTGAAGCCAGTCCCTCGCTCTGTGCCCCGACCACCCCGTGCATAATATTCCCCGCTTCCACAAAGCCGGCCACTTCCTCATTCACCGGAGAAGAAAACACTTCAGCCGGTGTACCAATCTGGCTGATACGTCCGTTCATCAGCACCGCCACGCGGTCAGCTAGCACTAAAGCCTCATTGCGGTCATGCGTCACCATAACCGTAGTAACCCTGGTCTCCCTCAACACGCTCTCGAAGTCCTCCAGTAAAGCCTGCCGGGTGGGACCGTCCAGCGCCGTAAAGGGTTCATCCAGAAAAAGTACCTCCGGCTGCAGGGCAAAAGCTCTTGCCAGGCTGGTTCGTTTCGCCTCACCGCTGGAGAGTGTCCGGGCGTGTCTCTTGGCCAGTGCCGCTATACCAAAACGCTCCAGCCATTTTTGTGCCCTGTCCTTGACCTCAGTGCCATTCACGCCGCGTAACCGCAACCCGATAGTCACATTGTCCCATACCGTACTGCTGAGGAGTAGTGATTCCTGAAAGACTACGGCAAGTTTACGATGCAGTTGCAGTATAGATTTACTGCTCAAAACAGGCACACCCTGGTAGGAGACGACCCCCGTCGGCGGTTTAAGAAGCCGGGTAAGGCAAAGAAGAAGTGTGGTTTTGCCGGAACCATTCGGGCCAATAACAACCAGCACCTCATTACGGTACACCTGAAGTGAAGGGACATCCAGCACTTTTTGCCCGCCATAGGCAACTGAAAGGTCTCTAGCCTCAACTATCGGTTCCATGCTTATTTGTGCCTGGCTCACTTTACTCTGGCCTTCTGTTGAATCATAGTTAAAACAAAATTAACCAGATAGACCAGCGCTATGAGAATAGCACCGAGGGCAATGGCATAAGCAAAAGCGCCCTTGCTGTTCTCCCCCACGATAGCGGTGGTCAATACTCTGGTCTGTCCAAAGATATTACCGCCAACCATCATCGAAGCACCCACTTCCGAGATAACAGCCCCAAAACCAGCCATGATAGCGGCCAGCAGCGGCAAACGCGCTTCTTTTAAAAGTATCCAGACCAGCTGGACTCTCGAAGCTCCGAGAGATAAAATCTGGAGTCGCAATTTCGGGTCCAGACTCTGGGTAGCCGCCATGGTGAAACCGGCAACGATAGGAAACGCAATGATGAACTGGGCAATGACCATAGCTGACGGCGTATAGAGGATGTGCAGTATCCCCAGAGGACCGTTACGCCAGAGAAATATGCTGACAACAAGCCCGACCACGACGGGAGGCAGCCCCATACCGGTATTGACAAGACTGATAATGAACCGCCTCCCGGGAAAACGTACCAAACCGAGCACGCTGCCCAATGGTATGCCGACGCAGAGACTGAGTAAGGTGGCTGAACCAGAAACCAGCAGCGAAAGCAAAGCTATCTGTAAGACCTGCCGGTCGCCATGCACCAGCAGCCAGAAAGCCTGTGTTATGCCATCAATAATCATATCCATAGGCTTATATTAAAACGCTTCACCTGTAAATACAAGGAGCCTTTTGTGTGATGTTTTTATTCACGCCAGCCAATTGCATCTAACTATTTGCTGCCCAGCTGGGCTTCCGTTTTATCGGCATCAGCGAAGAACAGCGGCTGGCCGTATTTATCCAGCCCGTATTTAGCGATGATTGCCTGCGTTGCCGTGTCTACCATAAAGTCGGAAAAGGCTTTGGCACCCTCGGCATTAACTTTGGGGAATTTCTCCGGATTTACCTGGATAACATGGTAAACATTAAGTAAAACCGGGTCACCCTGTACCACAATATCCAGGCTCACCACTTTCTGATTGGCGAGATAAGTGGAACGGTCGGTAATGGTATAACCTTCCTTTTCGGAGGAAATACGCAACAGGTCGAGCATACCCGTCCCGGTGCCACCTTCCATGTACCACTTCGGGTTTGAGGTAGAGTTATCCGCAACGGTAATCCCTATCTTCTTCCAGAGCGATTTCTCTAACGCATCGGTGCCGGAGTTATCACCACGGCTGTAAAAAGTGATTTTAGCGTCAGCTATTTTTTTCAGGGCATCAACCGCAACGGTCATTCCTTTCATACCCGCCGGGTCGGACGGCGGCCCCACAATGATATAATCGTTGTGCATTACCAGTCT
>CAYQZZ010000145.1:0-3159 GCA_964422155.1 uncultured Dehalococcoidaceae bacterium | reverse complement strand
CAAGCTGCCTTTCAACACTGACACATTCCGGCATGAACAGCTTAACTTTGTAGCCTTTGGCGGCGCCTATCATAGCCAGGGCAATACCCGTATTCCCGGAGGTCGGCTCAATTATCGTCTTGTCCCTGGTAAGTTCGCCGGATGCCTCCGCCATCGTAATCATGTAGAAAGCCGGGCGGTCTTTTACGGAACCTCCGGGGTTGCTGCCTTCCAGCTTGGCGAGAATCTTCACGCCAGCATTACCGTTCAGGTTTAATAACTGTACCAGCGGTGTGTTCCCGATGGCACCCAATACATTTCTATTACCGTTTTTCATATCTCTTTACCTCACCACGCCCTCATGATGCTTTCGATGTATATATATTTTAGCACAATCCGGTCCAGGTTAATCATCGATACCGGGTATGGGGAAGCGACGGCACATCTGCCCAATTTCCTGCCTCACTTCATCCAGTAGTTTCGCATTATCGATATGGTTGATTACTTTGATAATCGATGCGGCAACGAGCTTCATCTCTTCTTTACCGAAGCCGCGCGTGGTCACGGCCGGTGTTCCCAGCCTGATGCCGCTGCACACGCGGGGCGGGCGGGTATCGAAGGGGATGTTATTCCGGTTAACGATAATGCCGGCATTACCCAGGGATTCTTCGGCCTGACGACCGGTTACCCCGGTATCGGTGAGGTCAACAAGGATAAGGTGGGTATCGGTGCCGCCCGATATCAGACGCAGCCCCAGCTTCTGTAGCTCAACAGCCAGGGTCAGTGCATTTTCCAGGATAGCTCTCTGGTAATCGGTAAACTCCGGCTGCATGGCTTCATAGAGCGCCACCGCCTTGGCGGCGATGGCATGCATGAGGGGTTTTCCCTGCGTTACCGGAAAGACGGCGGCATCTATAGCTTTAGCCAGTTCCGACCGGCACAGTATCAGGCCGCCGCTCGGGCCGCGCAGCGTCTTGTGTGTGGTCGTGGTTATCACGTCGGCGTAGGGGACGGGGGTGGGGTGCAAGCCGACGGCTACCTGTCCGGCGATGTGGGCCATGTCAACCATGAGCTTTGCCCCGACCGAGTCGGCAATACGCCGGAATCGTTCGAAGTCGATTATCCTCGGGTAAGCCGTATACCCCGCCAGGATTAACTTGGGCTTATGCTCTTTAGCCAGCCTCTCAACCTCGGGGAAATCAATACGCTCCGTTTCCCTATTGACGCCGTACGGGATAAACCTATATGACCTGCCGGAAAAATTCACTTTATCGCCGTGGGTAAGATGCCCGCCGTGGGTCAGGTTCATCGCCATGACGGTATCGTCATATTCCAGCATGGCAAAGTAGGCGGCCATATTGGCCTGAGAGCCGCTGTGCGGTTGGACATTGGCATGTCCAGCATGAAAAAGCTCTTTGGCGCGTTTGATGGCCAGTTCCTCGATGGTATCCACGTTTTCACAGCCGCCGTAGTAGCGTTTGCCGGGATAGCCCTCGGCGTACTTATAATTCAGGAAAGAGCCCTGGGCTTCGAGTACCGCCCGGCTGGCATAGTTCTCGGAAGCGACAAGGTTGACGATTTCCTTCTGCCGCAGCATTTCACATTCAATGGCACGGCTTATTTCCGGGTCGGCTTTATCCAGGAAACTCATAAAAACTCTCTCCTCGGGGGATAATCAAATACCTTATTAGTCTACAATGGTGCTCTGGGGCTGTCAATTAGACTTAAGTTTTTCTTTACCTCACCCCTTCAGGGTGAACCCTTCAGGGTGAACCCCTTTAATCCCCCTCTCCAGCCTGGGTTATTTAAATAAACCAGAGTTTATATTGGCTGGAGAGGGGAGTGTAAAAGAGAGGGGGCTTCGCCCCCTCTCAAATTCTTGCCCCCTTCCCTTGCCAAGGGAAGGGGGCAAGGGGGATAGGTTAGCAAAGGTTATTTAACAAGTGCTACACATTTAATAATAACCAGCAATTTGACAAAGGACAGGCAAATGACTAAACTAAGATGCTTTTATGTCTACTGAAGAAAGTAAAATTATTCAAGGAGGTGTAAAATGCCTAAAGTAAAAGTCGGTGACATCAATATCTATTACGAGATACACGGTAAAGGGGAACCGCTGGTCATGATAGCGGGGTTTACTATGAGTACGGCGTTTTGGTTTAAGGCAGTACCAGTATTCTCACGGGAATACCGGTTAGTCGTTTTTGATAACAGAGGGGCCGGCCAGAGTGATAAACCTGATGTGCCTTACACCATTGATATGATGACGGACGACCTTGCCTGACTGCTTGATGCTATCGGCATTGATTCAGCCCATATTTTCGGGCATTCCATGGGGGGTGCGATAGCCCAGCAATTTGCTTTACGCTATCCGAGAAGGTTAAGAGGTCTTATTTTAGCTTCCACCGGTTTCGGAGGCCCGCACGCCGTCATAAACAACAACCCAGAAGTGAAACCTTTTTTTGAGCGTATGCCAAGCTTGCCTTTAAAAGAAGTTGTGATGGAATGGCTTCGCTTGTTCTGGATCCAAGATTTTATTGATAACAATCCAGGTTTTGTTCAAGAATTGATTGCTAAAATTACGGAACACCCCACCCCACCCCACGGACAGATGAGGCAAGGACAAGCGATAGCGAGTCATAACACCTACGAGCGTCTGCCGGAAATTAAAGCGCCAACTCTGGTAATCACCGGTGATGCTGATATACTTGTTCCGGCGGAAAACGCCAGAATAATGGCATCAAGGATACCCGGGGCAGAGCTGGTGATATTGAAGAATATGGGACACCACTTCATGTTTGAAGCTGAAGACGAGTCCAACCGGGTAATGCTGGACTTCCTCAAGCGGCACCGCACCAAATAGGTAGTTTAGCAACCGCTCATGGTGAGCCCGTCGCATTTACACCGCTCATGGTGAGCCCGTCGAACCATAGCGGTATGATTGCCTTGCCCTTCGACGAGCTCAGGGTGAGCGAGGGGAAAACGCCTTTTACCTATTGCTAGGCGGCACCGCACTAAAAAAGCTTGACAAAGCATATAGTCCTGCCTATAATATAAAGAAACCCCCACTTGATTTGACAGTCTATCCCTATTTTTTAGTGCAAATGTTTATTCCAGAGGCACTGTATTACCGAATCCTGAGTTGATTCCCTGTTAATTTCCAAGGGCAGGACTGGAATT
>CAYQZZ010000144.1:0-3179 GCA_964422155.1 uncultured Dehalococcoidaceae bacterium | reverse complement strand
ATCAGCTTCAATGTCGGCATGGGAGACCGCATTGCGGTTATCGGCCAGAACGGTACGGGGAAAACCACTCTTTTCGAAATTATCTCCGGCGATATCACCCCGGATTCCGGCAATATCTCTATACGCAGAGGTACTACCCTTGGCTACCTGCGTCAGGATATCCAACCCACTTCTAACCGTAAATTGCTGGACGAGGTCGTTCAATCGTCCGCCAATATCAGTAAACTGGCGCATAAAATCCAGATTCTTCAAGAAGAACTGGCTGAAGAGAAAGATGAGGAAAATATCGCTACGCTGCTTCGCGAACTGGGTGAACTCCAGCACGCCTTTGAATCATCGGGAGGTTACAATACCGAACATGAAGCTAAAATTATCCTCGCCGGTCTGGGCTTTATTGAATCTGATTTCTCCCGGTCGCTGTCTGAATTCAGCGGCGGCTGGCTCACACGCGTCGAACTGGCCAAGCTCCTCTTTCTCAACCCGGACCTGCTCATCCTGGACGAACCAACGAACCATCTCGACCTGGAGACTACCCGCTGGTTCGAGAATTATCTGAAGGCATATTACGGGGCAGTCCTGGTCACCTCTCATGACCGGGCCTTTTTAAATAACGTGGTTAAAAAAGTAATTGCTATCGAAAAAGACGAAGTCATCTTTTACCATGGCAACTATGACAGCTATATCCTGGCCCGGGAGAAAGACCTGGAAATCAAACAGGCCACGGCTAAAAGGCAGGAGCAGAAAATACGGAAAGAAATGCGCTTTATCGAGCGATTCCGCGCCAAGAACACCAAGGCTACCCAGGTCCAGAGCCGGATTAAAAAACTCGAGAAGATGGAGAAAATCGTTGTACCGAGGTCGACTCGAAAGATAAAATTCGCCTTTCCGGAGCCGCCGTGCAGCGGACACGTCGTCATTACTCTCAAGAATATAGCCAAGTCATACGATACCAAGGCTGTCTACCGCGACCTGAACCTGACACTTAACCGGGGAGACCGTGTGGCGCTGGTCGGGCCGAACGGCGCCGGCAAGACCACGCTCCTCAAGATTCTGGCCGGGGTGCTGCCTTTTGAAAAGGGCGAGCGTATACTGGGACATAACGTTGCCACGGCCTATTTCGCCCAGTACTATATCGAGCTGCTCAATCCGGAAAACTCCATCATTGATGAGCTGTGGCAGGTAGCCCCGGATGAACCGGTACAGAAGCTGAGGGGGCTTCTGGGGGCATTTTTATTCAGCGGTGAAGACGTCCTTAAAAAGATATCGGTCCTCTCGGGTGGGGAAAAGACCCGCCTGGCCATCGCCAAGATGCTGACAAAACCGGCTAATTTTATACTCATGGATGAGCCTACTAACCACCTCGATATTCCTTCAAGAGAAATACTTACCGACGCGCTGGAGGCTTATACCGGCACGATTTGCTTTATCACCCATGACAGGACGCTGATTCGGGAGATTGCCAATAAAATTATCGAAATTAGAGATGGCAAATTACAGATTTTCCCGGGGAATTATGATGATTATCTCTATAAAAAAGAGCCCCCGGTAAACGTTGTTCCCGAGACTCTGAGAGCGATTAAAGAAAATACCCCGGCTGGCGTTTCGTTAAAAATCAGGCAGCGCCAGCGCAAGATAATTGAAGGAAACCTGAGAAACAATCATTTCCGGGAGATAACGCCGGTTAAAAACCGCATCGTCGAAATAGAAAGAGAGGTAGCGAGACATACCAGACGAGTCGCCGAAATAGAAGCGCTGTTTGCCGACCCGAATCATTATAAAGACAGCCTGAAAGTCGTTGAAACGAACCAGGAATACCAGACAATTAAGAAATCTATCCGCTCGCTTACCGTGGAATGGGACAGGCTCACGGCTGAAGCCGAAAAAATAGAGCGGGAATTTCAAGAGGAATTGAAGAATGTTTCTCCCTGACCGGCTGGAAAAGAGATTGTTACCCGGAGGTGCGGCATGAATGCAGAAGAACTGTACGACAGGCTGGAGAAGGACTTCATCACGCCATCGGTAAGTGACGAATGGGCTAAATATATGGAGTCTATAGCCGATTATCTCAGCGATAATTTCAAACGGCGCTCGATGGGACTGGTTTGTGATAACGCGCAGGAAATCAGTAAAGTCTATACCGCGGTCTTTCCGTCGGATAACGTCATGCAATCTGTCCTGGACAAGGGGGAGAAAGAAGTTATGCTTTTTGTGCATCACCCCTCTATCTGGGATATCAGAAAAGCCCCGGCAGCTTTCCAGCAAATGGATAGAGGCTTGCTTGAAAAATTCAGAGAACGGGAAATTTCCATATACAACCTCCACGTTCCCCTGGATAATTACGGGGAATATTCTACCAGTTCTACTCTGGCTAAAGCCCTGGGAGTGACTGACTTGAGACCTTTCCTCGAATATTACGGCAGTTTAGCCGCCGTCTTCGGTAAGACTGAAATCACTACGGTTCGGGAAATGCGGGATAGATTCGCCGCCGTTCTCGGTCACCGGACAAGTCTGTATCAATACGGCACGAATCAGATTAAAAACGGGACTGTCGCCGTCGCCGCCGGTGGTGGCAACCTAGTTCAGGTACATGAGGAGATAGCCCGCGAGGGCGTAAACATCTTAATTACAGGGATTACTATAAGAAACAGCTATACCCAAAAAACCCACGACTACGCACGGGAGAAAGGGATAAATATCCTGGGCGGAACTCATTACTCGACGGAGAAACCTGCCTGCCAGGCTATGTGCGACTATTTCAAAAAACTGGGTTTACCCTCCGTATTTATTGAAGACAGTCCGGTTCTTGAAGATTTATAATAGAAATAGTGTCATTCTCACCCTCTAAGCAGGAGTGCGCAGCGAGAGGGGGCGCAGCCCCCTCTCAAATCTCTTCCCCCTCTCCTTTCAAGGAGAGGGGGCCAGGGGGTGAGGTTAAGGATAATACCCCAATAACCAAGGTTAAAACTATAAACAGCAAGAAAATTGTTTGCCTTACTTGCGCTTCTTTAGCTCGTCCTTGATGACGTGCTCTTCCACTATCCACATTTTCGGCGGACCCATATCGGCGATTTTTGCCCAGTCCTGCCCCAGGCCGAGGCCTCGCGCTTCCTTAGTTCTATTGAATTCCATGGACTTCTGGAAAGACGCGACATCGTCATACCAGGTCTCGATGATACCGT
>CAYQZZ010000143.1:0-3193 GCA_964422155.1 uncultured Dehalococcoidaceae bacterium | reverse complement strand
CTGATGCCCGGCAAAAGGCGGCTCAAATCTTACGTGAGGCGAGGCAGACTGCCAACGAATTAACAGCTAAAGAGAAGATAACAAAAGAAGCGAAAGCTGAGTCCGCCAGACTGGTTGCCGACGCCCGGCAAAAGGCGGCTGAGATTTTACACAAAGCGAAGGAAGCTGCTGCGGAATTGACTGAAAAAGCTAATGCCGAAGCCAAACTGAAGGCAGCCGGCATTGTCAATCAATCACTGGAAATCGCAGGCAGAATTATGAGTTTGGCAAATACTCAAGAAAAAGAGGCACGAAGGCAAAAATCACATAGCTTCGTCGCCGGGGAGACATTTGAAACTATGGGACAGGTAAACCGTAGCTGTCAAGAAATGATAAGGTTTGTGATAGATGATTATCGGGCTGGTATCTTAAAGCTGGACGGGGATGAGGAACTCAGAAAAAAGGTGGAGTCTTTGAAGGAGGATGACGACTGGGAGGCACTATCTCCTGATGTAAAGGCCCTGACGCTGGTTAATGCACTGAAGCATAGAGTTAAAGACGTATAATTGCTCGAACATCGGAGGCTTGCGGGGATAAGGCTGTAGATTGGGAGAATAAACTCTAACTAACCCGTAACTCTCCTGAGCCTCTGTAACAGGAACTATCTCAGACTTTGCACATATATCTTATATGTCGGTTGGCTTTGACACTAGGGTCAAAGTACTTTAATTTTCTGATTCATAACCTCAGGACTTCACGAAAAGCCAGATTGTTTAATTTAGGCTGGCCTATCCCGTAGGTATTGGCTGCCCCTATTCCTTCTCCGGGGTCGCTTTGGTTGTGTTAATCTTTAGGAAAGCCAGTATGGAAGGGGATACTATTGCTTGAACATATCCGCAAGCGGTGAATAAAGCCGGTGCTGCTTCTTGATGCCGGTGGCAAAGAGATTGAGGTAGATTCTGACCGAAGCTAAACTGGAGTGCCCCAGGATTTTTTGCAGGCTGAAGATATCACCGCCGCGCAAAAGGTAGGGGGAAACGAGGGGGTGAGGTTAATAAACCCCCTGTCTATAATGACATTGACAGTTTAAAAGCAGTATAGTAATATAAGCTCATTGACTGACCTGAGAGTCAGGGGTAGAGTTTTTTAAAGAGGTGACTAATATGCCATACTATGTGATGCTGACGAAGCTAACAGATGCAGGAAGAAAGACCATCATGCGGAATCCCGGAAGAATCTGGGAAGTAAACAAAGAAGTAGAGGAAATGGGAGCCAGGATACTGACCCAGTATGCGCTGCTGGGTGAGTATGATTTTATTAATATCCTCGAAGCGCCCAATAACACGGTAATAGCCAGGGTCGCCGCCTCGCTGGGTTCCAGGGGAACCATGCAGCCATTGACGCTATCGGCGATTACTATCGAGGACCTGGTCAAAGAAATACAGATGGCAAAAGCCCTGAACGAATAAATTCCAGATTACTCAATAGTATTGTAATTGCCGCCTTTCGTTTATCAACGAGATAAGAGCGTAATCAAGCCACACCCGCGGAGGAAGATGTTCCGGTTCAACTCCAGGGTGTGGTATTGTTTATGGCGGAGATAGGTGAAGACGCCATGTCAACACCGATAAAATCCTTAAAATGGTATCGGGAACTGGCCGATAAAAAAGGACGGCTCAAAGCCGGCGCTTTTCTCGCGGAGGGTGATAAAGTTATCCGGCAGATAATGGCCGGACACCCGGATGAAATATCCGAGATTCTGGCTATCGAGGAACCGCCGCCCGCTTATCGTAGCTATCCCGTGAGACTGGTAACCGAAAGCCAGTTCCAGTATATCAGCAGCACCAGAACGCCCCAGGGCATCATGGCTGTCATCCGTATCCCGGCGGGTGTTTACTCCTACCAACTGCCCCGGGACACCGGCAACAGCATCCTGCTGCTGGAAGATATCCAGGACCCCGGCAACGTGGGCACTCTTATTCGCACGGCGGCGGCCTTCGACTATTCCGGGGTGATTCTGACGGAAAACTGTGCCGACCCGCTATCGCCGAAGTGCATCCAGGCAACAGCTGGCACGGTACTATCAATATGGCTCAGGAGGACGGCACAATACGCAGAACTCGCAGGGTCATTGCGACAGGACGGCTACGTTCTAATAGCCGCCGAGCTTAAAGGTACCGATGAGCCATCAATAATGTCCCGCCAGAAAAAACTGCTGCTGGCGCTGGGCAACGAGGCTGCCGGACTATCGAAGGAAATACTGGGGATGGCCGATTACCGGGTACGCATTCCCACTGTGCCGGATAAAGCTGAATCTTTGAACGTAGCCGCCTGCGGGGCGATTCTGATGTATTTAAGCTCCGGGAAATAAGAGGATTTCTCGTCGCCCGGGTTGTTTTTGAAATAAGTTCTCTTTCGTGGTATAATAAGACAATAGTTCCAGTTTAGGTTATTACAAACATATAGAGTCTCCCCAACCGGATTCGCCTTAATTGTTGGATGACCAAAACTCTAACTAAAATTTAAAAGAGAGGAGGCCATCCAATGAGTTTCGAAGACAAGTCTCTTCAGTGTGTCGATTGCGGCGCTACCTTCACCTTCAGCGCTGAGGACCAGGAAGCTTTCAAGTCCAGAGGCTACACTAACGAGCCCAAGCGTTGTCCGGAATGCCGGCAGGCAAGGAAGTCAGAACGCTTTGGCAACAGCAGCTACAGAGCAGCCCCGCGCCAGATGTTCCCGGCGACCTGCGCCGAGTGCGGAAAAGCCACCGAAGTCCCTTTCCAGCCTCGCGGTGATAAGCCAGTTTACTGCAGCGATTGCTACCGAAAAGTCAGACCAAGCCGATAAGCGAGGTCAAACCCCAAGTCGCGTCCGGGTTGGGCAACCGGCCCGGATGTGACCCGGGTAAGTGTCAGGTGTGTCTTGGGGAGTATCACTAACAGGAAATACCATCCGGGATAAGGAGGGGGCAGAATATGAAAATCTATGTAGGCAATTTATCTTTCGACGTTACCGAAGAGGAACTACGGACGGAATTTACAGCTTTTGGAAAAGTTGAATCCGTAAGCATCATTATGGATAAATACACCGGACGGTCAAAGGGATTTGCGTTCGTGGAGATGCCATCGGTATCAGAAGGTCAAGCGGCCATCACCGGTCTAAACGGTAAAGCCCTCAAGGACAGAACGCTTACCGTAAATGCAGCCCGGCCCCG
>CAYQZZ010000142.1:0-3235 GCA_964422155.1 uncultured Dehalococcoidaceae bacterium | reverse complement strand
GCGAGTCCATTCCGCTAAAAGCGGAAGGCGAAGCAATCTCTATCTCAGGTTTAATCTAAAGCTTGAGATTGCCACGTCGTCCTTCAGCTGAAGGATTCCTCGCAATGACAATCTAATAGAGAGGGTCAGCCAAAACCAAATAAAACAAGCTTGGACTAAATACTAGGCACATACTGCTAAACTCTGATATAATCCTAGAATAGCGTTACCATATTATCTCTAAGACAAAGATAAATATTTCCCTGAGAATTTGCGTCTCCCTTTGATGGCGACTATATAGAAAAGATAAGGTACGAGGAAATAAGTAAGAAAAGATTGGATTGGATATGAAAATTTTACAGCAAATAAAATATCAACCTGCCAGGGTCGTCGGGGGCTACACCGACCGCATACTTAGGGTTAATCTCAGTACGAGAAAAATAGCAATCCAGGAATTACCGTCCGACTTTAAAACCAAATACACGGGAGGCCGGGGTTATGCCTTGAAGCTTATCTGGGATGAGACGAAACAGGAGACCAGATATGATAGCCCCGATAATCTGCTGGTAATGTCCAACGGGCCGCTTGGCAACGAGCCGGGATTTCCGGGAACCGGTAAATTCATCGTTGGGACTATTTCCCCTCTGACAGATACCTTTATAGATTCCAATGTGGGCGGACATTTCGGGCCGCTTTTGAAACTGGCCGGTTTCGATGCGCTGGCGGTTTCCGGAATATCCAAGGAAGAGGTAGTCATTTTGATTGACGGTGATGAGGAATCCATCAGTATTGCCGCGGCACCTGCCTATGATAGTAAAACCGATAAAGGCGCGCTTTCCTTCGGTCAGAAGCTTTTAAAAGACGTTAATGCCGGCGAATTCAGTGATTCACTGGCGGCCGTGGTCGCCGGGGAAGGCGCTCTTAACTCCAGGTTCGGGATTGTCAACAGTCTTTTCTTTGACAGGAGGCGGAACCGCATCCGCGCCAAACAGGCCGGGAGGGGAGGTACGGGAACCGTCATGCGTAAGAAGGGACTCCGTGGCATTGCTGTAAAGTCCAGCCTGCCGAAGGCTAACGGTAACAATGCCATTGACAAGGAACTGGTGAGACAGGCAGGTTCCAAACTCAAAGACGTAATTACAAAGTGCGACCCGGCACAGCTTAACCTGGAGGCATGGGGAACCACCGGTCTATCCGAATACATGAATAAATTCCATATCTTTCCCATTAATAATTATCAGTACGGGCAGAGTCCCGAAGCCCCGAAGCTTTTTGGTAGCGTCTTCCTTGATAAATACTTCAGCAAGAAGTTGCCTGACGGCTGCTATTACGGATGCAATCTGGCATGTGCTAAAGGTGTTGAAAATGTCGTGCTGACGCGTGGACCCATGAAAGGGGCGACGGTAAGTGTTGACGGTCCCGAATATGAAACCGTTGCCGCTGTCAGCAATATGGGAATTTTCGACCCACAGTTTGTCCTGGAATATAACTGGTACTGCGATGAATACAGCCTCGATACCATTTCCATGGGGGTGACCGTCGGCTTTTTTATGGAATGCCTGCAACGCGGCTTTTTAAGCGTTGATGACGTCGGCTACGATTTGAGGTTTGGCAATATCAACGCGGTAGATAGGCTTTTACACGAGATAGCGAAGGGCGAAGGTTTTGGCAGAGTTGCCGGACAGGGGGTTGCCAGGGGCAAGAAATGGGTGGCGGAGAAATATGCTTCCCGAAATAACGTTTCTGTAGATGAAGTATTAGCAGAATTGAATAAATTCGGCATGGAGGTCAAAGGACTTGAATTTTCGATGTACGTTACCAAAGAGTCGCTGGCTCAGCAGGGAGGCTATGGCTTTGCTTTGAAAGGCCCCCAGCATGACGAGGCATGGCTGATATTTATCGACCAGGTACACAAGGAAATACCCTCCCTGGAGCAAAAAGCCAGTGCATTAAAGTGGTTTCCTTTAATTCGTACCTGGTTCAATGCAACCGGGTTGTGCAAGCTTCCCTGGATTGACGTACGCAATCCCGAGGCTGCCGGCACTCCTGAGCCTGCCAAGAATACTCCCACGCTGGCGTACTATGTTGATTATCTTAACGGTACTACCGGGAGCCACAAAAGCCTGCAGGATATTCTGGATGACTCTGAAAGACTGCAACTATTACAGAAGATGATTAATTTGCGCCAGGGGAAAGGTACACATGCCAGTGACCGGATACCGCTCAGGGCGATGGGCCCCGTATATTTAAATGAATACCAGTCCCGCTCTGAATATTATGACGGGTGGTTACAGGAAAACTCGGGTAATAGCCAACTCCCGGAAAGTATGGAGCAAAGGCTTAACCTCCTTATCGAAACAAGAGAGAAAGCTTACCAGCAGCTTTGTGATATAGTTTATGATAAGAAAGGTTACACATCTGAAGGGATACCGAAGCGTGAAACCGTGAAAAAGTTCGGTCTCATGGATGGACAGGCCAGTCAGTTGCTGGATAAATTCGGTGAGTAGGGCAAGGAGAAATTAGCATTTCCTGCAGCTATACCGTATTATTTACGTGGTGATAAGTATGGTAGTTTTAATTGAATTGTTCGGGATGCAACGCGAGATTGCCAAAATAGATAGAGTCAAGATGCCTATCACGGAGAAGACACTTGTGCGTGATGCTCTTGAATATGTCAGGAACAGGTATCCGGCTCTCACTCTGGATGAGGATTCAATTCTCACGACCGTCAACCATGAATTGTCACCTCTGGATAGACCATTAAGAGCTAACGATACTATTTGTATTCTACCCCATATAGGCGGGGGCTAGATACATACTTCTCAGAGACCAGAAGAAACCCGGAGGGAAGTCCCGCGGGTTATGTCCGTCTCTTCTATAAAAAGGCATGCCGAAAGGGACTTCGGGGCAGGGGACTTTAGATCGATGGGTATGGGGTTATTAGGATTGGATGGCGACCCCGGAAGGTCGATGGCAGTAGGCACATTTAAGGCTCACCTCGTTTTGGATAGGTCATGCCTGCCCCGTAGTTTTAAAATCAGCGCAGTATGACCCACTATATGCATGCCACGTTTTAAGCCAAATGACGGGGTTGGTTCACTTTGTGGTGGAGACAGGGGAGGCTTCGTTTTCATCGTATCGTACTATTTCAAGTTTTTAGGAGAAAAGGCGGATATTGGCTATCAGCTATCATAAATAAGAGTAAACTTGACCTTATCAATATCTCGAATTCTTCAAAGGTTACAAAATACTTTTT
>CAYQZZ010000141.1:0-3243 GCA_964422155.1 uncultured Dehalococcoidaceae bacterium | reverse complement strand
GCGGCTGCCTGGAGCTTTGCCTGGTCGTGGAAGAGCTGAGCCGGATATGCAGCGGCGTGGCCGTCACCTATGCCGCCAGTGCCCTGGGCTGCATGACCCTGATGGAGTACGGCACCGCAGAGCAGAAACGCAAATTTCTCCCCGATATCGCCAGCGGTAAGAAGCTGGGTGCCTTCGCCATCACCGAGCCTACCGCCGGCAGCGATGCCAGCAATATCAAGACCACGGCGGAAAAGGTCGAGGGGGGCTATCTTCTCAACGGCACCAAGCAGTTTATCACTAACGGCGGCGAAGCCGCGATATACACGGTTATCGCCCTGACGGATAAAACAAGAGGTGCCCGCGGCGCCAGTGCCATTATCGTGGAAAAAGACACGCCGGGCTTTACCTTCGGTAAGAAAGAGAAAAAGATGGGCATCCGTACCTCGGCGACGCGAGAGTTGGTCTTCCGTAACTGCCTGGTACCGGAAACAAACCTCCTCGGCAAGCCGGGTCTGGGTTTTATCCAGGCGATGCGACTTTTCGACCGCTCTCGACCGGGTATCGGGGCACAGGCGGTGGGTCTGGCGCAAGGAGCCCTGGAAGCAGCGACCGATTACGCTCAGGAGCGGGTACAGTTCGACCAGCCCTTAATTACCATGCCGGTCGTCCAGCACATGCTGGCGGACATGGCTATCCAGGTCGAAGCTGCCCGTGCCCTCGTCTACGCGGCGGCCAGGTATGTTGATAGCGGCGCCCGGAACGTCACCGAGGAATCGGCCATGGCCAAGGTCTTCGCCTCCGATGCCGCTATGAAGGTAACCGTTGATGCTGTCCAGATTTGCGGCGGCTCCGGTTACATGCGCGACTACCCTGTCGAAAAAATGATGCGCGATGCCAAAATCCTCCAGATATATGAAGGCACCAACCAGATTTTAAGAAACGCCATTGCCGTCAACCTGCGCAAGAGAAAGGCCAGGACGGCATGAACATCGTCGTCTGCCTGAAGCAGGTGCCCGGCACCACCTCGGTAAAAATAGACCCCCAGACAAATACCCTCGTCCGCCAGGGCATCGAAAATATCATCAACCCATTCGATACCTACGCCCTGGAGGAAGGGGTAAGACTAAAGGAGAAGCACGGCGGCAAGGTCACCGTTATCACCATGGGGCCAGCGCAGGGAGAAGCGGCGCTGCGTGAGGCCATTTCCCTCGGCGCTGACGAAGCCGTCCTGCTGAGCGACCGCGCCTTTGCCGGCGCCGATACCTGGGCTACCGCCTACACACTCTCCCGGGCTGTTGCCAGACTGGGGAAATACGATATTCTCATCTGCGGACGGCAGACCATCGACGGGGATACCGGGCAGGTGGGCCCGGAACTGGCGGAGATGCTGGGCGTACCCTTCGTTGCCTACGTCAGCCGGATAGAAGAGATATCCGATAGCCGCATACGCGTCCGGCGAATGGTGGAGGAAGGCCATGAGGTCATCGAGGCTTCCCTGCCCGCCGTCATCACCGTCGCCAAGGAGATTAACGTGCCCCGTCTGCCCTCTTTACGCGGCATTACCCGCTCCAGGAACGCCGCTATTCCTACCTGGGGCATCAAGGAACTCGGCGTTGACCAGAATATGGTGGGGCTGGCCGGCTCTTCCACTCAGGTCATCAAGATATTCTTCCCTCAAAGAGTCTGCCAGGCCGAGATACTGACCGGGACTCTGGAGGGACAGGTCGATAGTCTGATAAAAAAGCTCAAGTCTGCGAGCTTGCTCTAAATTTGTATTTATTTCAATCATGGTTGTTTATGACTAAAAAATAGTAAATATCTTTCCTCTCCCCTTGCGGGAGAGGATTAAGGTGAGGGGTATATAAAAAATAGATTTCACCCTCACCCTTACCTCTCCCTTCAGGGAGAATCTTCAGGGTGAACCCATCGAGGGAGAGGAGAAAACAAAGATGGGTATCAGGATTGATGAAATGAAATGCGTCGGCTGCGGAGCCTGCATATACCTGTGTCCCGTCGGCGTACTTTCACTTGAAGATATGAAATGCCGGGTAAAAGAAGGCTGCATTTCCTGCGGCGCCTGCGTGGATGCCTGCAACTGGAAAGCTATAACACTGGAAGATAATAAAAAAAGCTGATTAAGGAAAATGGGAATCAAATTCGACCTTGAAAAATGTACAGGCTGCGGTAACTGTGTACCGGCCTGCCCCTTCGGCCTGCTGGACATTGTCAACGGCAAGATACAGGTAAAAGAGGGCTGCAACCTCTGCGGTGCCTGCCGGGACGCCTGCAGCTTTGAGGCTATTACTATTGAAGTGCCCGCGGCAACCGCTCCGGCCAGCGATGGCTCACACGGTGTCTGGGTATTCGCCGAGCAGCGGCGCGGCAATCTGAAAAACGTTTCCTTTGAGCTTCTTTCCAAAGGCAGGGAACTGGCCGATACGCTCCAGACAGAGCTTTGTGCGGTATGTCTCGGCCACAATATCGCCGATATCGACCGTCTCATCGCCCACGGCGCCGATAAAGTCTATCTGGTAGACAGCCCTGACCTTGCTGATAACCAGGAGGACTACCTTACGCACAAGCTCGTCGGGTTGATTAAGGAACATCAGCCGGAGGTAGTCCTGGTCGGCGCCACCGCGCTGGGTCGCGCCTTCATCCCCCGCGTGGCGGCCATCTTAAATACAGGGCTTACCGCCGACTGCACCGGACTGGATATTGATACTGAAAAAAGACTTCTCCTGCAGACACGCCCCACTTTTGGCGGAAACATCATGGCCACCATCATCTGCCCGAACAAGCGCCCCCAGATGTCCACCGTGCGCCCGCGTGTCTTTAAAAAGAATAAACCCGACCCCAAACGACAGGGGCAGATTATCAAAGTCGACTTTAATAAAGAGCGTGTCACGGCCAGGACAAAATTACTCAGCTTCGTTGAAGACCTTACGGAAAAGGTCAAGCTGGAGGACGCCGATATTATCGTGTCGGGCGGTAGAGGGCTGGGTAAAGCCGATAACTTCAAGCTGCTCGCCGAGCTGGCGGAGGTCATGGGAGCGGCTTTAGGCTCCTCGAGGGCGGCCGTGGACGAGGGGTGGATACCCTACAGCCATCAGGTCGGCCAGACGGGCAAGACTGTCTGCCCCAGGCTCTATATCGCCTGCGGTATCTCCGGGGCTATCCAGCACCTGGCCGGTATGCAGACCTCGGACGTCATCGTCGCCATCAATGACAACCCCGATGCCCCCATCTTCCAGGTGGCTCACT
>CAYQZZ010000140.1:0-3256 GCA_964422155.1 uncultured Dehalococcoidaceae bacterium | reverse complement strand
TTTTTTATTTACCTCTCCGAATTCTGGTAACTTTCAGGGGCCGCTTTCTTGAAGAATCGGGAACTCTGAATTTATTGTTATCTAAACGGGGTACCGCTTTTTCAGTCGGCCTATCAATCCGGGGAACCCATTCGTAGGGTATCCGATAGGCCCGGTAGAGCAGATTTATCTTCAGCATCCTGTTCGTGTACGGGCTGAGGTATTCCCATACTATTTCGTGTTCCGCAGTTATTTCGAAGATACGCCCGTCCTGCCCCTCCGTTATCAAAGTATTCCCGTTGGGAAGGCGCTGCGCCGAGCTGACAAAACTGCTGTAGAAGGTGCTGGACGCGGGATTCATGAACCCTTCCCGGCGGGGTGGGTACTGCCAGACAATATCAAGGGTCACGGGGTTGAGCTCCAGCACACGCGAGTAGTCCCTGCGGGCATGATCAATTCCGGTGGGTGCGCCGGGATTGGGGGCACCGTAGCCGGCATACCCGCCGTTATCGAAGATGAGGATATTGCCTTCGCCGGGCAGTCCCCGGGGAATCAGGTGGGCATGGTGCTGGCCGATTATCTGGCCTATATTTCTAAGGGCTGGAGTGGCTGTGAAATCCGGCCCAAGCTGCCAGACGATTTTGCTTGTTTTTCTGTCGGTGATAGCGATGATATTCGTCTGCCGGCCGTCCCAGATAATGTTGTCCGGTTTAAAGCGTTCATCCCCACCATCAAACCAGCGGTTGGGGCCGAGGGTGGACATGGAGTTCATATGCATCCAGTCGCCGACCCCGCCACCAGCCGGCTTCATGCCGGGATTGCGCGCCATGGTGTTCTTCGCTTCCTCACCGAACGCCATTTCATCGAAATGCTCACTGCAAACCCATTCCCAGATTACCTTTCCGTCCCAGGTCACCTCGATAACAGTGTCATCCACGAGCATCTTATCGCTGATGCGGGGATTGGTGAGATTTTTATGACAGAGAATCAATGTATTTCCTTTATCGACCAGAGGGGTCATTCCCGGGGTAAAATACCCCACCGGATTGCCTTCTCTCTGGTAATCATGGTGCTGCCGGGCCATCCACCTCGGCTTCTGACGCGGGTCCCTGATGCGCTCGTATCTATCGAACTTCCAGACGATATTGCCATCCCAGTCGACCTGCACAAGGTCGAGCATATCCTGAAAGCCGTATTTGAAATTCCTGGCGCCGGTACTGCCTATGATATAACCGCCGGGCAGCATTTTATTGGGAAAGCCATCGAATCCCTGCCACTGGTTGACCGCATTGCCGTTCATATCAATCAGGATGGCCCCCGCGCTTTTTGCCTGATGCAGGGTGGCCTGGAACAGGGTATAGCCGTTCCAGCATTTCTCAGGATAATAAATGGTGGTACCTGTGGGATAGACAGTCGGCGGCATAATTTCCACCTCCCGTGATTATCGGTTCGGGAACAGTATATATTTATTATGGCGATAGTGACAAGGAGGGGGGAGGAAAAGGAAGAGAGCCTAACGCTTTTCTTATACTCTTCTTGAACTACTTATTTTTTCCTCTAATGGGAAAAGTGATTATAGGTAAAATGATTATGGAACATCTTGTCAGAAAGTGCCATCGTCAAGACCGTATCTGTATTAGTGCTATATTCCTTATTCACTCGTCTTGAGGCGACTGGCAATCCGCCGCATACCGAGCCAGTAAACCAGGCTGATGACGACCAGTCCAGCACCTACGATTCCGAAAGTCATGCGATATGAGTAAGCGGCAATTAGTACTCCGGCTACCATGGGGCCGCTTGAATGGCCTATATCCATGATGCTGGAGAGTATTCCCAGGGCACTGCCCCGGCCCTGAGAGCGGGATAAATCAGCCACCAGGGCAGAGGTGGAAGCTGTAACAGTGGCCAACCCAAGTCCGAATATAGCTATCAGCACCGCGAATACCAGATAGTTGGAGGAGAGGATAAGAGTGGCGGTGGTCACGCCTCCCAGCACCAGCCCGGCGGAAATCAAAGGTATGCGTCCAAAGCGGTCGGATAGACGTCCCATTACCGGCTTGGTGAACGTAGCTGATAGTATCTGAACGGTAAACAATATGCCTATCTTCCAGGCTGGATAGCCGAGTTTTTCGTTTAAATAGACCGGCAGGAACGTTTCCAGGCAACCGAAGGCGAAATACTGCACGGCCTCAATGCCACTTGTCGCCAGAATTCCCGGGTGACGAAAAACAAAAGCGATTTCCTGCCCGTAGTTGCCTCGCTGGCGTTTAAAAGCTTGCCAGGCCGAGCCGGAGGTGGTGGTAGCCAACGGCAACCGAATGGCCGCTAAGAGAGCCATTACACCGGCGAGGCCGTCCGCCAGGTATACCCAGCGGAAATCTGTGCCAAAAATAAGAATTCCACCCACAAATGGCGCGATAAATCGCCCTATCATGGTAGCTGATGAATACCATGCCATGCGCTCGCCGCGTTCTTTTTCATAGGTATCGGCTACAGCCGCCATAGCGACCGGACCCAGAATGGCAGTGGCTAATCCATGATAGATGCGCACAAGGACTAACTGCCAGGGTTCTGAAATTATTAGATACAGGAAAGGCGCCGTAGCAAACACGATGGCGGCCATCAGTATCACCCGGCGGCGCCCGATGAGGTCGGAGAGAATGCCCGCGGGCAGGCTGACAACAATACCTACGACCGTTGACGCCGCCGCAATAAAGCCCAGGGTGGACACGGGCACCCCCATGGAGCGGATGAACAGGGGTAACGCCGGATTCTTGGCCATCGTCGAACTGAAGATAGCCAGGCCGCCCATAATACACAAAAGGATAAAAGGTGAAACTTTGATTCTCATTAAAAAGTAATTCTACTTAATTACATCGTTATAATCAAATTTTAACAGCGGTTAATAACGGTGTATAATGCTGACCAAGCTCATTAAAAAAGGAGGACTACCGTATGAAATGGATTACCCGTTCACACGTTCATGTTGACAGGGTTGCCTGTCCCTGGCTCATCAGTCGCTTTATTGATAACGAAGCCGAATTCCTTTTCGTTCCACCAAGCCAGGTAAAAGCGGTGGCTGAGCAGGCCGGGGCTATTGCTTTCGACGCGATGGGTCAGGCTGAACTTGACCATCATGAAGGCCGCTGCTCGTTCGAGTCAATTATCGTCAAGTACGAGTTGAAAGACCCGGCGCTGCTGCGGATGGCCAAAATAGTCCACGCGGCTGACGTTGCCCCCGATATCGATAAGGACCCGATTGCCCGTGGGCTGGAAG
>CAYQZZ010000139.1:0-3328 GCA_964422155.1 uncultured Dehalococcoidaceae bacterium | reverse complement strand
TTGAGGGGAGCTCTCTTTAGTACGAGAGGACCAAGAGGGGCAGACCTCTGGTGTGCCAGCTGTCCCGCCCGGGGCACCGCTGGGTAGCTAAGTCTGCAAGGGATAAGCGCTGAAAGCATCTAAGTGCGAAGCCCCCCCCAAGATAAGATCTCCCATTCTTCTCCGCAAGGGGAAGGGGTAAGACCGCAGGTAGACCACCTGCTTGATAGGCGGCGAGTATAAGTGCAGTAATGTATTGAGCATAGCCGTACTAATGGTCGAGGGCTTGGCCTGCTTCAGGGTTGGTATTAGATGATACGAGTTTTCAGTTAACAGTTTACAGTGAATAGTAATTACAAGAGGCGTGTAAAAAGCGCCTCTCTTTATTTGTGAAACCTGTCATTCCGTACTTGATACGGAATCCAGGTGGGGTGGGTGGACTGGATTCCCGCTTTCGCGAGAATGACGTTGGTGTTTAAATGGGAGGGCTTGGCCTGCTTTAGGGTTGGTATTAGATAATAGATAAAAGAAGAGAGGGGTATAAAAGCCCCTCTCTTTGTTTGGTGGGGGAACTATCCCCTTCGGGAAAAGAGTCTTTAAGCATTATAACTATGTGATATAATGATCCAGGCGTCAATTAGGAGTTCGTTTTGAGAAGTCTGAATTTTTATATTGACCTTTGCCCCTGTGGAAGTGGACTTCCAATGAGTAAATGCTGTCTGACGCTTAGAGCGAACACAACTCCTCCATCACCTGTAACGGGATATTCAAATCCTCAATGTTATGCTAATGCCCTATCTGATTGTGATTCTCAAATCTCACGTGAACATTATGTAAGTCAAGGAATACTGAGACTGAAGAATGGAGCTCTCACTTTGTTTGGATTCCCATGGCTGCCTAATGGAAAACTGAAGAAAGTATCCGCGCAAGCGCTAACCGCAAAAATACTCTGTAAACGCCATAACACTGCTCTCTCCGGACTGGACTATGTAGCCATCCGATTCTTCAAATTCTTGATTGGAGACAATCGCGATACGGACATGCTGTTAATGAATGGTAACGAGATTGAGCGCTGGATGTTGAAAATGTTATGTGGATTAGCAGCATCTAGTAACATCGCTTTCAATTCGCAAATATTGCGTTCTTGGACTCCACCAGAACAGTGGTTGCGGATCCTTTTCGGAACCGATAATATTCCATCAAATTATGGTCTCTACTACATCTCTGGTAACTATCATTTTCGTAATAACAAAATGGAACTTGTTCCAGTTCAAAATAAAAACTCACACGAGGTCATAGCAATTGCTCTTACCATTGATGGATTCCCATTCCTGTTTTGCATGGAACCACCACCTCCTCTTGACCATCCAGTAAGTGGTAATGCAAAGCTTAATCATCGACCGGAGGGTATCGGGGTCAAAGATGAGATTAGCTATAGAGAAGTTCATCTAGGTTGGAAGGATGGGGAATTTATTAAAGTTGGATTTAAGGCATATCCTTAACTCGGGTTTCTGGCTGACTCTTGCCAGCCGCTTCTCATTTCGAATTATACAGGTCAGCTAAGGGGCAATCTAAGAGGGGCGCTAGCCCCTCTTTCTTTTTCTTCTCCCTTCCCGCCGGGAAGGGGGATAAAGGGGGATGGGGTTAGGAATAAATGGGAGGGGGGAAAAGGATGTGGAGGATGGACTCTGGATTCCCGTTCCCGTATCAAGTACGGGACAAGCTTCGCGGGAATGACAGGAAAATGGATTGCTTCGTCCTTCGGCGGAAGGACTCGCAATGACAAAGGGCGGGTGGGGGGATAAGGTGGGGTGCAAGCTACTTTTTATTTATTAGATTTCTCTCAAATATTGGATGCCGAGCGTTCAACTACCCTGGCGGCACTTGACTTTTTCATCCTTAATAGCGGATAATATCACTAATAAATATTGCGACAGCGAAAGGGGTACCTCTTTGTTTCACTCAGCCCGTTGGAAAGCCTATCTGAGAAACCTGCAAAATGATGAAGAGGATGGCGGGGCGGGGAACAATGGAAATGGCAATCATAAAACCATCTATTCTATTTACCATTCCCAGAAAATCTGGTTTACCATAGATGAAGCTAACGGCCACCAGAAAGCCGCCCGGGAACATCTAAAACGGTCGGATGGGCTTATGGAAGAATGCACCACGAAAATAGATGCCCTGGAGGAAACGCTCGCCAACACCCCCAAGCCCAGTCAGGTCCTGGACTGGAGCACGCTCTGGTAGAATACCCAAATGTAGAATATCGTATTAAAGAGGGGCGCCAGCCCCTCTCTCTTTTCCCCCTCATTTTCTCTTCCTGAACTTGTGGTAAAGTTCCAGGAGAGTGACGTTAAGAATCAAAGTCAGCACCGCCGGTATGGCCACCACCCACAGATTCTCATCGATGTTGATGCCGAGGCGCTGGCATACTCCCAGGACAATAAAGGTTATGACCACACCTATCGATACGCAGCCTGCCGCCAGGAATATATACTCCCTAACCATCGGTGAGTATCATTATAGGCGATGAATCACGGTGGTACAAATCAGGGGGAAAGAGGTCGTTTAGCAATTCTAAAAGTTTTAAATTTACCGCTCGCCCTGAGCCTGTCGAAGGGCAGAGTTTATCACATCCTTATGGTTCGACAAGCGTTCGACCGAGCTCACGCCGAGGTCTCACCATGAGCGGTTGCTAAACGACCTTGAGGAAACTAGGGAATATATAGTTTTCTATGTAACCAGGCACTAGATCTTCGACAGGTCCTGCGGTATTAGCGAGTGCATCACGGCATCGTGTGCTTTGTCCCGGATGAGCAGCCTGTTCCTCAGGATACCCTCGCGCTGCGCTCCCGCTTTCTCAGCCACGCGCAGGCTGCGTGTGTTGCCGGTAGCCACCAGAATCTCAATTCTTTTCAGTTTAAGTTCTTTAAAGCCCCACCCTGACAGAAGTAAGGTAGCCGACGGAGCCACTCCCTGCCCCATCCGGCTTGTCCTCACCCAGTAGCCCAGGTTGGCGCGCCGGTTCTCTTTATCGACACCGTTAAGGCCACAGCCGCCCAGATAGGAGCCGTCTCCGGCATCTATAATGGCGAACTCATAGGCGGTACCCTTCTTCCAATCTTCCGGCCTTTTCTTTATCCAGGCACGGCTTTCTTTAATGGAATAGTCCTCATGGGCAAATGGCAGCCACGGCGATAGCTCTGCCAGGGATTCCAGAACGGCTTTATATACCTCGTCGGCATCGTTCAAGCGGTAGGGTCGTAACAACACCGAACTATCGGTTAAAACAATGTCTTTTCTCATAACTTTTACGGCTGACATATATAATTATGGTATACAGTCT
>CAYQZZ010000138.1:0-3464 GCA_964422155.1 uncultured Dehalococcoidaceae bacterium | reverse complement strand
TGGATGCATTAATTGAAAAAAAGGCGGGTAAATCTATACCTGAGATATTTCGCCAGGACGGTGAGATTCGCTTTCGTGAGCTTGAAATTGAAGTTAACCGGGAAGTCGCTGATAAAGAAAATGCCGTTATCGCTTGCGGCGGCGGCATCGTTCTCAATAAAATAAACATTGACCGGCTGAAAAGGACATGTGCTATAGTATGTCTGACGGCGTCGCCGGCGGTAATCCTGAAGCGTACATCGGGAGATAAGGATGGAAGACCCCTACTCGCCGTGACGGAACGGGCGCGGCAAATCAAGGAGCTTATGAAATTCCGCAGGCCTTTTTATGAGCGGTCGGCGGAAATAACGGTAAACACTTCCGGGATGAATGCCGACTCGGTTGCCGGGAGGATTATCGAGATATTGAGAGAAAATGAAAGTTACCGTCAATAAAAGCGAAATAAAGGGAAAAGTCAAGGTTCCTCCTTCCAAGAGTATGACTATTCGGGCATTGATGTGCGCCGCCCTGAGCATGGGGAAAAGCGAGATATTGCACCCGCTGGTAAGCGAGGATACCAATGCCGCCGCCGATGTACTGGTCAAAATTGGCGTTGGTATCCAGAAAGAGACGGATATATGGCGGGTCACCGGGGGGACACTCCGGGCATACCCCGGCGACCTGTACTGCGGCGAATCGGCAACTACCCTGAGATTTATGACCGCCATATGTTCGCTTATCCCCGGCGAACACCGGCTGGTCGGCGGCGCTTCACTCTCTAAAAGGCCGATAAAATCTCTTGTCGAGGCGCTGAAAAAACTGGGGATAAACGGCTCCACGGAAGGAAAGACGACCCCGCCGGTGACAATAAAGGGAGGTACATTTAAGGGAGGCCTGACCGAAATTCCGGGAAATATCAGCTCGCAGTTTATTTCGGCTTTGTTCCTCATCGCCCCCTTTGCCCCCAAGGAAACAAGCATAAAACTGACGACCTCTCTAACATCGAAGCCTTATATACTGATGACACTCTGGTGTCTGAAGAGGTTCGGGATAAATGTCCATACCGAGTGGGACAGATTCATCGTCAAGCGGCAAAGGTATCAACCGGCCAAATTAATTGTAGAAGGCGATTGGTCATCGGCTTCGTATTTCCTGGCACTCGGGGCGGTTTCCGAGGGGATACAGGTTGATAATTTGAGTACGGCCAGCTTTCAGGGCGACCGGGTAATACTGGACATGTTGCGTAATATGGGTGCTATAGTGAGCGTGGCTGGAAATTCCGTCATTGTAAGTCAGAATAAGCTTAAGGCGATACGTGCCGACCTTTCCGACTGCATTGACCTCTTGCCGACTATGGCTGTTCTGGCTGCTTTAGCCGAAGGTATTAGCGTATTTACTGGCATTGAAAGGGCGCGGATAAAAGAGTCGAATCGAGTGTCTGCTATTAAAGTAGGTCTGCAAAAAATAGGCATATCCGTGACCGAGGATAGAGACTGTCTTACTATTACCGGCCTGAAGACGCCGAAAAAAGTCAAGGATGAATATGATGAGAAGGAAAAGGACGAGGGTGAAGGCAAGAAGGACGTAAAGGATGAGGCGGCTAAGGAACCTGTCGTTATCGTAAGTTTTGGCGACCACCGCATTGCCATGGCTTTCGGTGTGCTCGGCATTGCCATCGGCGGCATCACCATCGATGGCGCTGAATGTGTGGCTAAAACATTCCCTGATTTCTGGGAGGTATTGAAGAGCGTTGGCGGTAAGCTGGAGATAAATGCAAAATAGCCTCGGCAGATTATTTACGGTAACCAGCTTCGGGGAAAGTCACGGTAAGTGTATGTGCGTTATCGTTGACGGCTGCCCCGCCGGTCTTTCTCTCACCGATGAGGATGTCCAGAAAGAGGTGGACAGGAGACGGGCTGGCGATAATGTGGCGGCGACCACACGGAGGGAGAAGGATAGAGTCGAGATTCTGTCCGGTGTCGCTGGCGGTTTCACCACCGGAGCGCCTATCGGCCTCCTCATAATGAATGAAGATATTGATGACTCCGACTATGAAAAAATCAGGTTCCGCCTCCGCCCGGGACACGCCGATTACACCACTTATATAAAATATGGCGGCTTTAATGACTGGCGGGGCGGGGGCAGGTTTTCCGGCAGGCTCACCGCGTCTTTTGTCATGGCGGGGGCTATCGCCAGGAAAATTCTTAAAATTATCGGCGTGGAAATTATCGCGCATACGGTGGAAATCGGCGGCATCGCGGCAAAACCGTTGGATTACGAGGAAATAAAAAAGAGGGCAGTAAAAGACTCGCTCTTTTGCGCCGATAGGAAAGCCTCGGAGAAAATGGCCCAACTGATTGCCAGGGTGAAAGAAGAGGGCGATAGTCTCGGCGGCATTATCGAAGGCATCGCCCTTAATATGCCGGTCGGCCTGGGCGAGCCGGTTTTCGATAACCTGGATGGAGACCTGGCAAAAGCGCTGCTCGCTATCCCGGCGGTGAAGGGCTTGGAGTTCGGGGCCGGTTTCTCAGCAGCACGAAAAAAGGGGTCGGAAAACAACGACCCGTTTATGATTCGGGACGGCAGGGTAGTCACGGCGACCAATAACGCCGGCGGCATACTCGGCGGCATCAGCAACGGCATGCCTTTAGTGGTCAGGGTGGCTATCAAACCGACGTCTTCCATAGCCATAGAGCAGGAAACGGTAGACATTAAAAAAATGAAAAACACGAATATTAAGGTCGGCGGCCGGCATGATGTCTGCATCGTCCCCAGGGCGGTGCCGGTGGTGGAAGCGATGATGGCGGTAACGCTCTGTGATTTCGCGATGAGGGCTGGCCTGATTCCGAGGGTGATTAAATGAACCTTGACGACTTAAGAAAAAAGATTGATGAAATAGACGCCCGCATCGTCGAGCTAATCGCCGAGCGGCAGAGTATCTCGAAAGAAATCGGTAAGGGCAAAAATAAGACCAGTAAGCTTATCGAGGATAGAGAAAGAGAGCTTAAAGTCCTGCGCAATGTCCGGGGCCTGGCCCGCGATAATAAGATAAGCCCGAGCGATATCGAAAATATTTACCGGCAGATAATAGATGCCAGCAAGAAGATTCAGGGGGTAGCCGTGGCTTTCCAGGGTGAGCCGGGCGCCTACACGGAGGAAGCCGCCATCCGCTTCTTCGGGAAATCGACCCGGGGCGTCCCCTATGAAACACTTGATGAGGTCTTCGAGGCGGTTGAGGTGGGGGAAGTACCTTTCGCTTTAGTCCCCGTAGAAAACTCGCTGGAGGGCAGTATCACCAGGGCATATGACCTGCTGCTGGACTCTTCTCTTATGGTCTGCGGCGAGACGGAGCTGCGCATCAGCCACTGCCTGATAGCTATGGAAGGGGCCAGCCTTGATACCATAAAGTTCGTCTATTCCCACCCGCAGGCCCTGGGGCAGAGCCGCAATTTTTTAAACCATCTGAACGCCGAGCTTATCCCCGC
>CAYQZZ010000137.1:0-3488 GCA_964422155.1 uncultured Dehalococcoidaceae bacterium | reverse complement strand
GTCGCCCAGCGGGTATGCCCGATACCTATCGTACCATCAAGCGGGGATAGCATCTTCGCCAGGGCCTTCACACGAACGGCATCTTTATAGACCTTAATGCTGTCATTGGATATAGCGATGCCGCAGGAATCATAGCCCCGATATTCGAGTTTGCTCAGACAGTTAAGGAGTATCGGTTGGGCCCTCTTCTGCCCGATATAGCCAACAATACCACACATATTAAAATTAACCCTTTAAGAGAATGCCTTTTTAATCCCTCTTCTTATAAAGGATATCTAAAATTGTCATTCTGAACGAAGTGAAGAATCCGTAGCCTTTAGCGTGGGCAACGGATTCTTCGTCATCCCGATAAAATCGGGATTCCTCAGAATGACAATAAATCACTTTCAGACAGCCTGGGTAGGGGGATAGGTTGTTAAAAAATCTTTCCTTTAACTTAATACTTCCCGGGCTGTATTATTAACCTACCACACAGGACATTAGATTCAATTAATATACCAGGCTACGGTCGGGTAAACGACCGCTTATCATCTTTAACATCTGGATTTGACAGTAGTTGCCGATGATAGCTCCCGGCTGAGCCGTGACATTACTATCTACTTTACAGTCCTCGCCCATGATAACACCTACATTTATCAACGGGCTTTCACCATTGACCCTGACTTCACTCTGTCCACCGAGGGCGGTAAAACGTCCTTTGATGACACAGCCTCTATCAATAATAGAATCACTGACGAAACAGCCGGGGCCCATGCTTACATCATTACCGATAACACTGTTCTTAATCTGGGTAAACGAGGAAATAACCACATTATCGCCGATACTGGTAGACGGCATAATACATACGTGCGGACCGATTTCACATCCAGCGCCGATAACCACAGGCCCATAGATATAAGAGCCGGCCCGGATAACGGTACCCTCCCCGATCATAACCTTCCCCTTCAGCGAAACACCATCCTCGATGGTACCACCCAGACCAGCCTGAATATTCTGGAGGATGGCATTATTAAGGCCGATGATATCCCACGGATAGACTACATCAAGCCAGGTGCCGCCGGTCTCCAGGGCTTTAATAGAATAACCCTCGGCTATCATGTTGTTCAGAGCATCCGGGATATCGAGTACAGTCTCAGTGAACTTAAAAACATCTCTGGTAAAGGCGTAAATGCCGGTATTGACCATATTACTGCCCGCTTCTTTCGGTTTCTCTACGATACCCTTTACCTCACCGCGGTCAATATTTACCACCCCGTACCTTACCGGGTCGTTCACCCTCTTTACCAGTACCGCTTCCGGTTCTATTCCTGAAAAATCGGCGATAGTATGAGCTTCAATCAGATTATCTCCAGACAGAACCAGAAACTCGTCCCCCACCTTTTCTTTGACCTGTGACAGGGCATGGGCCGTACCCAGCTGCGTCTCCTGAGTCACATAGGTGATATCAACGCCAAACTGTTCACCGGAACCCATATAATCATATACCTGCTCTTTCCGGTAGCCGACGACGAAGATAATATTACGAATACCGTTCTGGGCTAAAGCCTCAACGATGAATTGAAGAATTGGTTTATCGGCTATGGAAATCATCGCCTTCGGCCTGGTAACGGTGAACGGCCTGAGCCTCTGCCCCTCACCCGCTGCTAAAATAACTGCCTGTTTCATAGACCACCCCTTAAAATATCTTGGAACCCGGCAAAATCACACCGTGAGCCAGCACCCCCGGCCCGATAAAGGTATTATTACCAATCATGCTGCCGACGTTGATTGAGGCGTTTATCCCGGTTTCAACATGGTCGCCAATGATTGCCCCCAGCTTACGCCGCCGGGTGTCAATGCCGGTTATCTGGATATTCTGCTTGTCCAGTCTCAGGTTGGCAATCTTAGTACCAGCGCCCAGGTTACATCCCTCGCCGATGACGCTATCACCCACATAGCTAAGGTGTGGAATCTTGCTGCCCTTCATGACGATAGAGTTCTTAACTTCAACGGCAGCACCAATGTGACAGCCATCGCCAATCGCGGTAGATGGACGGATATAGCAGTTTGGTCCAATCTCACAGTCCTCCCCGATTATCACCGGCCCCACGATATAGGCACCGGACTTTATCACCGTGTTTTTGCCGATAGCGACAGCGCCCTTCAACACCACGTTCTCCTCCACCACACCAAGGTTCTGCGGCTCCAGCCCGGCCAGCATAGACTCATTGGCGCGCAATAAATCCCACGGATAGCTAAGGTCTAGCCAGGACTTTATCTCCTGATAGTGCAGACCCTGCTTGGTGCTCATCAGCAACTGTAGCGAATCGGTTATCTCATACTCACCCCGCGGCGATTTCTCCGTCCGCGAGATAGCATCGAATATCTCCGGAGTAAACAGGTATAAACCGGCATTCGCCATGAGGGTCGGCGGTTTCTGCGTTTTTTCATAAATATTGACGACCCTGTCCTCGGACAGCTCGACCATCCCCAGGCCCCGGGGGTCTTTTACCTCAATGACACTTATAGTATTATGGCTATTTTTCATTAACCGCTTGATGTCCTCAGAGCTGACCACGACATCGCCGTTGATGACCAGGAAATTACCATCTACCTCGCCTCCCACCATCCTGATAGCATCCGCCGTGCCCAACTGTTTTCTTTGTTCGGAATAAGCTATCTTAACCCCCCATTTCTCCCCATCGCCGAAGTAACTCCGTACCTGCTCGTCACAATAGCCGACCACAAAAACAAACTCCCCGATGCCAGCATCTTTGACCTCAATGAGCAAGTGCTCCAGGATGGGTTTATTGGCAACGGGTAACATCACCTTGGGCCTGTTGCTGGTAAGAGGACGCATGCGGTTACCCTCACCAGCCGCTAAAATTACTGCTTTCAAAGCGCTATCCCCCATTATCTATAGAGTCCTTGACTGCCTTGAGACATCGTTCATACAGCTGCTTTGCCCTGGCTTCGGTTTTTGCCTCAGCCGTTAGCCTGATTTTAGGCTCGGTGCCAGAAGGACGAACCAGCAGCCAACCGTCATTAAAGCTCAATCTTATGCCGTCGGTATTGCTGACCGATAGCGGCTCCAGAGCCATCAGGTTCGTTTCCAGACGCGATGTATTCATGCCATTGCTGCCGAAATTACCACGAAGCAGCGAATAAACCGGTATGGCGTCGACCAGTTCCGAAAGCCTGTGCTGACTTGCCAGAGTCGCAATCTGGGCCGCCGCATAGATGCCATCGGGACAAAGCGATATACCAGGGAAAATCCATGCCCCGGATGTCTCACCGCCGAAATCGCCGCCTTTTCTCAGTTCTTCAGAGACCCAGGTATCCCCTATCCTCGTCCGCCTGATATTAAAACCCATTTCCTCCATAGCCATAGTAGCATCCAGCGTCGTCACCACGTCTTTAGCCCCCACCGCCTTTGCCAGTACTGCCAGCATCTTATCGCCGGAGATAAACCTGCCCCGGTCATCGACCGCCATCATGCGGTCGGCATC
>CAYQZZ010000136.1:0-3532 GCA_964422155.1 uncultured Dehalococcoidaceae bacterium | reverse complement strand
GCGGCTGACGTTGCCCCCGATATCGATAAGGACCCGATTGCCCGTGGGCTGGAAGCGATTGCCGTTGGTTACAGCCTACGCTATCCCGACGACGAAGAGAACCTGGCCCGTCAGTTCGAGGTATATGATTCTTTATATGCCTGGTGCCGACTTCAAGTAGCAAAGGGCTAGTACGTTAAACGACTACTCTCAGTAAATTGCTACCACTTGCCCATCTCTTCCAGCGCCTTGACTATACGCCATGACTCGGCACTGACGGCGGTACCTCCCATAACAATAGCAACCGCCACGGCTTCCAGGATTTCGGCTCTGGTGGCTCCGGCTTTCACGGCATCTTTAGTCTGCCCAATAATGCATCTGGTGCACCCTGCCTGGAGTCCTGCTGCCAGGGCTATTAAGCGCTTGGTCTTGAGACTGAGCGCTCCATCTCGATATACTTCCTTCCTGAAGGCAGCATAGGCCGTCATCGCCTCAGGCAGCCCCTGGTCAAACCTGTCCCTGTACTTCGCAGTCTCGTCATAGTATTCTATCTGGTTCTCCATAGTTAGTCACCTCCTTATATATAGAACGGAAAAACACTGTTACAAATCCTGTCTTCTTCCCGGGCAGAGTATTTATAGACAATTATAGTGCGGGGAATTTATTTTATCTACCCATACCTCTTTACGTATCTTGATTAAAGGATTATAATATATTGGTTTATTTTATAAGTAATCCAGCCGGGGGTGAAGATTGGGCGTTTTATATATCGTCTCTGCGGAGGAAGGAGCGGGTAAGACCGCCATCTGCGCCGGACTCGCCATCAATCTGTTAAACGCAGGCAAGAAGGTGGGATACCTCAAGCCGCAGGCTGCCGAAAAGGGACAGGCCGATGGGGATATCGACTTCATGAGGAAGGTCCTGGGACTGTCCGATGTTGTCAACGCGCCGGATGTCATTAAAGGCAGAGACATCGTCCTCGTCGAAGCGAGGCTCGGGCAGAGCGCCGGTGATACCGTAAGCAAGGCTACCTACGGGGCGGCCAAGGAGATGAAAGCCAAAGCCATCGCCGTGGAAGCCTATTCCGGCCAGACTTCCAGATTCGTCGATGTATATCAGGGATTCGGGGAGAGCCTGCTGGGCGTCGTCCTGAACAAGGTGCCGCAGAGCCAGTTGAAGCGCGTGCGGGAGGAAGCGACAGCACAGTTCAGCAAATCAGGGATAAAAGTCCTCGGAGTAGTCCCGGAAAATAGAGTCCTGCTCGCTATAACGGTCGGTGAGCTGGCCGAAAGCATCCAGGGGAAGATACTGAACAGCGCCGAGAGGTCGGGAGAGCTGGTCGAGAACTACATGCTGGGAGCGATGGTGGTCGATTCGGGACTGGACTACTTCGGTCGCAAGAGCAACAAAGCCGCCGTCATCCGGCAGGACCGCCCGGACATGCAGCTGGCAGCGCTGGAAACTCCGACAAAGTGCCTTGTACTCAGCGGCAGCAGCCAACCGCCCGTCTACAATGTCCTCCACAAAGCAGAGAGCAAAGGCATCCCGATTATTACCACCGAGACTAACATAAGCGACATCGTCACGAGCATCGAGAACGCTTTAATGAAAACCAGGTTTAACCAGGAAAAGAAGCTGGCCAAGCTGGCCGAAATAGTCAAACAGAACCTGGACTTGAAAGCAATAGGGTAACAGGAAAGGGGCCGTATAAACATACCGGACTGATTGTCATCCGAAATTGACAGTTTTTCCTTGCTCCTTAACAACGAGGAAGTGAGGGAGGTTCCTGGGGTGGTTATATTGCTCTGGGACTTTTTATTTAGTCCACCATAGAGTAAGGTTAACGATATAATGGCGACCCGGCCGGTCCGACCATCCGGGAATTAAAAAATTTATAAAGGGGGGCAGGTGATTGAATGCACTAGGAAGACATTTACTGGTTGAACTACACGACTGTAATAAGGAGGCATTGAATGACCTGGGCCTTCTCCGCGATGTGATGGTAAAAGCCGCCATCGACTGCGGCGCGGTAGTGCTCGGCGAATCCTTTCATCGTTTCAGTCCGCAGGGAGTAAGCGGCGTGGTTATCATCGCCGAGTCTCACCTATCCATCCATACCTGGCCAGAATACGGCTACGCTGCGGTCGATATCTTTACCTGCGGTACTTTCGTCAATCCTGAAAAAGCGGCCGAGGTACTTATCGAGAAGCTCGGGTCGAAAAACCACTCTGTGATGGAGATACCAAGAGGGGTTTTGGTAACCGTATAGAGCACGGATGACTTATGGATATCGACCCTGATAAATGGTTGCGGGACAAAATAAACGAGGACTTCTTACAGCTGCATCGCCTCGATGAAGTACTGTATACCGGGCGAACCAGGTACCAATCCGCCCAGATTGTCCGCAGTCGTAACCTGGGTATCTGCCTCGTGCTGGACAACAAGATTCAGTCCACCGAAAGGGACGAGTTTATCTATCATGAAGCCCTGGTGCAACCGGCCATGATAGCTCATCCCAGCCCGGAAAGCGTATTTATAGCGGGGGGCGGGGAAGGCGCTACACTCAGGGAAGCTCTCCGCCACAAAACGGTTAAAAGAGCGGTGATGGTCGAAATCGATGACCAGGTGACCGCCCTCAGTAAAAAATACCTGCCCAAACACAGTCACGGCGCCTTCGAGGACAGCCGTACCGAGCTACACCATGTAGATGCACGGAATTACTTGGAGAAAACGAAAGATAAGTACGACATAATCATAATCGATTTACCCGACCCCATTGAAGAAGGCCCGGCGTACTTACTCTATACGCAGGAATTCTACCGTATGGTCAGCGAAAGGCTCACGAAAGACGGACTGATGGCTGTTCAAGCTGGTTCAGCCTCTCCGACCGAACTGCTAAACTTTACGGCCGTAAACAATACGCTCAAAAGCGTTTTTCCTACAGTTATCCAGTATGCGACATACGTGCCCTGTTTCGGCGGCCCGTGGGGCTTTTGCGTAGCTTCGCGGAAACAGAATCCTGCCCGGCTTTCCCCTAAAGAGGTTGACGAAAGGATTGCCACAAGGGCACTCACAGGACTGAGGTTCTACGACGGCCTGACCCACCAGGGAATGTTCGCATTACCGCTATACGTAAGAGATGCTATGGCAGGGCAGACGAGAATCATTACGGATAAAGACCCTCTGTACCTCTTTAAATCTTAAGTACCTGTAAAAGGTACTGTTCTTTCTTGAAGCTCACTTGACTTCATTTCACCTTACCCCCTGGCCCCCTCTCCAAACGATGCATTGGAAAAAACCATTGATAAGTCTGTTTGAAGAGGGGGGAATTATTTGAGAGGGGGCTACGCCCCCTCTCGCTGCGCACACCCCTTTTATACTTGACTAGACCATCGGCATATACCATTGCTACTATTATGATCATTGGTTTTCTCATGTCCTAAATGTAAAAACCCCGCAAAAGCCGGATAAAATAATAGGCTAGTGAAAAATTAATCTCACTAGCCTATTTATGTTTCCTAAGTGAACCGAATATTATCGATTAGCCCTGATT
>CAYQZZ010000135.1:0-3579 GCA_964422155.1 uncultured Dehalococcoidaceae bacterium | reverse complement strand
GTGGTCCTGGTATCGCACCGCGCCGTGAACAAGGTGCTTATCTGCGCCCTGCTGCGACTGGATAATTCTTACTTCTGGAATTTCAAGCTGGATACCGGCGGCATCACCCGCTTTAACTTTGATGGGGACAGGGTAATTCTTATCAGCCATAATGATACTTCTTATTTAAAGTCGCTTCAGTGTCTTCCGCTCAATGATTTTTAATTTTCAAAAATTCGCTTTACATGGCGGTTAGGTAGGATTACAATGCTTATAGCGATTCTAAAAAACGGGGGTAGCGACCGTGAATATCGAATGGTTCCGTGACCTGGTATTGTGTATTTTCGGTCTGGGTGTGACAGTCGCAGCTATTATCCTGGTGGTGCTGGCGTTTTTACTTTATTTCAGAATCAAACCGATACTCGATGCCATTAAAGCGACTTCCCGGACCGTAGCTAATATCTCTTCAAGCGTGGAAGAGGAAGTGGCCAAGCCTCTGGCTCAGATAATGGCTTTCGTCCAGGGTATCCGGCAGGCAATTGGCTTAGTCGGTAGATTTACTAAGAAGGAGGAAGATTGAGATGGGTGAAAAAGATTCGGGTAATAGCTTTATTATCGGTTTCATCCTTGGCGCTATCGCCGGAGTAGCTGTCGGCTTTCTCTATGCCCCCAAAGCCGGGAAGGAAACACGGGCGCTATTGAAGGAAAAGGCAGGGGAACTGAAGGAAAGGGCGAGTGAGGTGTTTTCGAGAGGGGGGAAAGAATCGGGGAAGGGCTAGGGCATACGGAGAAACATGTAACTTTATAGCTTAGTGTCCGCTATTTAGCGGATGCTCGGGCTATTTCGTATTTCGTGCTTTGTATTTAATGCTTGTTATTTCGTCTTTTACTTTTTCTCCTCTTCCTCTGCTATAATTGGGCTATGGACAAACCCCTTCTGGTGCTCTTTGACGGTAACGCTATCGTGCACCGGGCTTTCCATGCTTTCGGGGCTACGCGATACCGGCAGGCCACACCTCTCACCGTCTCCAAAACGGGGGAGGTCGTCAGTGCCGTCTATGGCTTTGCCCTGATGCTGCTTAAAGTGCTAAGCGAGCTGAAACCAACCCACTATGCCGTCGCCTTCGATAAAAAAGGGCCTACCTTCCGTCACGAGCTCTTCGAAAAGTATAAAGCGCAACGCCCGCCCATGCCCGATGAACTGGTAAATCAGATAGGGCGGGTCAAACAGCTGGTGCAGACTTTCCATATTCCTCTCTTTGAAATTGACAAATATGAGGCTGACGATGTTCTGGGCACTTTAAGTAAGCAGGCTGGCCAGCGGGGAATTGATACCGTTATCATTACCGGTGATGCCGATACCATGCAGCTGGTCTCTCCCCATGTGAAAGTACTTTATCCTAAGGCCGGCAAGGCCTTCAGTGATACCCAGCTTTTTGACGAGGAGGCGGTCAGGCAGAAATACGGCGTCGGTCCCGAACATATTGCCGACCTCAAGGCTATGGTGGGCGACCCCTCCGATAATATCCCCGGCGTCCCCGGCATCGGCGAGAAGACGGCCGTCAAGCTCATTCAGCAGTTCGGCAGCCTTGAAGATGTCTATAAGCATCTGGATGACGTAACGCCGCCTAAAGTCAAGGAGATACTGCAAAACAACAAAGAAGTAGCCCGCCAGAGTAAAGAGCTTACCACCATCGTGACGCAGACGCCGGTCACTCTGAATCTGGATGATTGCCGGGTCAGCCAGTTCGACCGCAAGCAGGTAGCCGATTTCTTCCGGGAGCTTGAGTTCTATAGCCTCCTGCCGAAATTGCCGGGCACGGAAGGGGAATCTGCCTCGGTAGAGGTCAAGTCCAGTCCGGCACAAGGGGATTACCGTATCGTGGCAACCTCGGAGGACCTCGATGAGTTGGTCAGCCGGCTGTCATCGGTTGCATCTTTTGCTTTCGATACGGAGACGACGGGTTTGAGTCCCATTTCGGCGCAGCTTGTCGGCCTGTCCCTGGCTTTAGAGGCGGGCAGGGCTTATTATATTCCTTTAGGTCATGTCCTTCTGGACGAGGTAAAGCAGCTGCCGCTGCAGCAGGTAATCGACCGACTCAAGCCTCTCTTTGAAGATAGTAAAATCACCAAGCTGGCGCATAATGCCAAGTTCGATATGATGGTACTAGCGGAGTGCGGTTTAGCTGTCAAGGGTCTCAGCTTCGATACGATGATAGCCGCCCACCTGCTGGGCGAAAAAGCCCTGGGTCTGAAAGCGCTTGCCTTCAGCAAGCTGGGTATTGAAATGACGCCCATCAGTGCCCTTATCGGTAGGGGCGCCAAGCAGATATCCATGGCGCAGGTTGACATAAAGAATTCTGCTGACTACTCCGGCGCTGATGCTGACATGACGTTCCGGCTGGCAGGTATTTTCGAGAAAGAGCTCGGCCAGCAGGGATTGACGAAATTGTTTACCGAAGTCGAAATGCCTCTGGTGCCGGTTTTGCTGCTTATGGAAAGAAACGGCGTATCTGTAGACGCGGGGATGTTAAAGGAGATGTCGCAACATCTCGGGGAGCAGGTTGCCGAACTAGAAAAAAAGATTTATGCCGAAGCCAAGCACGAGTTCAATATCAACTCTCCTCAGCAGTTAGGGAAGGTGCTCTTCGATGAGATGCAATTGCCCACGACGCGTAAGGGCAAGAACAGGTATTCTACTGAAGCATCTGTTCTGGAGGAACTAAAACAGGCTTACCCCTTCGTCAAGGATATCCTGGAGTACCGACAGCTCACCAAAATCAAATCGACCTATATCGATACGCTGCCGGAGCTGGTGAATCCCAAGACGGGACGTATTCATACCAGTTTCAACCAGACCAGGACCACTACCGGGCGGCTTTCTTCCAGCGACCCCAATATGCAGAATATCCCGGTACGCGGGGAGCTGGGGGGGCAGGTCCGTCAGGCTTTTATCGCCCTGCCGGGTTTGAGCCTGCTCGCCGGTGATTATTCCCAGATAGACCTCCGTGCCCTGGCGCATCTGTCTCAGGATGAGGGGCTTTTACGCGCCTTCCGCAATGATGAGGATATCCATGCGGCTACGGCTTCCCTGTTGTTCGGCGTGGAAAAATCGCAGATAACGCCGGATATGCGGCGCTTCGCCAAGACGGTTAACTTCGGCGTTATCTACGGCATGAGCGACTACGGTCTGGAGCAGGCTACCGAGCTTTCCCGCGAAGAGGCTGGTAAGTTCATCAGGGCTTACTTCGAAAAATACCCCGGCGTGAGGAAATACCTCGATGATACCAAGGAAAAGGCGCGGCGTGACGGCTACGTGCAGACGCTACTGGGCCGACGGCGTTATATTCCCGATATCAATTCGGCCAACCGGCAGGTGAGAGAGGCCGCCGAGCGCATGGCGATTAATATGCCGGTGCAGGGTACTTCCGCCGATATCATCAAGGTGGCGATGATAAACCTGTACCGCGAGATGGAAACAAGACGCCTGGAAAGCAAGATGCTGCTCCAGGTGCATGACGAGCTTGTTTTCGAGGTGCCGGATGAGGAAATGGATACCATGCGCCGGCTCGTAACTGAGGTAATGGACTCGGCGGTGGT
>CAYQZZ010000134.1:0-3591 GCA_964422155.1 uncultured Dehalococcoidaceae bacterium | reverse complement strand
ACAGTTACGGGCAAAGGTGTCCTATTGATTAGGGATACTTTTGCCTTTTTTTGTGCCCATTTTAGGGGCGGTCAGGGAAACCTGGCTGCCCCTTTTTTGTTTCCAAGAGGGGCGACGCCCCTCTCTCAAGTGGTGCTATAGCACTAGACCACCGGGAGAGCGGGAACCCGCCCCCCTTTTTTGTCCAGCTTCAGCCGCAAAGGTATAATACCCCTCGGAAACGGTTTTACCCGCCTAATTTTAGCTCTCAGAGCGTGCCAGCCGCAGGAAAACGACCTCACCGCCGGCTTTCACTCACGAGAGCCCCTTGTTGCCCCTCCGGTGATGACAGTGGGGTGGGCGAGGGTCCCTCCTTTTACTTATTGCACTAAACAAGCGAATGAGACTTGCAAAAGGTTAATTGTGTGATTTACAGCGGATACGATTCTTTTACGGGCACCACCCACCACCACCAGGCCAACCACCACCTCCGCCGCCGCCGCCACCACCGGGACTACCCCAATTATGGTGTAACACCTCGGCTTCCAGGATTTCAGATTTTACTTCAGGCTTGATATAACGTTCTTTAATCATAGTACCACCCCTTCCTTACAACAGACCTCTCGCGTTCTCGACTCTGACAAGCCTTACTACTGTAATGGTTCAGGTTTCATGGATTCAATCCATATTTTCTTACAAAGTTGGCAGTGAAACTCATTAACCTCTTGAGCAAAGGCCGTCTCAGGACAATAGCATTGTAGCGACATGCTTCGTGACAACAGTAACAACTGATACATTTGCCTTTATTAACCGATGCCTTTGTATCGATGATTAATATGGCATTCGCAGGGCAGGTCTTCTTACACTCCATGCAGCCGATACACAAGCGTTTTATTATTTTTGGTTTAATGACACTTTGGGTTTTTACGAATGCGGAAAAAAAGGCTGGCGCTTTACTTCTTATTACGCCTGGTTGGGTAACCGGGAATTTGAAGTCGGTAACGGCTACATTCTCGATGTCCTCCCCAACCACTTCGATATCCTGCAGATTAATAGCTCCCAGGCCTCTTTCATAAGCGTATCTGGTAGTGAGAAAACTCAGGGGGTCTAACCCGATGATTTTTGTCGCCACAGCATCTAAAGCCACCGTATCCCGGCTTGCCAGGATAATACCGAGCTTTCGAAGGCTCCCAAGTGACGGGCCGTCTCCTTCCATGGCGATAATGCTGTCCATTATGGTCAAATGAGGTCTGACCGCTGAAAATACGTCTACTAACATCCGGTGAAAATCATTTCTTCGGTAATTATAGTGATATTGAAGTCGTTTACCTTTGGGGATAGTGCCGAACATATTCTTGATACCGCCGGTATAAACCGTTAAAGAATGCGTTTTTAACTTTGGTAGATTAACGATGACATCAGCATCCAGGGCTACTTTTGAGACATATACCTTATCTAAAAGGAACCCCTGGCAACTGGTTTCGACGAACCCGGCTTCCCTTAAATTGACCAATTTTACCTTTGATTCCTGGCATACCTGACGTATGCCGGAAACCTGAAATCCGTCGATTCCTTCCGGGTCGCGATGACCTACCGGTTCCGAGCCAATGTCATCACCCACAGTAATATGCGCACCGATAGTCTTCAGGATTTCCACGACAGCTTTCACAAAAATAGGGTGGGTGACGATTCCTTTTTCCGGTGGAGATGACGGCGGCAGGTGATTGATTTTTATAAAGACGTTATCGCCGCGCCTGACTATTTTATCCAATCCGCCGATTAGCTCCAGGCACTGTTCGATGGCAGCATAAACCTTCTCGTAGCTATAATCGTCGGCTTTAACGATAGATACTATAGAACTATTGACAGGGTTTTTAGAAAGCATAGATATATTCCCTCACGAGCAGCCTGATTTTTGTACTCTGCTAGCTATAAAAGTCGTGATGAGAATATTCAAAATTTAGGGAGGGGAAGCTTAACTTCCCCTCCTGATGAATCTAAATCAGCCGATTATATTGGTCAATGTGGCTAGCAACCGTGCCAACCCCAACCACCTCCACCACCAGGACAACCACCACCACCTCCGCCGCCACCACCAGGATGGCCACCACCACCAGGATGGCCGCCAGCAGGGCTACCCAAACTCATTAACACCTCGGCTTGCAGGATTTCAGATTTCACTTCCGGTTTGATATAAAGTTCTTTAGCCATATTATACTCCTACTATAAATGTCCCGTAGGCCTTACGACTAGAACATTGTTCTACCTGACTATTTAAATATACCTTAAGATACTTGCATTTGTCAATACTTTGACAATATTATTTACATCTGCATGAGCTTCCTCGAAAGATATATCAAAATGCTCACACATCTTCGAGGTGATTTCATCGATGCCGCATTTGCCATCACACATTTCCCAAATAAAGGCGGCCGTCTTATTGAGCACATGGGTGGATAGTCCGTCATCTTTAATCACCACGATATCATCCCCGATGCGGCGCCAGATGACGTCTTTGGATTGGGCAACACGTTTCGCCATTATTGCCGCTCCTTTTTATCCAGCATTCCCTCAAGGTCTTCGACGGTCTGCCAGAGTGATTCTCCATCGAGAGTAAACTCAAGCTCATAAACCGGAATGGTCCTGGTCACCTGATCACTAAAGTCAGCCATCATAGAAAATATGGTCCTTTTATCTTTCTGGCCGATGCAGGCCGGCGATATTATCTGGCGCATGAATCTTAAATAGGCCTCCGTCCGATTGAGGCAGCGTGCGAGAGTTTTACTACCTTTTTTAAGCAGGAAGATGCAGCGTAAAGGTGCGGTTACGTTCCGCTGCGGCGGGAACGTACCAAGGATAGGAGCGCTCCGGACGCTGATCCCATTACCATTCTGGCCGGGCCGGGAGACCAGCAACATTTCATCATTAATCACCTCGCCATCCTGTTTCCCACAAAGGCGGGCGATGGTTGTCTTTCCAGCTCCACTGGGACCGGTGAACAGTAGTGCCTGTCCGTAACGTAAAATACCGCAGGCATGCACGAACATCGCCGGGGGGATATTGTTATACTTCAACTTACAGGCTGAGTAATAGGCTAATGATAACAACCTGTTGAGATGATTGATCTTCAGGTCCGGGTTGGCCAGGTCCCTTTCACCTTTGATTTTAATGAAACGGCGCACAGGGTCATACTGGCCGGAAATGATTTTACTGGTAGTCCTGAAGCTATTTCCGTTCCTGGGAATGTACTTTGTATTAGAAACGGCTGTTTCCAGTTTCTTCGGGCTCAACCGGTCGGTCGCTTCCAGCTCTATCACGATATCAGGCGGTTGTTCCGTCTCGAATTCACGATACAACTGTTGCAGTCGGCTGTAAACCTCGCCATCGGGGCATTTCAGGGCGCAACAAACATCGCCTAACTGAAGGCATATAGTATTATCGGCCGATGGTTTGCCCGGTCTTAATTCTAATTGCGGATTCTTTACTGCTTCCGGTTCCGGCTGACGTATCTGCGTCTCTAATATATGCATCAATTTTTTTCAACTCCATTAATAACAATATAATATTCGCGTTGGTAATCGGTTAACAAAGCGTTAGAAAGTGGTAGGAATT
>CAYQZZ010000133.1:0-3648 GCA_964422155.1 uncultured Dehalococcoidaceae bacterium | reverse complement strand
AGGTGACGCTCTTGCCCTCGGCGATGACCGCCGCGATGGACTTTTCCAGTCGGTCAGCCGCTTTTACCTCCCCGATGTAGCGCAGCATCATCACCCCGGAAAGCATCATGGCCAGGGGGTTGACCCTGTTCTGTCCCGTGTATTTCGGCGCGCTGCCGTGTGTCGGCTCGAACAGGGCAATCCCTTCGCCGATATTGGCGCCGGGGGCCAGTCCCAGCCCGCCCACAAGCCCGGCACAGAGGTCAGAGATGATGTCCCCGTAAAGATTGGGAGCGACGATGACGTCATACTCCTGCGGCCTTCTCACCAGTTGCATACACAGGTTATCGATGAGGGCGTCCTGGAAATCGATGTCTGGATACTTTTGAGCCACCTCCCGCGCCACCGAGAGGAAAAGTCCGTCGGAGAATTTCATGATATTTGCCTTATGCGTGGCGGTCACTTTCTTCCGTCTGTACTTGCGGGCGTACTCGAAGGCATATTTCACGATGCGGCGCGTGCCGGACTCCGTAATCATTTTAATGCTCAGGCCGGAGTCTGCCCTTATGACATCGCCCTTCCTGCTGTTGATGAAGTTGATTAGCTCGGCGGCTTCTTCAGTGCCCTTTTCGAACTCGACCCCTGCATAGAGGTCTTCCGTGTTCTCCCTGATGATAACGATATCAACGTCCTTAAATGGAGAAGGGACGCCGGGGTAGATCTTGCAGGGGCGGACGCAGGCATAAAGGTCCAGGCTCTTACGCAAGGCGACATTGACGCTGCGGAAGCCCGTGCCGACCGGCGTCGTTATCGGGCCTTTGAGAGCTACCTTGTTTTTCCGGATTGAGTCTAATACCGAATCGGGTAGGGGGGTGCCGTACTTTTCCATGACCTCGGCTCCGGCGTAGGCCAGTTCCCAGTTGAATTTTACCCCAGTTGCCTCCAGTACCCGTCTGGTCGCCTCGGTAATCTCCGGCCCCACCCCGTCACCGGGAATAAGTGTAACGTTATGTGCCAATTATCTACCCTCTTTTAAACTGTTCAACAATCCACGTTGTCATTCTGGCGAAGGCCAGAATCCAGGGGGAGTAGGGGGTTGAATTCTCGGGTCAAGCCCGAGAATGACATTTATAAACAGTCTCCTCTTTACAGTTTAGTATTTAGAGTTTCGTATTTAGAGTTTAATATCCCCATGTTTCTGTATATACGGTATCAGCCCGCCCTCGTTGAGGATATGAAGCATCACTTCCGGTATCTTCCCGAAGGTCAGCACGCTGCCGTTGGTCTTATCCCGCACCGTCCCCCCGGAAAGGTCTACCTCGAGTTCGTCCCCATCGTCTATCTTGTCGGTATTGCAGATGAGCACCGGCAGCCCCAGGTTGATGGCATTCCTGAAGAAGATTCTGGCAACGCTTTTCGCCAGAATGGCGCTGACGCCTGCCATCTTGATGACCAGCGGGGCGTGCTCCCGGCTCGACCCCAGCCCGAAGTTGCTCCCGCCGACCACGAAATCTCCCGGCTTTACTTTAGAAACGAAATGCCGGTCGGCGTCCTCCAGCACGTGCTTGGCCAGCTCCGGAAGGTTGCTGCGCAGGTGTGCGTACCGACCCGGTATGATATGGTCGGTGGAAATGCTGTCCCCGAACTTATGGGCTTTCCCTTTCAGCACCTACATCACCTCCCGGGGGTCGGTAATTTCACCGGTCAACGCCGAGGCTGCTGCTGTGGCCGGACTGCCGAGGTAAATAAAGCTCTTGGGATTGCCCATCCTCCCCTCGAAGTTGCGGTTGGCTGTGGAAAGGCACGCCTCCCCATCTCCCAGCATCCCCTGGTGGAGACCTAGGCACGGCCCGCAGCCGGGCGGCAGGACGATAGCTCCCGCTTCAACGAATGTCTTGATATAACCCATGTCGATGGCGTCCAGTAATACCCGCCGGGAAGCCGGGGCGATTATCAGCCTGACTCCTTTGGCCGGTCTGTTTCCCTTTAAAATATCGGCGGCCACTGCTAAATCTTCAAGCCGTCCGTTCGTGCAGGTGCCGATGACAACCTGCTGTATCTTCGTCCCTTTAAGCTCCCTGGCTAAAGCCGTGTTATCCACGGTATGTGGCTTGGAAACAGTGGGTTCGAGTTTTCTGGCGTTGATTCTAATCGTCTTTTCATAGATGGCGTCGGCATCGGCAGCCAGCGGTTTATAGCCTTTGCCCCGCCCCTCGGCTTTCAGGTACTCTCGTGTTACTTCATCCGACGGGAAAAGTCCCACCTTCGCCCCCGCCTCCACCGCCATGTTGGCGATGGTGAAGCGCCCGCTCATGCTCATCTTTTTAATCGCATTCCCGCAGAATTCCAGCGATTTATATGTAGCCCCGTCTGCGCCTATCTTCCCGATGAGGTGTAAAATCAGGTCTTTGGCGCTGACGCCTTTTTGGAAATCTCCCGTAACCTCTATTTTGAACGTCTCCGGCACGCGGAACCATGTTTTCCCCAGCCCGAAGGCCAACGCTACGTCCGATGAGCCCATGCCGGTGGCGAAAGCCCCCAGCCCTCCGGCGGTCACCGTATGTGAGTCCGCCCCGACGATGACATCGCCCGGCCGGGCATAAGCTTCGGCGACTATCTGGTGGCAGACGCCGTCACCCACTTCCGAGAGGATACAGCCGCTCTCCCGCGAGAAGTCCCGCAGCAATATATGGTCATTGGAAAGGGCGCTGTTGGGACTCGGTGCCGCGTGGTCGATAAATAATACCGTCCGCTTTGCGTTGGCCAGCCTGCCCATCCCGCTTGACTGGTATTGCCGGACGGTCAGCGGTCCCGTGGTGTCCTGTACGAAGCTCAAATCTACTTTAGCGATAACGATGTCACCGGCGCTGGCGTCAGAGCCGGACTTTTTGCTTAATATTTTTTCGGCTAATGTCTTGCCCATATTTCAATCATCCTGTCATTGCGAGGAGCGAAGCGACGTGGCAATCCCTATCAAAGTCTATGTTTAATATCGCCCTTTCCCCACCCGCTGGATTCCCGCCCTCGGGCTGAACTCAGGCTGAAGCCTGCGCGGGAATGACAATATTGCATTCATGCCTACATCGGGATGTTGCCGTGTTTCTTGGTCGGGCGGGTCTCTTTCTTATTCTGTAATGCCTCCAGCGCTGCGATTATCTTCGGTCGTGTCTCGCCGGGCTGGATAACCGCATTGATATATCCCATCTTAGCCGCGACGTACGGATTATAAAGCAGCTCCCGGTACTCGGCTATCTTTTCCTGCTCCTTGGCTTTGGGGTCTTCGGCTTTATCGATTTCGGCGCGGTGGATAATGGCCGCCGCCGCTTCCGCTCCCATCACGGCGATTTCCGCCTGGGGCCAGGCCAGTGTATAGTCCGCCCCCAGCCCCTGGCTGCACATGGCGATGTAGGCACCGCCGTAAGCCTTGCGGGTAATCAGGGTAATCTTGGGCACGGTGGCTTCGGCGTAGCACCATAAGAGCTTGGCGCCATGCCGGATAATGCCTCCCCACTCCTGGTGGCTGCCGGGGAGGAAGCCGGGGACATCGGCGATGGTGAGCAGCGGAATGTTGAAGGCATCGCAGAAGCGGATGAACCGCGTGGCTTTATCCGAGGCGTTGATATCGAGGCAGCCGGCCAGGTAGCTGGGCTGGTTGGCGATGATGCCGAT
>CAYQZZ010000132.1:1702-3744 GCA_964422155.1 uncultured Dehalococcoidaceae bacterium | reverse complement strand
TGAAGCTGGAAGTCCATGCCGGCAAAGTAGAAATGTCCGTTGATGTTGAATTTATACTGTTCAACTAATTGGTCTTCCCCGGTACGAATCACCGGTCCCTCCAGCGACGGGACTTTTTTTCTGAGCGCGGCTATGACTTCCGACATGGTAGCGCCATCCCTCAGCTCAACCTCAACCTCCCGCAGCTCCGTTATCTCGCGCGGGAGGCCATACATCGGTATTATACATTTAAACATAGTACGATTCCCTCATTTTTGTTCAAACTGCTATCGAGGACCTCCAGGCCCCATTCTGGGCATTTTGTCCGGCGGCCAGAGCTCCGCGGCAATATCATCCAGTCCGAGTTCCAGCAGCTTATTTCTGCTCGGCTTGGTCGTTATCCGGTCCCAATCGAGGGCACCAAGGTGCCACCATGCTTCCGCCTCGAGGTCCGAGGTAACGCCGGCGAGGGGACCCTCCGTCAAGGGCGGCCGACCGATTATTCTGCCATGTATGAAGTGTTGCAGAGGATTAAGGCCTTCACGAAGATTGAAAAGATGTCTTATAACACCAATCCTCTCGCCGCACTGGAGCAGTTCCTCCATGGAACGGTCCAGACCGGTCACAGCCTTCATCATTCTTTGAGTATACGGACCGCGGGCAGACCGCCACTGGAATAATATCATACAGGTGCCCATGGCATTATTGAGGTGAGTGATAAAACTGTTTTTACCAAAAGCCTGGGTATGGCGGCCCGGGGTGGAATTCATCCAGTACATGGCCGCCGAGGGCATGCCGGCAAACTGGTGACCCAGCACCCTCGGGTCGTGCATGCCCAGCTCCTGGCCGCCGGCGTGCACCGCATACTGCTCGGAGCCTTTGCCGATTCTCTGGGCAGCCCTCATGACACCATCAGCCAGAACATCGCCGAAGCCCTCACGCTTTACCAGCTTTTCCGTCATAGCGACGAGCGCCCGATGATTGCCCCAGTTCAGCTCAATGCCGCCCGTATCCTTCTTGGTAATAATGCCATTCTCATAGCATTCCATGGCAAAGGCGATGATAGTACCGGCGGAGATGGTATCCATTCCGTAAGCGTTGCAGAGGTGACTCGCCATATTGATGGACTCTACATTGGTGTTAGCGCAGTTTACTCCCAAGGCGCCGATGGTCTCATATTCCAGCCGATGATTGCCGGCCGGGTACGGGTATTCGATACCCTTTTTCAAACTGCCTTTACAGGCTGCCGGACAACCCCAGCACCCGATTCTCTTATCAAGGTTGGATATGACCATATCCCTGTGGAGACCGGAGACATCAGGCGTATCGATAACCCCAACGCCTCCCCAGTTTTTCACCGGCGAATCGCCGCTGAGAGCGGAAGTATCACCGTGCCCACCCGTGCCGTACTGGTGAAAGTGCTTGATGAATTCCTTTAAATCCTCGATGTGCTCCTGCCTTAGCCGGTTAGCCGTCTCCGCATCAGCGATGGAGACTTTCTTAACTCCTCTGGCTACCACAGCCTTGAGCTTTTTGGAACCCATCACGGCCCCCAGGCCGGCGCGTGCGGCGGCGTCTCCCTTATGAGTGATAATACTGGCAACGAGCGAGAGCTTCTCCCCGGCCGGGCCGATGCAAATTACCCGCGAGGTATTCCCGTGTTCAGCCCGCAGCGTATCCTCGGTCTCATAGGTGTCTTTACCCCAGAGGTGAGAGGCGTCTTTTAATTCGGCTTTGCCATTATCAACAAGCAGGTAAACCGGTTTTTCGGAAATACCGGTGAAGAATACTCCGTCATAGCCGGCAAACTTGAGATGGGGACCGAAGTGCCCTCCGGAATTGGCGTCTCCCCACCCGCCGGTAAGCGGTGACTTGGCAACTGCCTGGTAACGGGCACCTCCAATGGCGGGCGTGCCGGTGAGCGGGCCGGTAATCATGCCAAGAATATTTTCCGGACCAAGCGGGTCTAAACCGGCCTTCATACGGTCATAAAGAATTCTCGACCCGATGCCGTAACCCCCGATATAGTTCCGATATAGGCTTTCATCAGGCGTTTCATCTTT
>CAYQZZ010000132.1:0-1602 GCA_964422155.1 uncultured Dehalococcoidaceae bacterium | reverse complement strand
GCAGGTGCGCCCCCTGGTCAGCTTGCGCAGCGCCCGCTGCATAATACGCTCGGTATTCGTATCCACGCTGGAGGTAGCTTCATCCAGTATCAGGATACGCGGGTCGGCCAGTATGGCCCGTGCCAGACAAATAAGCTGGCGCTGGCCGGCACTGAGATTGACACCCCTCTGCCCTACCGCAGTATCGTAACCCTTTTCCAGTCGGCTGATGAAATTATGCGCGCCGACCATTTTAGCAACTTCGATAACCTTTTCGCGGCTGGCATCCAGTTTCCCGTACCGTATATTCTCTTCGATACTGCCGGAAAAGAGGATGGGGTCCTGGGGCACAATGCCAATCTGCTTCCGTAACGACTGCTGGGTCACGGAACGCACGTCATAGCCATCCACGGTCACCGCACCTTTTTCCACCTCATAGAAGCGTGCGGTGAGACTTACCAGGCTGCTTTTCCCCGACCCTGTCTGTCCCGCTATAGCCACCGTCTCCCCGGGTCTGACGGTCAGGTTAATATCATGGAGGACATCTTTATCAGGCTCATAGCCGAAGCTCACGTGCTGGAAGTTAATCTCACCCCTGGCCGGAGGCAACTCGATGGCACCGGCTTGGTCCTGAATATCCGGCGCAACATCGAGCAATTCGAAAATACGTGCCCCGGAAGCCATAGCCCGCTGAAGCTCCGTATACTGCATGGAAAGCTCCAGAACGGGGTCGAAGAAACGCTGGACGTATAGTAAAAAGCTCATGAGAATGCCGATACTCATGACGCCATCCAGCACCTGAAAACCACCCACGATAATGACAATGGCGAAGGAGACGCCGGTGATGATATTTACCATGGGCATCATCAGCGCCTCAAACTTCACGGCGGTAACATTGGCGTCAAGGTGAGCCTTATTCACCTCGTCAAACTGCTCCATGTTTTCTTCTTCACGCGAAAGGCTCTGGACGACCCTTACCCCGGCCATATCTTCCTGAAGCTGGGAGTTGACCGTGGCGATAGCCCGCCGAACCCTGATAAAAGCCTGGCGGGCGTACTTCTGCCAGACGACGGTCATAATGACCATGAAGGGTATGACAGCCAGTGTGTATAAAGCCAGCCGCCAGTTCATCGTAATCATGATAATCGCGATGCCCACCAGCGTCAGTAAACTGGTGATAAGAGTTAAAATACCCTGGGTGACGAGTTCCTGTATTTGTGACACGTCGTTCTGCACCCGGGACATGAGTTTGCCAACCTTGTGGCGGTCGAAGAAACTCAATGAAAGCCGTTGCAGGTGGTCGAACATCTCGGTGCGCATCCTGAAGATAATGGACTGGCCGGCATAAGCCAGGTACATATTTTCCAGATACTGTCCACCCCAGGTTGCCAGCGAAATTGCCACGTAGATAATGACGATGATACCGAGTCCGCTGAGGTCCCTGCCAATGATACGGTCCGTAGCGATGCCCACCAGGTAGGGTGAAGCCAGGGTAGCCAGCGTGCGGACTAACATGCCGCCCGCCCCCAGGCTAATCCAACCTTTAACGGGCGCCAGATACCCGGGCAGCCGCCCTATAACCCGGCTGTCGTATACCTTGCCCAGGACATCGTCAGCATCGAA
>CAYQZZ010000131.1:0-3751 GCA_964422155.1 uncultured Dehalococcoidaceae bacterium | reverse complement strand
GGATAAGAGGGTTCGGCTGGGACGAAGGGTATTTAGAGGAATGCCTGCAGGACAGTGTGGCTAATATACCTTCGACGGTTTTCAGGAGTTCAACATTTGCTCTAACTAATGCTACCTTCTCTTAAGTTTTAAAACTGGCGGACATGGGTTACAGGGAAGCACCACGAACAGATGAAGCACTGAGGAAAGGCCTTAATGTGTACAAAGGCGAGCTGGTATATGCGCCCGTAGCTAAATCACTGGGTTTGCATTATACTTCTTTAGAGGCTTTTTAATTTATTCTACCAATACGGTACTCAAGAATTTGAATAAGCAGGCAATTATTAAATCGTGTAGAAATAACGGAGGTATTAATCATGATTTCAGAATCAGAACTTGCCAAGTTATCCTACCCGGGCGCACCGGAAATTCTAACCAGGATTCCCGGTCCCAAGAGCCTGAAAGTGTTAGAAGATGTACCCAAGTATGAGTCTTTAACCCGGCCGGGCGGTGCGTCTCCCCCGGTATTTGACGAAGGTATGGGCGCCACCGTTAAAGACCCCGACGGTAACCTTTTCATCGATTTGACGGCGGGGGTTGCCGTAAGTGCGGTAGGCCGCAGGCACCCCAGGGTAGTGAAGGCAATAGAAAAGCAACTGGGTAAGATAATGCATGCCGCGGAAGCGGTGAGCACGCGCAGAACAGAACTGGCCAGGAAGGTATCCGGTATCATGCCCAAGGGCTTACGCGGCAACTGTGTCAGCTATTTTACCCAGAGTGGCAGCGGCGCCGTGGAAACAGCCATAAAATTCGCCCGCCATTTAACGGGGAGAGCACAGATCGTTGCCTTTCACGGCGCCTATCACGGGGTGTGGTGCGGTTCAGGAGCGCTGACCACTGGAGACCACTACCGTCACGGTTATGGGCCTCTCATGCCCTATGTTATACACGTGCCATATGCCTATTGTTACCGCTGCTGCTTTGGACTGGAGTATCCCGGGTGCAACCTGCAATGCGCGAAGTATGTGGATTATGTGCTTAATACACCCTATACTGCTGCCGACGACGTGGCTGCCCTCATTATCGAGCCGCAACAGGGGGAGGGCGGCTATTTGATACCGCCACCGGGTTACCTGGAGATATTGAAAAAAGCGTGTGAAAAATGCGGCGCTTTGTTTATCGCTGATGAAATCCAGGCAGGGGCGGGACGCAGCGGTAAGATGTGGTCGATCGAGCACAGCAATGTGATGCCGGATATGCTGACGTGGGGTAAAGGCATGGGCGGCGACCTCCCTATGGCCGGACTTACCTTCAGAGCCGATTTCGCCGATAAGCTGGTGGAGTCTTCCCAGCCCGGTACCTTTGCCGGTAACGCCCTTTCCGCGGCTGTCTGCATGACAAATATCGATATATTGACCGATAAGAGTTACGACCTGATGGGCAGGGCCGCTCAACTAGGCGAAGAAACAAAAGCCAGGCTTCAAAAAGAATCAAAGAAAATTGGAATCATTGGCGATGTGCGCGGTCGGGGTTTATTCATCGGAGTTGAGCTGGTGAAGAACAAGGAAACTAAAGAACCCCTCCCTGCCGAGACGATGGGGAAGATTCTATCCAAGCTTCTCAGCCAGGGTGTAATTGCCGTGCCTTGCGGGCGTTATCAAAATGTGGTGCGTTTTATGCCGTCCTTAATTATAACGAAGGAGTACCTGGAGAAAGCAACAGATATTCTGCTGAATATTTGCAGGAAATATTAACGTTACCGCTTAGTTGTACATCGTGTCAGATTAAAGTAAATTGTTAGCTTTGAAGAAGTCGAGAAAGTAGCCAAGTGTAGCTATGCAGATCTCTTCATATGGCTGCCAGAAGAGCCCAAACAGCGACGACTCCAAGACCCATAACAGCCAAGGTGATATAGGCTAGCCAGCGGAGAGCATTGGGCCAATCGTATCTGGCCTGTATTAGTGATATGGTTGCGATCGTACCTAGAACTGGAACGGGGAGCGCCAATATTGAGCCGATTAAGGCGAGTCCCCATCTCTTACCCCGCCGTGCGAAGATACCGCTAACCAAGACTAACAGACCATAAATAATGGCCGGTAATCCAGGCAGAATTTCCAGTTCTATTTTCCCTCCGTGGGCCCTAGCATACAAATAGGGACCGAGCACCCCAATAACCTGCCAAGTCACACCGACAACCACGATCAAAGCTCCACTCCATATGTTCAGAGTTCCAGCCCGCCTCATCTCCTCGTATCCAGGAAACTCTTCAACCGGGAATGCTTGCTGAACCGGAGTTACCAGAGTAGCGCTGCACTCTGCACAGAGGAGTGCATTGGGTAGATTATTGTGGCCACAGCCCTCGCATGGTACCACATCAAGGTACAGCCTACCATCTGAAGTGCTCTTCACGATACTAGCCTGCTTCAGATAGTCGAGAGCGTCCTGTCTAATATCTTCGCCTCCTCCTTGTGAGAACACAGATGCCAACACCCCTATAATGGGATCCGAAGGCTTAAGCCTCAACCGATTAACCGTCTTGGCGTTCTCTAGGCCAATCGCGTTATGCTTTTTAAAAATTCTTACCACCTGTCTAATAGCGCGCCGCTTGTTCCACCGGCGGAGAAAGAACACTACTACCACCAGTGGGACCGCTATCAGAAGTGTCAGAGCCAGCTCTTTCATACCGGCTACCCTCCCGGAGTGCTCAGGGTGGGGTACTCGTCATCGACCTACATCCTTAGCTGCCTTACTACTCGTGATTGGATTTTCTCTACATTCAGTCGGTGGGGTAAGAAAAACTCTGACTTATTATATCCTTTTCGGTTTCAAGATTAAAATACAGGGCTTTTTCGCACCATTAAACGCAGAGTTTTCATCAAGCGCTTTATTCTTCAATTCTCATAAAAAAGGACCCGCAATAGAATTTGAGGTGTACCCCGTCTTAGGTCCATCAGCGATGCGACTTTTTCAACTAGTTTACCACTCCAGCGGCTACGAAAACAGTAGGCGCCAGATTACCCAAGGAACCATGAGGTCGAACCCGATTGTAATGTTGCCGCCATTCCTCCACTTTCTCTCTGGCATCCTCCAGTGATAGAAACCAACTCTCATTCAAGCACTCCTGTCTTTATATTAGCGGAACCACCTAACCTTTGGCACTATTTTCGGGGTGCAGGTCAGCAGCCCCTCTTTTCTTTTTCTTCCCCTTTTAAATCCCTCTCTTATCTCCCCTTCGGCAGGCTCAGGGCAGGCTCTTTACGAAAGGGAGATGATGTTTTCCCCCTTTATTAAAGGGGGTTCACCCTGAAGGGACACAGGGGGATTTTTTCTCAGATTGCTTCGCCCTCGGGCTGAACTCGGGCTGAAGCCTTCCGACATCGTCGGAATGGTCTCGCAATGACAAGGCGGGGTATGCTATAATTTCTGCGTATATTTTAATTAAAAGACTGGACATTGATGCTCAAGCAAACAATAGCCGAATTACTCACTAAAGCCATCGTTGCCGCGCAGCAGGCCGACAAATTACCCACCGTTACCCTCCCTGAAATCGTCATCGAGCGGCCTCAGAAGCCGGAGCACGGCGATTACGCTTCGAGCATCTCCCTCAAGCTGGCGCGGGCCATCGGCACCAGCCCCATGAAAATCGCCGGTGAAATAGCCGGTTTCATTACACCTTCAGCGGAGATTGCCAGCGTCACCGTCGCCCCGCCGGGATTTATCAACTTCACCCTCAAATCCGACTGGCTGACGCAGCAGGTGGAATCGATACTGG
>CAYQZZ010000130.1:0-3765 GCA_964422155.1 uncultured Dehalococcoidaceae bacterium | reverse complement strand
ATCCCGCATGCCGGCTGCCGCCCTCCCAAGAGGAGAAGAGTCTAAAAGGGGAAAATTATGGCAAGATATACAGGAGCAATCTGCCGTTTATGTCGGCGCAATGGTGAAAAGCTCTTACTGAAGGGCGCCCGTTGCTTTACGCCTAAATGCGCTATTGATAGACGACCGAAACCGCCGGGACAGGCAGCGGGACGGCGGCGGCGGAGATTTTCCGACCGCGGTTTACAGCTTCGCGAGAAACAGAAAGCCCGTTATACCTATGGGACTCTGGAAAGACAGTTCAAGAAGACTTTCCGCCTGGCCGAGAAACAGACAGGCATCACCGGTGAAAATCTCCTGGTGTTGCTGGAGAGACGGTTGGATAACGTGGTATATCGTCTGGGCTTTGCCGATTCCCGCTCCCAGGCACGCCAGCTGGTAAGGCACGGCCACATCATGCTGAACGGTAAAAAGGCCAACATCCCTTCCTGTCTGGTCAAAGAAGGCGATACCATCAGCTGGCGGGAAGGCAGTCACAAGACCGAATACTATAAGCAACTGGTTGAGGCTATCGAAGCCAAGACCGTCTTGAACTGGCTGAGCCTGGACAGGCAAAACATGGTCGGGCAGGTCTTAACCCTGCCTACGCCTGAACAGGTCGATGCCAGGTTCGATGGCAAAGCGGTTATCGAGTACTACTCGCGGTAGTGTAACTAAAAGGAGGTAATTCATTGGCTGGACTATTAGTCCCAAAGATTGAATGTACCGAACAGGCGGAGAATTTCGGGCGGTTCGTTGCCGAACCATTGGAGAAGGGGTTTGGTATTACTCTGGGCAACTCCTTGCGCCGCGTGTTGCTCGGCTATCTCCCGGGAGCAGCCGTAACTCAGGTAAGGATTGAAGGAGTCCAGCATGAGTTCACGGTTATCCCTAACGCCAAAGAAGACGTCATGGAGTTTCTGTTCAATGTAAAAGAATTGAGACTGAAACCCTTATCCGATCATGGAGGCACGCTGATACTGGAGATAGAGGGTGAGGGCCGTGTTTGCGCGTCTGATATCAAACCATCGGCTGACTTCGAGATTACCAATCCGGAACTGTGCCTGATTACTCTAAATAATCCCAAATCCAGGCTTTACGTGGAGCTGGACGTAGAATTGGGAACAGGTTTCCGCGGCGCCGAATCGACCGATAACACACCGGTAGGAACGATTCCGGTAGATGCCATTTTCACGCCGATACGTAAAGTTAACTATGCCGTGGAACCGACACACCTCGGACGTGAAACCAGTCGTGAGCGGCTGCGCCTGGAAGTCTGGACTGACGGAACCATGTCACCGGTGGACGCCATGAGTCGCGCCTCCAGCATTTTAATAGAGCAATATACTCCCTTCGTCGAGTATATCAAAATTTCCCAGATGAAAGCCGAGGAACGGCTTATTCGATTGTCCATCCCCGATGAGAAATATAATATGCCCGTGGAGCATCTGGACCTCTCGGTACGTACCATGAACTGCTTGAGACGCAGCAACATCACCACGGTAGGCGAGCTCATCGGCAAGGGACCTAAAGAGTTGCTCAAGCTGCGCAACTTCGGGCAGAAGTCCTATCAGGAGATTGAGGACCGCCTTGGCGCGATAGGACTATCCCTGAATCCAAAACCCGAAGAAGGCGCCGAAGAGGCGGAGGTAACCAAACCCAAGGGAAAAGGCAAGAGGAAGGCGGCAGTCAGTCTCGCTGATTTGAAGGCTGATGATATCGCCGAAAATACAAAATCTGGTGAGGAATAACCTCAGCACGGAGAACCATAGACATGAGGCATAATATTGCTGGTAGAAGACTGAGCCGGGACACCGGTCATAGAAAGGCGCTGTATCGTAATCTTGTTACCGCCCTGCTGAAGCATGAGAAAATCGTTACCACCGAGGCCAAAGCCAAGGAAGTACGCGGCATGGCCGAGAAGATGATTACCCTGGGCAAGAAGAGTGGTCTGCACTCCTACCGCCAGGCGCTGTCATTTATTACGGATAAAAAAGTCACCGAGAAGGTATTTGCCGAACTGGGACCGAGATATAAAGAGCGTGCTGGCGGCTACACCCGCATCGTTAAACTGGAGCCCAGACTGGGCGATAACGCTCCCAGGGTTCAACTGGAGCTGGTCAAGTAACGATGCCAAGAATATTTAGCAATAGTTTGGTGTCATTCCCGCCCTGTATCGGCGTACAGGGTAAACTCCAGCGGGAATCCAGTGGCGGGGAAAATGGGGTCTGGATTCTCGGGTCAAGCCTTCAGGCTGAAGCGTTCAGGCTGAAGCCCGAGAATGACATTATTAAACAATCTCGCAATCTCGACTCCAGTGTATTCTCGGCTTGAGGGGAATGATGGTTGCAGGCTTGGCAACTGGCACCAGGATTATATTAATAGTTGAATATGATGGTACCAATTACCACGGCTCCCAGCTACAGGCTGATACGCTGACGATTCAGGGAGAGATAGAGAAAGCATTGAAACAGCTTACCGGAGAAAAAACAAGGATTAAGACAGCCAGCCGCACCGATGCCGGCGTCCACGCCAGAGGGCAGGTGGTCAGCTTCAGGACGGAGACATCTCTGCCTTTGAAGTCATTCATCGATGGCTTGAACCACTATCTGCCGCGGGATATTGCGGTGAAAGAAGCCTTCGAGGCGGAAGACTCCTTCGACGTCAGGCGCCGCGCCGTCAGTCGTGAGTATAGATACTTTATACTGAACAGCCCGACGCGCTCGCCGATAAGGCAGGGTTTTTCCTGCCGGGTCACCGGTAATCTGGATATCGAGGCGATGAACCGGGCGTGCCAGGCACTTATCGGTCGACATGACTTTGCATCATTCGTCTCCAGCGCCGAGACCGCCCGGCAAAAGCGGACGGTTCGGGATGTATATAAAGCGGATATAACACGGGATGGGGACATGATTGTCTTTGATATAGTCGCCAACTCTTTCTTACCCCATCAGGTACGCAATACAGTAGGCTCGTTAATTAAGGTGGGACAGGGGAAGATGACGATAGATGAGTTTTACAGCATGGTCCAGGCCAGGACCCCCGGTCTCGCCGGGCCCACCGCCCCGGCTGACGGATTGTGTCTGATGCGGGTGAACTATCCTAGTCCTTTTGAGGTAGATGCACGATGAAAACTTTTAGTGCCAGACCGGCTGATATTAAGCGAAAACAGCATGTGATTGATGCCGCCGATAAGACCCTGGGCAGACTATCCAGCCAGATAGCCAAACTGCTTATGGGAAAACACAAACCTATTTACACTCCCAACCAGGATACCGGGGATTTTGTCGTGGTTATCAATGCCGAAAAAGTCCGTGTAACCGGCAAGAAAGCCGAGCAGAAAACTTATTACCGGCACTCGGGATATCCCGGCGGTTTCAAGAGCATCACGCTGGAAAAGCTGATGCAGAAGTTCCCGACAAGGGCCATCGAATATGCCGTCAAAGGGATGCTCCCCCACACGCGCCTGGGCGCCCGGATGATGAAAAAACTTCGGGTCTATGCCGGGGCGACATATCCCAACGCACCGAAGATTAAGAAGGATACAGTAAAGGAATCAAAGTAAAGGGATTGTACTGATATGGATAAACAGAGCTATTTTCACGGGACAGGCCGCCGGAAGACGGCGGTAGCGCAAGTAAAGCTTATGGCGGGGAACGGCGCCATCATCGTGAACGGCACGCCTTATGAAGAACGGTTCCCGTCCCTTGAGCACCAGCGGATAATAGTCCAACCGTTCATCGCCAC
>CAYQZZ010000129.1:0-3811 GCA_964422155.1 uncultured Dehalococcoidaceae bacterium | reverse complement strand
TCCGCCGCGCAAGGCTTCGCCGCTCAGCTTGAGTAATATCCGTTTGTATCTGGCTTTAGGCATCTTTCTATCTCTAGCAACCTAATTCATATCTGTTGAACCGGCGTACCCTAATGTTTTCTCCTACCTTAGCGATGTTCTCTACGATGATGTCTTTTACGGTCCTGGTGGGGTCTTTTATATAGGGTTGAAGCAGCAGGCAGGCTTCATTTGGCTCTATATCGGCGCCTTCTGGTATTTGTTCTTCGGAGACATACTTTGGTGCCATGGCCGCTACCTGCATGGCCAGGCAGTGCGCCAGCTCCTTGAACTCATCGGTACGTGCCACGAAGTCCGTCTCGCAGTTAAGCTCGACCATAGCCCCTATACGACCGGCAGTATGGATATAGGCTTCAACCAGTCCCTGGCCGGTGGTACGCTCAGCTTTTTTCTGTGCTTTGAGAAGTCCCTTTTCCCGGAGAATTGCCAGCGCCTTTTCTCTATCTCCCTGAGTGCCGACCAGGGTAGTGCGACATTCCATGATACCGGCACCAGATTGCTCTCTTAGTTCTTTAATCATTTGGGTGGTGATTTCCAAGTGCTCCTCCTTATTCCTCACCCGGTGTGAAAATAAGCGGTTCGGTTGATGCTACGGCCGCGGCTTCGCCGGCCGCTTTCTCTTCAACGATTTCAACCGGGACGCTGGTCGCCAGACCAGCCTTTCCTTCGAGAACCGCATCGGCGATTTTAGTGCAAATAAGCTTGACGGCACGGATGGCATCATCATTGGCGGGAATCGGATGGTCTATCTCGTCGGGGTTGCAGTTGGTATCCACGATGCCGACGACCGGTATGCCCATGCGTTTGGCTTCAGCAAGGGCAATCCTTTCCTTGGTAGGGTCGATAATGAACAGTGCGCCCGGCAGGGCTGTCATTTCCTTGAAACCGCCCATTTGCCGGTTAAGGTGCGCAATCTTCTCGCTGACTTTCATGATTTCCTTCTTGGTAACCCGCCCCAGTTCGCCCTTAGCCTGCTGGTCCTCCAGACGTACAAGCTGGTCGACGCGCGCCTGTATCGTGGCGAAATTGGTGAGCATGCCCCCCAGCCAGCGCTGGTTGACGAAGTACATGCCGCAGCGCTTGGCCTCTTCCTCCACCGATTCTTGCGCCTGTTTCTTGGTGCCGACGAAGAGTATTGTTCCACCTTGAGCGACGACATCACGGACAAAGGCGCAGGCTTTATCGAGCATGACGGCGGTCTTTTCCAGGTCGATGATGTGGATGCCATTACGCTTGGTGAAGATGTAATTTTTCATCCGCGGGTGCCACCGACCCGTCTGATGGCCGAAGTGAGCTCCGGCTTCTAGAAGCTGTTTGATAGTTGCTGTGTCTGGCAATTTAGTTAACCTCCCATAGTATATTAATCGTAAGTATCAGGAGATTCAGGTCTGTAACCAGTATATCACACCTGACAAAGCTCGGCAATAGCTTATGTTAAGGTAACGTAAAAAGTCATTGCGAGGAGTCCTTCGTCTAAAGGACGACGTGGCAATCCCGAATTCCATGCGAAGTGTTACTTGGGGATTGCCACGCTACGCTCGCAATGACACTACGCCTTACTTATATTTGGCCGTCTTGGGGTCGGAGTTGCGGAAATGGGCGATGCGGATGCGCTTCATCTTGCCCTTGTCATCGAGGTCATAGAGGACCCAGTTGGTCATAATGCTAATATCGCCTTTTTTCCACCGCCCGCCTGAGCCAGCCGGGGAATCTCTAAAAGTGTGGAATTCAGTATAAAGCTCGACGAACACCTGATTTCCCCGGGAGAGGAAAGCGCCCACCTCCAGGACCTCCCGTGTGTTGGCAGTGAGCGCCTGGTAGTTAGCTATGAACTCCTTAGGGCCGTGGAGCGTGCGGGGAGTTATCTCCGGGCCAGCGAAGTTATCCGGGTACTCTACGGTGATATCCGGAGTGAAGTAGCCGGCGACTTTGTCAAACCTCTTGTTGTTGAAGTGGTCGACGTATTCCAGGTATTGCATGCGATTCATTTTTGAGAGACCTCCTTAATTTAATGCCTGACGAGAGTTTAACGCATTTTGATAGAGAAAGGCAAGGAGATTTTTTGTACCTCACCCCCTGACCCCCTCTCCGTTGACGGAGAGGGGGAATTTATTTGAGAGGGGGCTGCGCCCCCTCTCGCTGTGCACTCCCCTTGGAGAAAAAGGAAATGGATTCTGGCCTACGCCAGAATGACGATTATTTTTTATTTCATTTTATGTTGTCATTCCAGCGAAAGCTGGAATCCAGAGGGGTGGGTATAGGCAGGTATTAACTAACTCAAAAATCCCCCTTAGTCCCCCTTTACCAAAGGGGGAGATGTGATAAGCAGATGATATGAGGGCAGCGTAGGTAGAAAGATGAAAAAGGCAGTGAAATCACGAAGGCTGAAAATAGAGATTGCCACGTCGTCCTTCAGCCGAAGGACTCCTCGCAATGACAGGCAGGGGCTGGCGCCCCTCTTCGCAGGCTACTCCCTGGTGGGGATTAAAGGGATACGCAGAAGACAATGGGAACTAGTTATTTGGTATCTCCTGACTTTGTGGATAATTCATCCTCTATTAATTTTCTGATACGCTGTAATAAAACATCCAATACAGTGTCTCTGTCATGCCTTAATTCAGTAATCGATTTATTTGCTTGTTGTGGCAATTGGAACAAAATTGCCTTGGGGAAATAGCTCAAATACAATATTAGACTATTCATCCCTAAGCAAACATCAAGATAGGTTTGAATGGCGACAATCACTTCTTCAGAAGATATTTTTGGTATTTCAGTACTCAATTTATTCTTAAGAATTCGATATTGAGCGTTATTTTCAAGTTTTAAAGACAAACCTCTATCAAATTTTTCCAAAACCCATTCAATATCTAGTAGAAATTTGACGTGGGACTCATCAAATTCATTTTTGGATAATCCCACTTTTTTTATTTCTCTTACTATAAGTTTTGTTTTCTTGTCATCATCCAATGTCGGGAAAGAGTAATTCGGTTTAATGTTCAATCTCCTTTGTGATTCCTTCTGAAGTTTAGAATACACTTTTCGGGAGACCTTCCTATTCTTTAATTCTTCCATCACTACCACATTTTGTTGATTTGCCATTTCCCGTAATGTATCTGGTATATCCAATAATGTTGAGACTTTTGCATCTTTTATTACCTCGTCTACATAAGTACTCTGTTCTCTTAAACATTCCGTTTTCCTGTGCTTCTGCCAATAAATAATAGCTCCCAATAACCATAAAAGTGCTAAACTATAAAGAATCATTGAAGGAATCCAACTTGTAACACCAGGCATAATATCCAACGCCCATCCAAGGACAGCTAATATTCCAGCTGGTGCCCATTGATAGAAAATCTTTTTCATGCTTTCATTATACGACTTCTCCCCTTCTTGACAAATCTTTTTTATCATGTTATCTTAAAAATAATTAAATTATGTAAAGGCTGTGAACAGGAATAGTAAGCTCCAGAGCGGGGCTCAGAGAGTCGGGTAAGGTGAGAGCCGATGCCAGCGCCGGGGCCGAATGGGCCTGGGAGCCGCAAACCGAACCCTTCGACCCTCCTACGCCAAGGCTACGGAGGGCAAGCAGGCTCAGGGTGACCTGAAGAGGCAAGTAGGCTTTGCCGCAGGGGAAGCGTTAAAGTATCCCGGGGTATCGTCCCGATAAAATCGGGACTGTACCCACAGAGATGTCCCGATAATATCGGGATAATAAGGGTGGCACCGCGGTAGTATCAGCCCCCGCCCCTTTCAGGGTGGGGGCTTTTTATTT
>CAYQZZ010000128.1:0-3821 GCA_964422155.1 uncultured Dehalococcoidaceae bacterium | reverse complement strand
GTCTGGGGGTCGAAGAGAATGTCTTGAAGGTATTGAGGTACGCTGCCGTCAATATCCACCATATTTTTACGGAAATCGCGGTTGCGGTGCAGGCCGCCGGGAATCATGCCCATTTCGGCATAATCTTTCGCCTCGGTGAAGATGGGAACGGCCGCCGAATCTATAACCATGCCCACATCCGTGCCTTCAATCATCTCGGAGGCATGGCCGAGCAAGCCAAAGCCGGTAATGTCCTTGCAGGCGTTCACGCCGACCGCCAGCATGACCTCGGAGGCTGTACGGTTCAGTGTGGTCATGGACTTCACGATGCTGGCAATCGCTTCTTTACTGGCTGTGCCACGCTTAATTGCCGTGCTTATTATCCCCGTGCCCAGCGGCTTGGTCAAAATAAGTTTATCGCCGGGCCTGGCCCCGTTATTATGGACCACTTTAGCCGGGTGGATAGTGCCCGTCACCGAGAGCCCGTACTTTAGCTCGGGGTCGTCGACGGTATGCCCGCCGAGCAGTATCACCCCGGCCTCGTGCATCATATCCAGGCCGCCCCTCAGGACTTCCCTCAGAATGGAGATATCCATAGTATCCCGCGGGAAGCAGACGACATTCAGCGCCGTCAGGGGCTGGCCGCCCATGGCGTAGACATCGCTCAGGGCATTGACCACGGCAATCCGACCGAAGTCGTAAGGGTCATCGACTATGGGCGTGAAAAAGTCGACCGTCTGCACGATAGCCAGCTTGTCCGTGAGCTTATAGACGCCGGCGTCTTCCGCCCGCTCCATGCCCGCGATGATATTGGGGTCAGACTGGAACGGCAGGCCGGCCAGCACTTTGGCGAGGTCGCCCGGACCTATCTTGCAGGCTCAACCCGCCCCGTGAACAGTCTCGGTCAGGCGCAGCTTTTTTTTGTCAACCATGCAATTTACCTCTTCAGGATTATTGTACTACGCAGCGTGCGGTTGCACAAAATTTAACTGAAAGGCAAAACCGCCGCTATGGTTCGACAGGCTCACCATGAGCGGCTGCTAATTTTTATAAACAAACCATTTCTGAACTGAACATCGACTGAATCGATTTAATCATTGTGGTCGGTTTGCCAACCTTCAATTTATCCACCAAGTCGAAATATTCGAGGCAGGTGGTGCAGGCTAATATCTCGACTCCCTGTTCCTCCAGCTTTTTTAGATGGTCAAGCGCCCATGAGCCTTCGCAGACCAGGCGTACCCCGGCATTCCAGAAGACCAGAGAACCCGGCTTATCCTGGCTCTCTCCGAGCAAGCGTAAGAAATTAGCCATGAGCAACATACCGAGTTCGTCGTTACCTCTACCCAGTACCTCGGATTGTATTAAAATAGTTTTAGACGGCATGTTTCACCTCTTATACTGATTTCCGTCACTCCAATTCCAGCTTGATGTATTTACAGCAATGCCATAAAATAATCCTGGGAGATTATATCATAAGATTATTCTTAGTGCAAGATAAATATATCTTATAGTAACCAACTAACTATGAACATAGACCATCTTAAAACTTTTCAGGAAATAGTCAGGCTCGGCAGCTTTTCCGAAGTAGCTAAAAAGCTGGGCATCAGCCAGCCGGCGGTCTCTTTCCAGATTCAGAAGCTGGAACAGGAACTCGGTATGCGCCTGCTCGACCGCACCCAGAGGACGATTATCCTCACCGCAGCCGGCAAACGCCTCCTCCGTTTCGCCGAAGCCGTTGAGACGGAGCGTGAACGCCTTCAACTGGACCTGGAGCAGATGCGCGAGGAGATTTCCGGAGACCTGCTTATAGCCGCGAGCACCATACCCGGCGAGTTCCTTCTACCTCCACTCCTGGCGAAATTCAAGCAGCGGCACCCGGCGGTGAAAATCCAGGTGGACATCTCCGATTCCCTTACAGTCATCAGCAGGATTCGCGATAACACTTACGAAGTGGGATTCTGCGGTATCGCGCCGGAAGGGCATGACCTGGCGTCATTCAAGATAGCCAGCGACGAGATTGTGCTCATCGTTTTTCCGGAACATCCCTTTGCCCGGAAAGGAGAGGTCAAGCCGGATGACCTGGAGGGCGAGCCGCTCATCTTCCGCGAGGCCACATCAGGTACGCAGCGCAACCTGGAAAGCCTTCTGTCCCGAGCGGGGCTCGACATCAGGAAATGGGTACCCAATCTGGTCCTGGGCAGCTCCCAGGCAGTGGTTTCCGCGGTAGCCGCCGGGGCCGGCATCGCCTTCGTATCTAACCTGGCGATTAATAAGGGCGTTGCACCGGCTCTGGTGCGGCAGGTACGGTTACGCGGAATACGGCTGAGCCGGGACTTCTACTGTGTCTACTGCCAGGAGAGAATAGTGTCCCGCCTGCTCAAGGGGTTCATCAATTACGTACAGATAGAGACTTCACACATTGGACAACAAGATTAGTTTCGACCAGGCAGGTATCGATAGCCTGCGCCTGAAAGTTAACGGCCAACAAATACACTACCTGAAAGCGGGCCGCGGCGCCCCGGTCGTACTGGTACACGGCGGCGCCAGCGACTCCCGTGACTGGGTCGACACGATGGCCGCCCTTTCCCACCGCTTTACCTTCTACGCCCCCGACCTCATCGGGTTCGGGCGGAACGATATAGACGAGAAAGGCTACTATCTCTCAGACTTCAGCGATTTCATACTGGAATTCATTGATTCACTCCAACTACAAAGACTGGTTCTCGTGGGACATTCCTTTGGGGCCAGAGTATGCATGGATGCCGCCCTGAAACGCCAGGAACAGGTTAGTAAACTCGTCCTGGTCGATGCCTCCGGACTCGATAAAATCACCATGTTCGGCTCCGTCTTAATGACTTTCTTCTGGGCTTTGCGCAAGCTGCTCCGCCGACCGCAGCCATATCCCCGCTTCCTGGCGAAAGAGGGGGAGGACTACAACCGGGTCGGCGACGACGAATTGCGCCGGCTGAGGATGCCCACGCTACTTATCTGGAAACAACTCGACCCATACTTTCCCGTGTCCATCGCCCGACGGGCGGAGAAACTGATACCGGGGGCAAGGCTGGCGTTGCTACCAGGCTACGGGCACGCCCCCCATCAGCAGAACAGCGACGCCTTCAACCGGCTTCTGCTTGATTTTCTGGACCATGACTGAACTTACGAGGTCTTAAGCGCTCAGTAAAATTACCTGCGTACTGATGGGCAGGTTCGACTTGCTGACGGAAAACTTAGGGCGGGATTCTACCTGGCCCAGACCCATCTCCTTGAGGAAATTATCCACCGGCTCCAGTTCGCGGTTTGTTTTCGGTGTCTTATAGTGCATGGGTATTACCGCCTTCGGCTCAAGCTTGCGGATAATCTCGGCCGCCATGGCGGCATTTATCGTGGAGACGCCTCCCACCGGCAGCATCAGCACGTCGACATTGCCCATCTCCTCCACCTGCTCATCGCTGAGCACATGCCCGATGTCGCCGAGGTGACATACCGCCACTCCGTCGATTTCCATGAGATAGGCAGTGTTTTTGCCCCGGGACTGCCCCTTCACAGCATCATGATAAGTGGCAATCCCCAGAATCAAGACGCCGCTGATTTCATACTCGCCAGGGCCCCTGAGGAGCCTGTGTTCACTGCTGATACCCTGAACATAGGAATGCGAAGGGTGCTGGTGGCTGACAGTAACGATATCGGCCGTCTGCTTACCGAGGGTATAACCCAGACCTGGGGGAAAGGGGTCCGTGATGATGATAGCCTGACTGCCCCTGATACGGAAGCAAGACATGCCTAACCAGGTAATATCCACGTTTACAATTTATCATATTCAGCTTTAGAGGGTCAAGGAAGGC
>CAYQZZ010000127.1:0-3878 GCA_964422155.1 uncultured Dehalococcoidaceae bacterium | reverse complement strand
CAGTTTCCGGGGGCATGATTCCCAAGGTAAACGCCTGCCTGAGGGCTTTAAATACTGGCTCTATTACTCGTATAATAGACGGGAGAAAGGCGCATGCCCTTCTTGAGGAATTTGAGAAACAGGAAGGCGGCACCACGATATACAAGGAGGTAGATTGGAGGAGGATTATGAGCGCGATAGATTTTACTTCGTTTGTGAACTTCTGTAAGGGGCTGGAAGGACAAAAATTGTCTACGGTGGGTGGCAGGGCTGAGTTTATCCTTGAGTCGGCTGACTATAAGCGTTTTATCTATGTTCCACAAGCCACGCAAGAACCTAGACGTCATGGGAGACATTGGATTGAGCGTGTTCTTAATCACTATGCAATGACTAAATCGTTACATCCAAGTGACTATAGTGACTTTACACGCAATGCATCGTATACTTTATCTCTTATCAAAATGTATCTAGCGCAGAGACTAAAATGACTCAGAAATGTTTTATATTTATCATTAATATAATATTTTAATATCTCTCCTTCGGATGAGAGGGGGAGCAAGGGGGTGAGGTAGGGACAATATAAGAATAAAGCTTGGTTGAGACTAATAAGTAATATCAACAATTAGGATAGAAAAATGGTAAAGAAAAAAGAGCCTGTAATTAAAGAGAATACTACTAAAACTGAGTTGTTAAAATTAACAAAATCATATACTACTGAACCATTGAAAAAAAATTTATCACCTGCTCTTGAATTAATTAATGGATACGTTAAAACTCTATTAGAGCTTCAAGATACCCTTAAAAAAGAACAAAAAGAGGAGTATCTTAAGAGTATTGCCTCAATTGTTGATAGCATTACTGAAAATCCAGATATCCTTCAAGGCATTGTACGGTCTGAAAATACTAACGTTGCAACTGTTTATCCTATTCCAAAAGTTGAGGTTAACTGGCCGGAGCTCGAAAGTAAATACTACATGCACACTATCGTGCGCGTCCCGGTAACCCTGGTGAGGGGAGAAGGCGCGCGGGTCTGGGACGATAAAGGTAAGGAATACCTGGACTTCGTCTGCGGGCTGGCGGTCAATTGCCTGGGGCACTGCCATCCGGTGGTTGCCGATGCCGTCGCCGAGCAGGCGCGTACTCTAATACAGACTTCAAACTGGTACTATACTATTCCCCAGATTCGCCTGGCTGAGCTTCTGGTGAAAAACAGCTGCTTGGACAAGGTCTTTGTCTGTAACAGCGGCCTGGAAGCCAATGAGGGTGCCGTTAAGCTTGCGCGGCGCTACGGCCATCTCAAACTGAAAGGTGCTTACGAGGTCATTACGACCATGAACTCGTTCCACGGGCGCTCTCTGGCCATGACGGCGGCCAGCGGGCAACCTAAAATGCATGAGCCGTATGTCCCCTTGCCGGTTGGTTTTGTTAACGTAGCGAATAACGATATCGAAGCTATAAAGTCAGCCACCACTGAAAAGACCTGCGCCGTGATGCTGGAGCCGGTACAGGGGGAGGGGGGTGTCATCTTTTCCGATGATGATTACCTCAAAAAGGTGAGGGAATGGTGCGACCGCAAGGGTATTTTACTCATTCTGGATGAAGTGCAGACGGGCATAGGCCGACTTGGGACACTGTTCGGCTACGAGTTATATGGCATCGAACCCGATATCATGACACTGGCAAAAGGACTGGGCAGCGGTATACCTATCGGGGCGGTGCTGGCCAAGGAACATGCTTCTGTTTTTATGCCCGGAGACCATAACTCTACCTTCGGCGGTAATCCGGTTACCAGTGCTGCCGCCTGTGCCACGCTGAAATACATCATTGATAATGATTTACCCGCTAAAGTCCAAAAGGTAGGTCAATATCTCATGGAAGGGTTGCAGAGACTGAAGAAGAAATACTCTTTCATCACCGAGGTGCGGGGTCGTGGACTACTGGTGGCTATAGAGTTCAACAGAGATATGGGCCAGGAAATTCTCATGGCCTGCCTTGAGAAAGGGTTGCTGGTCAATAAGGTCAAATCCAGTGCTATCCGTCTGGTGCCGCCGCTGATTATCGGCAATCAAGAAGTCGAACGGGCTTTAAGCATACTGGATGGAGTATTTTCTGGAATTGTTAAGTGATTATTGATAGAATGAAATCCAAGAGACGGTGATGTTGAAAAAATTCGGCAGGCCGGAGATTTTTATAACAATTGTGGTTGTTTCCCTGCTTGCCATTATATGTTTAACTCTATTTAGTTCAGAGGTCGGGATGGCTAGAGATATCGGGATTCAGGAATCGAGCTTGTCTGCGATTGATTACTCTTCTGTGCCTCAATCGGTAATCGACGACGCTGTTCAAATGGCCAGCGAACTGGTGGGCAAAAGCCAGGAAGCGCTTCAAAACCTCGTCGACCAACTGGTGGCGACATATATGGAAGCCAGAGACAGGGATGTCGTCGTTTTATATAATTCAGGAGGCTGGGGGTGGAATTTAACCAAGGACTCGCCCGGTTGGGCCAGTATTCTCGAAGGCATCAAGTCGCAGCTCGAGAAGCAGGGGTATAATCCGCTGGTATTGACCTACCGTCGGACCAGCCGGGGAATATGGGGCTGTGTTAAGGAGTTTTTTGAGGCCGCCAATCATTATCCGCACAAGGCCTGGGACCAGGCAGAACGGGTGGAATTTCTGACCCATCATATTCCCAACCTGAAAATTATTGTCGCCGGAGAAAGCACCGGCACCGTTATCTCCGATAGGACTATGGGCTTCTTGAAGGACGAACCACGGGTTTACAGCATCCAGACCGGCACACCCTTCTGGTATAAACCCATCGTACTGGGTAGGACGTTGCTTATGAACAGCAATGGCCGGGGTATCGATACTTTCAGCCATGGCAACATAACGGCTATGGTCTGGGCTACTTTCAAGGGCTGGTTCGGTTTAACGTCACCGGACGAAAATCCTGGGAATATTTTGAGCTGGTTAAAAGCCCCGGGGCATGACTACTCCTGGCAGTACCCCGGTGTCTGTTCCGAGGTCGTTAAATTCCTGGATAGTAATTTCGGAGAGAAAGATTGATTTTCTGCTAATGGTTCACCATGAACGGTTCACCATGAATGGAGGTATGGTGTGACGGATAAAGTTGTACTGGCTTACAGCGGCGGACTGGATACCTCGGTAGCTATTAAATGGCTGCATGAGAAATATAATCTGGATGTTATCGCCGTCACTATTGATGTCGGCAATGAAAAGGATTTCTCGGTAGTTCGCCAGAAAGCCCTCAAGGTTGGCGCTATTAAGGCATCGGTGATTGACGGCAAAGAGCTTTTTGTAAAATATTTTATTTTTCCGGCTTTACAGGCGAATGCCCTTTACGAGGGACAGTACCCGCTGGCTACGGCGCTGTCACGGCCGCTCATGGTCAAGCTGCTGGTGGATGCGGCGGCAGCGGAGGGGGCGGCGGCGATAGCCCACGGCTGTACGGGCAAAGGTAACGACCAGGTAAGATTCGAGGTCGGCATTAACGCCCTAGCGCCGGACATGAAAATTATCGCCCCCGCCCGTGAGTGGGGTATGACGCGCGAGGAGACCATTAAATACGCGCAGAAGCATGGCATACCGATTCCCGTCACCAAGAAGAGTCCGTACTCGGTCGATGAGAACCTGTGGGGCAAGAGCATCGAGTGCGGCGCCCTGGAGGACCCCTGGGCCGAACCTCCGGCCGATGTCTATACCTGGACCCAATCTCCGGATGAAGCTCCCGACGAGCCGCGGTACGTGCAAATCGGGTTTGAGAAGGGGATTCCGGTGTCCCTCGACGGTAAAGAAATGGACGGGATTGCCCTGATTCAAAAGATGAATGAAATAGCCGGACGGCACGGCGTGGGCAGGATTGACCACATCGAGAACCG
>CAYQZZ010000126.1:0-3954 GCA_964422155.1 uncultured Dehalococcoidaceae bacterium | reverse complement strand
GCTGGAATGACAGTATGGGAGTTCTGGATTCCCTGTATAGAACTCCGCAATGGAAGGTCTTTGCCGTCCTTCACGCTATGAAGGACTAGAAATACATCTTCCCCGGCCCGGTGGTATAGTGGAACACAGGTCTGTCTACTCTGAGGAAAGTCAGCGGGCAGTGCTTCAGTCCCGCCGGGATAAAGACCAGGCTGCTTTTCGTAATGATATGTTTTTCGTCTCCCAGCCATAGCTCGACCTCGGCGCCCAGGTCATACGGGTCATTCAGGTCGGTGCCGAAGAAGGCGATAACCTCGTCATAGTCATGTGTGTGTGGCTCGGTGCCTACGCGTCTACCTGTGGCGCCTCCCGGCACGGTGCCCGCCGGTCTTGGCAAGACCCAGACGCACTCCATGTAGAAAGCCCCGGGGACTACGTCTCTATCCAGGTATAGCACACGCCCCCCTTTTCCTTTCCCAGCCGCCGATAGCGGTGGACTCCACGGGGCCTCGGCAGCGGGCATCTTTAGCGTGTTGACAATGTATTTCCCGTATTTCGTTTTTGGCATTATAGAATCCTCCCACCATTCTGAATTACTGATACGAAGTTGCCCGTTCTCTTACTCGTAAATTTTAGTTGCCCCCGAGGAGAAGTGGAAGATGGGCTTGGTTACGTTTCTGATGATTAACGGGCCATGCTGTACGCCGGCCGGTATAAACGCCGAAAAGCTCTCTTTAATGACGTGTTTTTCGCCGTCTATCGTGAACTCGATTTCCGCGCCCAGGTCGTGGATGTTGTCATAGTCATACACATAGAAGGCGAGGTGCTGTCCCCACTTATGCGTATGGGAATCCGCCAGGACTTTCCCTTCCTTGGACTTGTCTCCCGGCACAATCCACATGCACTCGTTATAGAACTTGGCGCCGGGCACGGTATCGGCATCTATGTGGGTAATACGCTTGATAAAATCGTAGTTATGGCGGTATTTCGGGAGCTTCAGCTTGGGTTTATCTTTGGTAACAAAGCATTTTGCGTATTTCTTTTCTGCCATCTCAGTTTTCCTCTCAAACTCATGTTATTTTTTAAGATTAAAGGGTAATCCGATTACCGGTACATCTGGCCCGGACCAGTGGTGAAGTGGAACATCGGTCTATCCATTTTCAATGTCCGGAGCGGGCAGTGGGTGACACCTTCCGGTATATAGACCACGAAGCTTTTATCGAGGACATATTTCTCGTCTTCCATCCAGAACTCAACGATACCACCCAGGTCGCTGGGGTCATCTGGATTGGTCCCGAAATAAGACAGAAGCTCGGGGAAAGGGTGGCTGTGAGGAGCCAGCACCGGATTCTTCTTGGCTTCTTGGGGAGTTAAAGGTCTCATCGGTGGCATATCCTTCATTGCCTGAGGCCAGAACCAGACGGCTTCGGCATAGAAAGCTTCCGGGAGGACCTCTTTATCTATCCAGACGACGTGCTCCATAAACCGTCGTTTCCCCCCAACCGTTCCCTGCCCGAGCATCTGCCTTTCACCGGACCTGTAGCCAGGCAGCTCGATGTTTTTCTTGAGTTCCGTGCAGATGTATTTACCGTATTTCGATTTTGCCATTTACTTTTTCCTTTCTATAACTCATTAAATATCGTGTAGGTCATATCGGAGTCTTTATAAGAATGTGGGATTAACGATGACGTCTACACCTGCTTATCGACTGATTTTATAACCCTTTTGAGGTCAGTGTCAATTTTCAACTGATGATTACTCCGTCCTTCTCGGGCGGTACTGGACGGCTTCGGCCACGTGTTGGGCTTTAATGGTATCGGAACTTTCCAGGTCGGCGATGGTGAGGGCCAGCTTGAGGATGCGGTGGAAGGCACGGGCGGAGAGGTAAAGCTGTTTCATGGCTGCCTTGAGCAGGCTCTGCGCCGATTCCTCCACGTGACAGAACTCCCGTATCTCGGTAGGCGTCATCTCGGCGTTGCTGGTCAGTTTCGTGTCTTTAAAGCGCTGCAACTGTCGAACACGTGCGGCGGTAACCCGTGCCTGGACTTTCTCCGATGTTTCTCCGAGTCGGTTGTCCGCCAGCTTCTCGTAGTCGATATGGGGCACCTCGACGAAGATGTCCACGCGGTCGATGAACGGACCGCTGATGCGCCTTTGATATCGGGAGACTATACTGGCCGGGCAGGTACATTTATGAAAAGGGTCGCCGTAATAACCGCAGGGGCAGGGGTTCATGGCGCCCACCAGCATGAAGCTGGACGGGAAGGTGACTCTTCCCTGGGCGCGGCTGATGGTGACGACCTTGTCCTCCAGGGGCTGGCGCAGCACCTCCAGCAACGAATGCCCGAACTCGGGGAGTTCATCGAGGAAGAGGACGCCCCGGTGACTCAGGCTTATCTCGCCCGGCTTGGGGAAGTGCCCCCCGCCCACCAGTCCGGCATTGGAAATGGTGTAGTGGGGAGAGCGGAAGGGACGCTGCCTGACCATGGGCGTATCCTTAGGAAGCAGGCCGCTGACGCTGTAAATCTTGGTGACCTCCAGGGCTTCTTCGTTGGTCATCGGCGGCAGTATCGATGGTAAAGCGCGGGCCAGCAGTGTCTTGCCGCTGCCCGGCGGTCCGCACATTATCACGTTGTGCCCTCCGGCGGCGGCTACCTCCAGGGCACGCTTGACATGCTCCTGCCCCTTGATATCAGCCAGGTTGGTACTGGCCGTCAATAGTGTTGTCTGAGTTGATACAGCTTCTGCTTTAAGCTCCGGGGCCGGTATCTCTCCGCGCAGGTAGCTGACAAGCTGGGCTAGCGAAGCTACGGGGATGATTTTTATGCCTTCTATGAGCGAAGCCTCCTGGGCGTCCGCCTCGGGCACGATAACGTTGGGTATGACTTCATCGTGGGCGAGAGCCACCAGGGGCAGGACGCCGTTGGTGTGGCGCAGGCTGCCATCGAGGGACAGTTCGCCCAGGAACATGGTATCAGAGGTATCGGCGCTGACCTGCTCGGAGCTTAAGAGGATGCCGACGGCGATGGGCAGGTCGTAGGCCGGCCCGGCTTTTTTAAGGTCGGCCGGCGCCAGGTTCACCACGATGCGTCTCATGGGGAAAGTACCGCCGGAGTTGCGTATGGCAGCGCGGACGCGTTCCTTGGCTTCCTGGACGGCAGTATCCGGCAGGCCGACGACAGCAAAAAATGGGAGGCCGGACGAAATATCCACCTCGACTTCCACGATAGCGCCGTCCAGCCCCACGATAGCGCCGCTTATTACTTTGGCTAACATTTCAGCCTATTGTAGCTTAAAGGGCGAGGGAACGCAAAGAGTGGGACGAGGAATAGAAATGAGCGGTTTCCTAACTTCTTAACAATGAGGCTACTGAGATATCTTCGTCAATGTCTTCCCAGTGTATTCCAATACCCCTGCCAATAAGCCGCCAATTATTTCGCTGCTCCTCGGTAGCACTGCGAAGTTTGGTAAACCACTCGATTGGTACGTTGATTTCTCTCCCGTCCAGAAGTCGGACATGCATCATGTGAGAATCAAACCATACTTCTGAAGCTAAAGCTTCAGTCTTAGTGACTGAAATATTCATGCCATCCCCTCCTCAAAATACCGATATTTTCTGTGATTATGTTTCTTATTTCACTCAATTCTCTGGCATTATATCCAACCGATTTAACTAGTTGCACAGGCTCCAGCCAGAATTTAGCGTATTTGTCATCAGACTCGACATGAATATGCGCGGGTTCATTAATATCGTTACTGAAGAAGAAAAACCTAAATCCTTTCAACCTCAATACAGTCGGCACAAGATAATTATACCTTTTTAAATAATCTACGTATAGTACTCCCGGTAGGGCGGGTGAAATCACGATGAAAACAGGACGCAAAGTGGGAGATTTATTTACCTCACCCCCTTTTGTTCTCTCTCGAAGGGCTAAACACTATGTCATATCCGCTGGGCTTATCACCCTCCATTTC
>CAYQZZ010000125.1:0-4022 GCA_964422155.1 uncultured Dehalococcoidaceae bacterium | reverse complement strand
CGCCCATTTCAAATTGAACCCGACCTCTTCCTTTTTATTCTCGTAATCCTTTATAGCGGCGGCGAATGCGGGACTTTTGGGGAAAGCATCCATAGCCTCTTTACTCTCAAACTCGTAAATTGTCAGGAATTTAGCACTCTGGGCATCATCACCGAGACGCCGATAGCGGCTTGCCTGTTTGAGGCCTTTGAAACCTAACAGCATGGGGACATGCTCATCGGTGTACCAGCGGTTGAATTCGGCTTCCTTCTCAGGGGTACTTTCAGCGGCTACTATCTGCATGATTAATTTATCCGGCATTACAGTTACTCCTCGTTAAATGTTCTCCGAAAGAAAACATCCGTTATATTTTTTTAAAGTTATATACGTATTACTTGATGACGTGTTCTTCCACAATCCACTCTTTAGCATTACGTAAATTGCAGAAATTTGCCGCGTCTTCAGCAAGCACTTTAGCTTCGGGGGACCTGATGTATTTCATAGATTTCTGCCAGGCCTCGATGTCGTCATACCACATCTCGACGATTCCGTCACCCTCATATTCCATCCCCGATATGGTTACCAGGTGATTTTGCACATATCTCTTCACTCCGGGGATGAGTCTAGCGGCTAAAGGGGCGTGCTTTTCCAGCCAGTATTTGTTGTACTCCTCGCGGGTCATTCCCGCCTTTCTATAGGCAACCACTATTGACTTAATCATAATTCTACCTCCTTATATATCTTGAAAAAAGAGTATTCCAGGCTAGTCTATCTTTCTAATACTGGGAACAAAGAACAAAGATAGGATTGAAAGGATACTTAGTAGTATGGCCAAACTTCCGAGTACCCACTGGACGGCAACAACTTCGGCTAACATTCCAGCTATAAAGGTGCATATACTCATGAAACCCCATTGCATATTGAGAATACTCATTACTCGTCCCATATATACGCCTTCCGTGTAAGCCTGGAGTAAAGTGCTGCCTATCGTCATGCGAAAGGTTTGACACAGTCCGACGAAAAAGATAAAAGCTAATGAGAGGGTCCAGTGGGACGAAAAAGAAAAAACAACCAGAGCTATACCAGCTATGATACCGCTCGCCAGTAGCATAATCCCGCGCTTTTTGTTAGGTAAAGTAGCTAAAATAATGGAGCCGACCAATGCCCCGGCACCGGAAACGCTCATGAGTACACCCATGCCCGTGGCACCGACTTTCAGAATATCATCTACGAAGATGGGTAATAACTGCTGATAAGGCATCGATAACACCACGACTACCAAAGTGAAAGCCAGAATAAACAGGATTAGAGAATCCTTGCGAATATATTGAAAGCCCTTCTGAATATCCGCCAGAATATTGCTGCCGCGAGCTATTATCCGGCTCTTACCAGGTATGGACATGATAAAGAGCGCTGCACAGATGTAACAGCCGGTCATGGTAAAGTAAACAGCTTTAAAATCGAAGGCATCGATCATGAAGCCGGCTATGCCGGGGGCCGTCAGATTCAGGAGATTCATGCCCAGTGTGTTTAAGGCTACGGCATTCATTAACTGTTCCCGGCTGACGATTTCCGGGATTATCGCCTGGAGCGCGGGCATCATCAGACCCATGATTGTCCCCTGGCATACCGAGGCGACCATCAGAATCCACCACGAACCAGCGTTTTCCCGGCTGAGTTGACCGGTAGCCAGAGATAGGGCGATACTTAATGCTACCACTGAAGAACAAAGCAGACCGGTGATGAGTATCTTTTTTTTCTGCATTCTATCGGCAAAAGCGCCTCCGAACACGGATATGGCTATCATGGGGGCAGCGCCGACCAGGGACATGGTTCCCAGCAGGGCTGGCGAATCGGTAAGACGATAAATAAGAAGAGGCCCGGTTACTATCTGCATGCTCATTGCCGCAAAATGAGCGATAGTACCAAAAAAGTAAAGACGATAAGAGGAGTTCCGTAAGGAACCGAGCATTCTGAGTCCGAAAACTGTGGAACCGGTTTTACTGCTTTCTGATATGTTCAATCATTGTTTCCTGGTTAAAATATATTATCAAGTACGCCTATTTTACCCCGAAAGAAATACTTGAATCAATTTAATCATTCGGAACAATGAAAATAAAAACGCTTCTACCTTATGTAATTGTATAAAAGAAATGTCTTTGCCTGATTTCCAATGGTGGGATATATTGAGATTGATGGAGATTGACCCTCAAGAGCCTTTGGTACGCGGTTCAAGTCCACCCGGTAATATTTTTATGAGAGCGAGCGAGTATTCAATGGATATCAATCATCCATTGAAAAATATAGGCTATTATAACCATGATAGATGACCTGAATTCAACTATTCTACGAGCCCCTTGACTGTTTCACGACGACGAATGAACCAGAGAGTCCGTTTATATCTATTTTATAGGTACCGGGAATATTTTTAACTGTGGAGAATTTCACTTCCTGAGTAACACCCGTCGCTAAGGTCACAATTTGTCTGTCTTCGATAGTGTTATTTATCCTTAGAATTACTTCATAAGTACCGGCAACGTTGCCACTATTGGTGGCAATAACACGGATGCTCACCTTTTTACCAACATTGGCTTTTATCGGATTTATCCTCAGAGAGCTTACCGAAAAGACAGCCTGTTCCGTTGCGCCGACGGTAATAGTGATATCCTCAAAGTCGGTCAATTCACCATCGGACACTTCGAAGTGAATGCCGGGGTAAACTCCAACTTGAGCAGCGCCGGGCGTCCAGGAGAAGGTTCTCGTCTGGGGGTCAAAGGTTGCCCCTGGAGGAAGGTTGGAAGCTGAATAAACCAGGAGGTTATTATCGGGGTCGGTCGCTAAAAGGCTAAATGTCAAAGTTTTTCCGGCTTGTTTCATATAGGGATTATTATTATATTCGGTAATCGAGCTTCCGGAGGGAGCGTTCGGAGAGTAAAACGGTTGACTTAAGCGATAATTACCTGTCATGGTAGTATTCTGCGATTCACCTGCTATGGCTGGCAAAACACTAAAGATAAAAGCGATAATTACCGGCACTGATACCATCATTATTATAGTCCGCTTCATTGTTATCTCCTTTATCTATTGACAGCCATCACCATTCACGCCATAATAAACGCAGGAAGGCGACAGTAACTGGCTGCAATCGTTGGTTTTCTGTTTTGTCCTTCCCATCGGCGACCTTGTCAGAGGTCGCCGTTATTTTGTCAGGTTTGTATTGCTCAAATAATCATTGTTAGCCTCTCTCTATTAGTTAGGTACCCCCTATTTGATGATACGCCAGTGGTGATAATCAGGCAATCCCACAATAGTAATAAGATGTAAAGGTATTTAGCATCAGAGACTTATAGGCTATGGTAATGAGTAATTTGACAAGAAGCAATGTCGGTGAATATCATTTTATAGTAATTAATTTGTCGTGAAACGACTACAACAAGAAAAAACAGTATTAAGAAAGGATTTATTATGAAAGTAGAGGAACTGGAAGCCAAAGTTAAAACCCTGGAAAACAAAATCAGGACACTGGAAGACATCGAGGAGATAAAAAAACTGCAAAGGGCCTATGGTTATTACCTGGAACACTGGATGGCCGAGGACATTATCGACTGTTTTGCCGATGGCCCCGATACCTCTCTGCTGGTGGCCGCCGGTCATTACGTCGGGAAGGAAAACATCCGGGATTTCTTCCACCACGGCAGGAAAGGCATCGAAGTGAGGAAAGCAGAAAACGGTGAGTTTCTCCACCAGGTGATGCAGCTTTCTGGCGTCGTTCATGTAAACCCGGACGGTAAGACAGCTCAGGGAAGATGGTACGGCTTCGGGGCTAATGCGTTCCCGGCACCGGGAGGGAAAATCAATCCGGGGTGGATGAACGGGGTATATGAAGTCGATTATATCAAACAAAATGACAGATGGAGGCTAAAGAAAGTCCACTGGTGCATGACTTTCCATGCTCCCTGGGGGGAAAGCTTCGTAGACCCGGCAAAGCGAGCCGACCAAAGGATTGACCGTCCCTACAAGCGGAACCCCGCTTTGAAACCCGA
>CAYQZZ010000124.1:0-4052 GCA_964422155.1 uncultured Dehalococcoidaceae bacterium | reverse complement strand
TTGAATCTGTCGGTCCGGTCATGCCGATATCGGTGACGTAAGCGGTCCCGCCCGGTAGTATCTGCGCATCGATGGTGCCGACATGAGTATGAGTGCCGAGCACGGCGCTTACCCGTCCGTCCAGGTAGCGCCCGAGGGCTACTTTCTCCGAGGTGGCTTCGGCGTGAAAATCGACGATAATGACCGGTGGCTTCGGGGTGAGGTCGGCCAGCAGCTTGTCCATTGTCCGGAAAGGGCAGTCGTAGTTGCTCATGAAGGTCCGGCCGATAAGGTTTACTACCAGGGTCTTGCCAATTATCTTATAGCCCCGGCCCGGCACGCCGGAGGGGTAATTTAGCGGCCGCAGGATGGGCATATCGGCATCGAGATAGGGAATAATTTCTCTCTGAGCGAATATATGATTGCCCGAGGTGAGTACATCGATGCCGTCTCCAAACAATTCCTGCGCCGTGCTAAAGGTCAGGCCAAAGCCGCCGGCTGCGTTCTCGGCATTGCCGATGACTATGTTTAAACTGTATTGCTTGCGTATTCCGTGCAGAAACTTATGTACGGCCTGCCGTCCCGGTTTGCCGACGATGTCACCTATGGCTAATATTTTCATCCTTATTAAATGTCATTGCGAGTCCTTCCGCGGAAGGACGAAGCAATCCCTATCAATGCATTAAGCTATCTTTGAGATTGCTTCGCCTTCATAGTTGCGCTGTGAATAGTCTCGCAATGACAGCCCCGGCAGATTATCCTTATTTGGCATAGTCCACGGCCCTGGTCTCCCTGAGTACGGTGACCTTTATCTGTCCCGGGTAGTCCAGGGTCTCTTCTATCTTTTTTACGATATCGCGGGCCAGCCTCATGGCGCCGAGGTCGTCAATGGCTTCTGGCTTGACCAGGATGCGCACTTCGCGTCCGGCCTGAATAGCGTAGGACTTCTCGACCCCCTTGAAGCTATCGGCAATTTCCTCCAGCGCCTTGAGCCGTTTCAGGTAGCTTTCCAGCGACTCGCGCCGGGCGCCGGGTCTGGCGCTGCTGATGGCGTCAGCGGCTGAGGCGATATAACCCCAGATGCTGGTATCGCTGGTCTCGAGGTGATGCTCGGCAACGCCCTTGAGCACCTCGGGGGACTTTTCCCACTGCTTGACGAGGTCGGCGCCGATGGCGGCATGGGTGCCTTCTACCTCTCGGTCCACGGCTTTACCGATGTCATGAAGCAGTCCGGCCTTCTTGGCGATATTGACATTGGCTCCCAGTTCGGCGGCAATCATGCTGGCCATGTAAGCCACCTCGATGCTGTGTTCCAGGGCGTTCTGGCCATAGCTGGTGCGGTATTTAAGTCTACCCAGCAGCTTTATCAGTTCGGGGTGCAGCTGCACTCCCAGCTGGAGGGCCGCCTGCTCGCCGGCATTCTGGATAGCGGCTTCTACTTCGCTCTTAGCTTTTGCGGCCATTTCTTCGATACGTGCCGGATGAATGCGGCCATCAAGGATGAGTCGGTTAAGGGCGACACGGGCAATCTCCCGGCGTACCGGGTCGAAGCTGGATATCGTTACCGCTTCCGGTGTGTCGTCGATGATGAGGTCGACTCCGGTAGCCTGCTCCAGTGCCCTGATATTACGTCCTTCCCTTCCGATGAGCCTGCCTTTCATCTCATCATTGGGGAGAGGCACCACCGAGACCGTGGTCTCCGCCACGATTTCGGAGGCGCTGCGCTGTATGGCAAGTGCCAGAATTTCCTGGGCTTTCTGGTTGGACTCTTCTTTCAGCTTGATTTCCCACTGTTTGAGACGTCTGGAGGCTTCATGCTGCATCTCGACCTCCATAGCGTCAAGCAGGGTCTGTCTGGCTTCCGTGCTGGACATGCCGGAAATCAGTTCCAGCTGCTTTAGCTGCTTGTCTTTAAGCTCTACCATCTGGTTACGGGCCGATTCTATCTCCTTTTCTTTGTTGGTCAGATTACGCTCGCGCTGTTCGACGCTCTCCATCTTGCGGTCCAGGGTCTCTCCTTTTTGATTCAACCGGTTTTCCTGTCTCTGCAGCTCGGTACGTCGTTCACGGTAGTCGTTGTCGGCTGAACCCTTGATACGCTTGGCTTCGTTCTGGGCGTCTTGCAGTATTGCCTTGGATTCATTTCTGGCTTCGGCTACCATTCTGGCGGCTTTTCTCTCGGCGAGACGCAATTGACGATTAAACACAAGACGACGGGAAAGGAAAGCGGCCATGCCGCCGAGGATAACGCCGATAACAAAAATAAAGAATACGGCAATTATTTCACTGGTGCCTATCGTTATCATTTCCACCTCCCCCTTTCTTCATAGATTATTTCATTTTCTTTTTCCGGCAGTCACGCCGGATATAAAAAGGTTTTAACAGACGTATCTTAATATTCAGTTATTTTACGACGGTGCTGTACTCTTTCCAAACTCTTTCTATTGTTTCGCTGATGACATCATAGCTAAAGCCCCTCCGCCCCAGGTGCTCGCCCAGACGGCGGCGGAAGTCATGGAAGTCCGAAGGAGATAGACGGCGTGCCTTGCTCAGAGCCGCCCGATAGGCGCTGTCGCTATCGTCGACTTCGCTGACTACCTGTTCTACGAGGTCGCTGTTCAGTCCCTTTCGCCTCAGTTCCAGCTTGGTCAGGCGCCGACTGCGGGGGCTGAAGGCTTCCCGGTTATCTTTCCAGAACCGGGCGAACACGGTATCATCAACCAGCCCCTGCTCTTTCAGTCTGGCGAGTGTTTTCTCCGTACAATCGTTATCGAACCCGTGACGCTGGAGGCGCTTTCTTATTTCGGCCTCGCTCCGCGGGCGGTATTCGAGGTAGCGGATAGCCGCGTTAAGGCAGCGCCGATAGCGGTCTAAACCGGCCAGTGCCTCCAGTTGACTTTCGGATAGTTCCTGTCCGACCTTTAATCCCTCTTTCAGGGCCAAATCAGTCGTCATGCCGAAGGCAAATTTGCCATCCAGGAAAACGTCTACCCGCTTTTCCCGGCTCTTTCCCGCTTTAAGTCCGGTTATTTTACCCATATCATAGCAACCTTTTAAAACACAAAAGGCTGAAGCCTCTGCCTCAGCCTTATTTTATCCTCTTCCAATCGGTTGGCCTGCCCTGCTGGCCTTCAATCTTCGTCAGTTGACGTGACGTGAGCAGTACCGGCTGAGGCTCTAATCCGCTCTTCAATTTCTTTGGCAGGCTCGGGATTTTGCTTGAGATAATGCTTGGCGCTTTCCCTGCCCTGCCCGAGGCGGATGTCACCGTAGGAGAAAAAGGCTCCGGCTTTATTTATCAGCCCCAGCTCTAAACCGATATCAAGGATGTTGCCCTCTTTGCTGATGCCGTGGTCGAACATGATGTCGAACTCGGCGCTGCGGAAAGGAGGGGCAACCTTATTCTTGACTACCTTAGCTTTTATACGACTGCCTATAGCTTCGTTTCCCTGTTTGATGATTTCAGCGCGCCTCAGCTCTATCCTCGTTGAACTGTAGAACTTCAGTGCCCTGCCTCCGGTAGTGACTTCCGGATTACCGAAGACGATACCAACCTTCTCTCTAAGCTGATTGAGGAATACCACTGCTGTCCCGGACTTTCCGATAGCGGCAGCAAGTTTTCTCAGGGCCTGTGACATAAGGCGGGCCTGCAAGCCCATCTGCGGGTCTCCCATATCCCCCTCGATTTCAGCCCGGGGAACCAGAGCGGCGACGCTATCAATGACTATCACATCAACGGCACTGCTTCTTACCAGCGCTTCCGTAATCTCGAGGGCTTGTTCGCCGGTATCCGGCTGTGAAATAAGAAGCTCGTCAACGTTGACACCGCAGTTGGCGGCATAAGAGGGGTCCAGGGCATGCTCCGCATCAATATAGGCAACCGTACCTCCTCTTTTTTGTGCTTCGGCGATGATATGCTGAGCCAAGGTAGTTTTTCCGGATGACTCCTGTCCGAATATCTCCGTGATACGACCTCTCGGTATCCCTCCGATACCGAGAGCAAGGTCTAGAGCTAGTGAACCGGTGGGAATGGCCTCTATCGGCGGCAGCCCGGCCGAATACCCCAATTTCAT
>CAYQZZ010000123.1:0-4164 GCA_964422155.1 uncultured Dehalococcoidaceae bacterium | reverse complement strand
TATTGATATGACCGGCAATTCCAATATCGCTGTTAAAAGGCCTATTGTACTTATCATCTCCACGGCAACGGCTTTTATCACGCCGTTTCTTTCGGCTGCCGTGAATATAGCCATACCGACCATACGCCGGGAATTCGCTTTGGAAGCGGTGGTGATGACATGGGTCGGCACGATATATTTCCTGTCCATCGCCGTGGTCCAGGTGCCCTGCGGGCGGCTGGCTGACATTTACGGGCGGAAAAAGCTCTTCGTAATCGGGCTGCTGGTGACCATCTTTGCCTCTTTTCTCGGGGCGTTTGCCAGCTCGGTGGCCATGCTGCTTATCAGCCTGGCTCTGATGGGGATGGGTTCCGGGATAATGTTCAACAACAGCATCTCCATCCTGACCTCGGTATTCCCCGCCGATAGGAGAGGACGCGCCCTGGGGATAAGCACGGCCGGAACGTATACCGGGCTTTCGATGGGACCTTATATTGGCGGGATTCTCACCAGGGCATTCGGATGGCAGAGCATCTTCATACTCAGCGGCTTTCTTTCGGTGGTGTTGCTGGCACTCGTTTTTTATGCTTTGAAGGGGGAGTGGCGTGAGGCCGAGGGTGAAAGGTTCGACGTTGTCGGTTCTATTACTTATGCTATTTCCATCGTCCTGTTCATGTACGGTTTCTCCTCGCTGCCTTCGGTACGCGGCATAGTTCTCTTTTTGCTCGGGGTAACGGGTTTTGTATTCTTTACCCACTGGGAAGCGAGGATGGTCAGTCCCATTTTTAACCTCAGCCTCTTTAGAAAGAACAGGGTCTTTTTTTTCTCCAGCCTGGCGATATTTATATCTTATATCGCCACTTTTGCCGTCAGTTTCCTGCTGAGTCTCTACCTGCAATATATTAAGGACTTGACACCGGATAAAGCCGGCCTGGTTTTAATCACTGCCTCGGTACTGATGGCCATCTTCACTCCGATTTCCGGGCGGATTTCGGACAGAATCGAACCGAGATTGGTGGCCTCAGTGGGTATGGCGCTCAACTGCGTGGCGCTCCTGTTGCTCACGTTTGTGAACGGCGGCACGGCGCTGTGGTATATCATGGTCGCCCTGGCGATTAACGGCCTCGGCATCGGTATTTTTGCCTCGCCGAATACCAATGCGATTATGGGCTCGGTGGAAAGGAAATCCCTGGGGGTAGCTGCCGGTACGCTGGGAACGATGCGGACGGCCGGGATGATGGTCAGCATGGGTATCATGATGATATTGTTCTCGCTGTATATCGGCCAGGCCGAGATTACCCCGGTATACTATCCACAGTTCCTGACGAGCGTCAGGACGGGCTTCATCATCTTTACGGTTGTCAGTATCTTCGGATTGCTTTGCCAGCTGATTGCCAGGAGTGCTGACAGGGCACTCAGGTCTGAGTAGCCCTTTTTATTCCTGATACCAGGAATCATTTTGTCTTTTAACAAAATTTCTATTTTGTCCGTACGTTTTCACCTGAATTCATGCTAAAATAGCACAGATACTCCAAATCATACAGGAGTAGATAGTGGAAGGTCTGGGCATCGGACTTGACCTGCTTATCGTTCTCGTCACGGCCATAGCCGGTGGCATGCTGGCCCGTCAGTTACGCCTCCCCGTTATTCTGGGATATCTGGCGGGGGGCATCGCTGTCGGTCCCTATGGTCTGGGATTCGTCCACGAGACCGCGACGATTGACTCCCTGGCTAATATCGGCGTGGTTCTCCTGCTGTTCGCTATTGGCCTGGAATTTTCCCTGAAAGAGCTTTTGCGCCTGGGTAAAATCGCCGTCTTCGGCGGTATCGCCCAGATAGCGGTTACGTCGGCGGTGGGTTTCGGTCTGGGCCGGATAGTGGGCCTGAGTCTGACAGGGTCGGTATTTTTCGGCTTTATCATTGCCCTGAGCAGCACCATGGTGGTCTTGAAGCTCCTTATGGACAGGGGTGAAATCGATACCACGCACGGGCGTATCATGCTGGGTATCCTGCTGGTGCAGGACCTGAGCGTGGTGCCGATGATGGTTGTCATGCCGGCTTTCGGCGGCGGGATGAGCGGGCTGTGGGTGTCCCTGGGTATAGCCCTCGCCAAGGCAGTGGGTTTTGTCGCGGTGATGATTGCTCTGGGGTACTGGGGGATGCCCTGGTTCATGAAAAGGGTGGCCGGGCAGCGTTCCCGGGAGCTTTTCCTGCTGACGATAATTGTGCTGTGCCTGGCGGCGGCTTTCGGCACCTATTCCTTCGGCCTCTCGGCGGCTTTCGGCGCTTTTGCCGCGGGTCTTTTGATAAGTCAGTCCGGTTTCGCCCGGCAGGCTTTTGCGGATATTCTACCCCTGCGTGATACTTTTGCCGCCCTGTTCTTCGTCTCCCTGGGTATGCTGGCCAACCTGCAATTTATCAGGGCCAATCTCGGGACCGTTGTCGTCGTTGTGGTGGTGATAATACTGGTCAAATTCATCATCTGCTCCCTGATTACACGGCTTTTTGGCTACAGCCACAAGACGGTGCTGATGGTCGGCACCGGCCTGATAAACATCGGGGAGTTCAGCTTTATCCTGGCGATGATGGGCGTGCAGATAGGCCTTCTTTCGCAGCGACTCTATTCTCTGACCATAGCCTCGGCGATTATTACCATGCTGCTGACACCTTTCGCCATGAGCATGAACTCTTTTCTTTACCGCTGGCTTAGCCAGAAAGGGTGGTTCGCGCGGCAGTTGACCAGTGATATCGACCCGGGTGGTCATGTCGAAGCGCAGGAGCTATCGCGGCATGCCGTCATCTGCGGTTACGGCACTATCGGCAGGCGGGTGGCGGAAGTCCTGGAAAAGCAGAAGTTCTCTTACCTGGTTATCGAGCTCGACCCCATTATTGTCTCGCAACTGCGCGCCCGGGGGATTCCGTGTATTTACGGGGACGCCAGCAATCCCGAGATACTGGCCCATGCCGGCCTGGATAAGGCACGCGTCCTGATTTGTACGATACCCGACTACGTTGCCGAGGAGCTGACGGCCCGGAATGCCTTGAGAATCAATCCGAAGCTCGATATCGTGGCAAGGGTGCACCGGGATACCGATGTCGAGCTTCTTAAAGGTGTGGGCGTGACCGAGCTTGTCCTGCCCTTCTTCGAAGGCAGCCTGGAGATGATACGCCACACGCTGCATCGCTTCGGCATGACCAGCACGGAGATTCAGTATATCCTGAACAACCTGCGGCAGGGACAGATAGAGAAGAAAGAGTAAAAGTCGGGTGTGGCATTAATAAGGCCAAAGGGATATAATGAAATTACGAAAAGGAAAGAACTCATAAGATATCTGGAAAATAATGATGCTTCTCTACTTAGAGAGGGACGCCGACATAGCCTATACCGAAGAGGTAAGTTTAGAACAGAAATTCCTAGGCATAATGAAATAGTTAATGAGCTTGCTAGAAAGTTTGCCGGGATTTGGATATTCCTTTTGTTAAATAAAATAGAGGTGTCATTCGATGGAATATAGGGCAGTGATAAAAAAGACCGATGGCTGGTGGATAGGGTGGCTCGTTGACTTGCCTGGCGTCAATGCGCAGGAGAAAACGAAAAAAAGATTAATTGAGTCTTTAAAAATCGGGGCTGAAGACTTACTTGCTACCCCCATAGAGCCGAAAGATGAAGAAGAACTGGTAAAAATAGAAGTTTAATTAATCAAGAAATCGTTGGTTCATATATATAATCTCCCCCCTTATCCCCCCACCCCCTGCCTGCCCGCTGTAGCTCTCGCCTGCCATAGTCACGCCTGCGTGCCGTAACGCACTTCGGCGTGCAGGCACGGAGGGACGTCGAGCAGGTTAGCGTAGGCGGGTCATTCTGAGCACATTCGCTTCGCTCAGTGTAAACTCCGGCTGGAATCCAGAATTTACCCCCCCCGCCTTATCCCCCCACCCCCGCCTGTCATTCTGAGCTTGTCGAAGAATCTCGTTCCTCCCCTTTTCACCCCGCCCATATGATATTTTTCTACCCCATTCCCCTTTATCCCCCTTCCCGCCGGGAAGGGGGGAGGTTTTTTGAGAGGGGCTTCGCCCCTCTCCGCAGGCTACTCCCTTGGGGTATTGGCGTCTCCCTTTGGTAAAGGGAGATAACAGAGGGATTTAAAAACGGAAGAAAAAGAAAGAGGGGCTGCCGCCCCTCTT
>CAYQZZ010000122.1:0-4177 GCA_964422155.1 uncultured Dehalococcoidaceae bacterium | reverse complement strand
TTTATCATCGCCAACAGCACCGGCGCGCACTTCGCCCCGGTCAGCGCCGTCAGCGCCAGCGTGGCCGACCTTCGGAGGATTGTCGAGCAGGCCAAAGAGCGCCGCAAAGTACAAAAGCAGAGAACCATCCTCTTCATCGACGAAATTCACCGCTTCAACAAGACCCAGCAGGACGCCGTTCTAACCTACGTCGAAGACGGCACCGTCATTCTCATCGGCGCCACCACGGAAAACCCGTCCTTCGAGGTTACCTCGCCGCTCCTTTCCCGCACGCGCGTCCTGCCGTTCAAGCCCCTCACCGCGGATGAAATTCGGATGCTCATTCTGAGGGCGATAACAGACAAGTTCCTGGGCATCGGCGAGCTGGACGCCGAGCTTTCCCCGGAAGCCATGAACCATCTCATCGGCATGTCCAACAGCGACGCCCGGATTGCCCTCAACACCCTGGAGACAGCCGCCCAGAGCACGGCGCCCGACGCGGAAGGCAAACGCCTGATTACGCTACCGATTATTGAAGACGCCCTCCAGAAGAGGGCGATGCTCTACGATAAAGCGGGAGACCAGCATTACGACCATATCTCCGCCCTGCACAAATCCATGAGGGATTCCGACCCGGATGCCTCGATATACTGGCTGGCGGTGATGCTGGAAGCGGGGGAAGACCCGCTGTATATCGCCCGCCGCCTGATACGCTTCGCCTCGGAGGACATCGGCATGGCCGACCCCCAGGCGCTGGTCGTCGCCATGGCAGCCCAGCAGGCGGTCCACTTCATCGGTATGCCGGAGGGCAACCTGGCCCTGGCCGAAGCGGCAGTTTACCTCGCCACCGCACCCAAGAGCAACTCCCTCTTTGAGGCGTACTCAAAGGTACAGGAAGAAATCAAACACGGCTCAAGCGAGTCGGTACCGCTGGACCTGCGCAACCCGGTAACGCCGCTGATGAAGGAGATGGGCTACGGCAAAGACTACAAATATGCCCACGATTACCCCGACCATATAGTCGAGCAGCAGCACCTTCCCGATTCTCTCAAGGGCAAGAAGTTTTATACGCCGGGGAGGCTGGGATACGAGAAACAGGTACTATTGCGGCTGAAAGCCTGGTGGCAGAAGAAGAATAAGCCGGGGGAAACGGAAGGGCCGGCGGAGACCGGGCAGGAAAAGGAAAGCTAACGCGACGAAGGAGAATCAGCTATGGTCAGGTTGTCTTTTATGCCCAGGGAGCAAAAATTTTATGACCTTTTTGAAGAGAGCGCCCGGAACACAGTAAAAGCGGCCCAGGCACTGAAAGAGATGGTTGACTCCTGGCAGTTCATCGATAGCCATGTGGCCGAAATAACCGAGATGGAACACGGGGGTGATACAATCACTCACCAGGTTATGTCGCTACTGCACCGTACCTTCGTGACACCCTTCGACCGGGAGGATATCGCTCTGCTGGCCCATACCATGGATGATATCGTCGACTTTATTCATTCCGCCGCCGATTCCATGTTTATCTACAAGATAACAAGTCCCACCCAGAGGGCCAAGGAGCTGGCCGATGTTATTGTCCAGGGGGCGTCTGAGGTGGAAAAGGCTATCTCCGGTCTGCGGCGCAAATCCGAGTTCAAAAAAATGCTGGAACATTGCGTGGAGATAAACCGGCTGGAGAACGTGGCCGACCGAATCTACCGCGCGGCTATCGGGGAGCTTTTCGATAACACGTCAGACATCGCCCAGATTATAAAGTGGCGCGAGATTTACGAGCACATGGAGAGCGCCACGGATAGATGTGAAGACGTAGCCGATGTCATTGAAGGGGTAGCCCTCAAGCATGCCTGATATCAGTTTTTTACTTGTTATCACCCTGTTATTAGTGCTGGCCGCCGAATTCGTTAACGGTTGGACGGACGCCCCGAACGCTATCGCTACTGTTGTTTCAACACGGGTTCTCTCTCCGACGCAGGCCGTGGTCATGGCGGCTGTACTCAATATCGTGGGGGCAATCGTTACCGGCACCGCCGTGGCGGCAACCATTGGTAAAGGTATCGTCAGCCCGGATGTCATCGGACTGCCGGTAGTGGCGGCAGCCATGCTCACGATAATCACATGGAGCACACTTGCCTGGCGCTATGGCATCCCCACGAGCGAAAGCCATGAGCTTATTGCCGGGCTCACCGGCGCCGGACTGGCCGCCGCAGGTCCCTCGGTGCTGCTCTGGGAAGGCTGGCGGAAGGTAATTATCGGTCTTGGCTTCTCCACCCTGCTTGGCTTTACAATAAGCGTGATACTGATGACGGCCCTCTACTGGATATTGCGGCGTACCCGCCCATCAATGGTAAGCAATATCTTCAGCAAGCTTCAGATAATCTCGTCTGCATTCATGGCCTTCAGCCACGGCAGCAATGATGGGCAGAAGTTCATGGGCGTCTTTGCCCTGGTGCTGTTACTGGGAGGAGTGGTGGATAAATTCACAGTGCCGCTGTGGATGATGATACTATGCGGAGCGGTAATGGGGCTGGGTACGGCCACCGGCGGCTGGCGCATCATGCGCACCATGGGCTTTAAATTGACGAGACTGGAACCGGTGAACGGCTTTGCCGCTGAGACTTCGGCGGGACTGTCTATTATGCTGGCGTCTTCGCTGGGCATACCGCTGAGCACCACTCACACCATCAACATCTCTATTATGGGAGTGGGTGCTACCAGGCGATTATCAGCGGTACGATGGGGGGTCGCCGGCAACATCGTGGCGGCCTGGATACTTACCTTCCCTGTCTGTGGTATGCTGGGCTATTTGTTTGCCTGGCTGCTCAAGTTAATCTGGTGATTTATAAAGCAATCTCTCTCGGCGTTACCCGGCACTTTTCGGCAGCGATGATGGCTTCAATATCGGCTATGGTACGGTCGCTTTCACCATGGCGGTTAACGACGATATAATCGAACATAGGCAGCTTTTTAAGTTCTTTCGCGGCGGTTTTCAAGCGCAGTTCCAGTTCCGCCGGAGTTTCCGTGCGGCGCTGCTTTAGGCGCTTTTCCAGTTCTTCCATGTATGGTGTTGCCAGGAAGATAAATACAGCCTGGGGCAGGATTTTCTTGATGGTGGCCGCGCCCTGGACGTCAATTTTGACGATAACGTCTTTCCCGCTTTTCAGCGCCTGCCTGACAGGCTCCCGGGGTATGCCGTACCGGTTGCCGTAGACGATAGCCCATTCCAGCAGTTGATTGGAGTCAATCAGTTCCTGGAACCTGGCGTTGGAGATGAAGTGATAATGGACGCCGTCCTTCTCATCGGCGCGGCGAGCCCTGGTAGTAACGGAGATACTGATTTCAAGGGCAAGTCCCGATTGCCTGAGTCCGGTTAAAACCGTGTCCTTGCCGCCCCCCGAAAGGCCGGAGAGGACTACGAGCAAGGGTTTTGGGGGTGGAACAAGGGGGGAGCGATTTTCATGGCTCATCGGAACTTTCACTTTGCTCTTGTTTTGCCGGCATGCCCGTCCGGCTTGACTGGAATCGGCTGGCGATGGTTTCCGGGGCGAGAGCCGCCAGTACGATATGGCCGCTATCGGTGAAGATAACGGCCTTGGTCCTCCTGCCGCTGGTCATGTCAATTACTTTGCCGTTGTTTCTGCCCTCGTGGATAATGCGTTTGGTGGGGGCGGAATTTGGCGAGGCTATCGCGATGGCGCGACTCATTGCCAGTATATTGCCGAATCCAATGTGAACCAGTTCAATACTCATATCGTCACCTCGTATTTTTTCCTGGGGCTGATATTAACATCCCGGCTCAAACCAGAAGTATTTTCACCTCCGGATAAGAGAGGCCGGGCGAGGCCGTGATTGGTGCCGGAGTCTTACTACGGCACCGGGTAGTGGTACGAAAGGAAATATAGTAAAAACTGCCTCGAAGGAAAAGCCCTCCAATAACCTATCACTTGTTTTAAGGCTTGTCAAGGACGTTTTACTCTCAGTAATTTCTTTGGTTCGAAGGATTGTATACGAAAATCATACGTTCTTAATATGAAAATCTAACATTAAGCTCTTTTCTTATGGCGGATATTGTGCTAAAATATCTTTATAACTATAGAAAAGGTCTTTAACAACTATATAGTGTCAGGTTAGACATATGCCTCTTGGTGGTTAGAGCGGGGTGGCACCACCCGTTCCCATCCCGAACACGGAAGTGAAACGCCCCAGC
>CAYQZZ010000121.1:0-4268 GCA_964422155.1 uncultured Dehalococcoidaceae bacterium | reverse complement strand
CTGGCAGTCAAAAGGTAGAGGGTTCGAATCCCTCCGGCTCCACCAAACCTGCATATGTATTATGTGTATATCTTACGGAATGAACTTAACAACCGATATTACATTGGCTCGACAAAAGATGTTGCAATAAGGTTGGCCCAGCATAATGCGGGTAAGTCTATTTCGACAAGAAATTATCGTCCGTGGAAAATCATCTACACTGAAACCTTTGAAACACTGAACAAGGCAAGGCAACGAGAACAACAAATCAAGTCCTAGAAGAATCCTAGGTATATGGAAAAAACCAATGCACCTATGATTACAGCTATAAGACCCCCAATTAGAGCCGTTAACCAGAAGGACATGCCGGCGTAATTTCTATTACCTTTTAGCTATGATAGCTAGCGACGACGTTTGACTAACAGCCATACCGCACCAGCCAGGATTAACAGGCTTCCAACAATAATCCCAGCAAGCGTGAGCGGGCTCATGCCCGGCTTTAACACTTTCAGTGTAGCACGCTGCATGCCGCCGCCGCTGATTTTAATGCCTTCCCCCTCGCGGAAGGGCGTAGCAGATATTGTGATTTTGTATTCGCCCGGTATGGTTTTTTTGTCAACCTCAACCACCGCATCAAGCTTTTTTTGCCCGCCGGCTTCAAGTACGAAATCTGTCGCGGGTAGGGCGATTGCCACCCCAGGAGGGGTATTGGTGTCAATTTTAACTCGTAGTGGAGCCTCGGCATTGTTGATGACGATGATATAAGCCTCGATACCGGCGGAGGTCTCCCCCGGCGCCAGTTCAAAGCCATAGCGGTAGAAATTGCCGGTCAAGCCCAGACCTTGAGCATAGAGTGAACCCGCCGGGAGAAGAAGCATGGCTAGCACGCTCAGCAGCACAGAAGTTAGTATCACGAGGGTCTCTCGTCCCTTTAGTGAAGAGCCTGCACTGAGCCGGCTGAAGGGGAGGACGGAAGGGGGTTTTCTTTGCCAGATGGAAAACCCCCATTTCGAACCGTTTTTTGAAGGAAGGAGGTCTCTTTTTCAGCAATCTCCAACGGCTCCATGATATTATTCATTCATTTAAACCCCCGTCCTGCGTAACATGTATCAACAAAAACAGGTCAGTAAGAGAGGATTACCGTAATCCTCTCTTACTGCTTCCCATGTGTTCAAATATATTATTCTACTGTAAATGTTATGGTGCCGCTATAGGAGCCGGCATCGAAGGTGCTGGCCAGTTGCAGGAACAGGAAGATGTGCGGCCAGGCGTCCCCGCTTTCTGAGGGCGCAGGCTGGCCTGCAATAACGTACGCGTAGGGTTCACTTCTTAACGGGTTACTGGCAGTGGCGAGGTTGGCTTCAGTACCAGCTTTGATGGCGAACTGGTGGGCTGAGCTGGTGGTACCCGTCGGGTCTAAAGCTGATGCGCCGCCCCAGGAAGCGCTGGAATGCACAGTCACGCCGTAGCCGTGGTTAGCGATAATGTGAATGCCATCACCGGCAAGTTCTTGTGCCGATGGCGGGGTGCTGCTGAACAGCATCCCCGGTTCTACATTACCCCAGGAGACTGACGTGGCTGAAATTGACATCTCAACGTAGTAGTTCATTTCAAAACCATTAGCATCGCACCCAAACCCATCAAACAGGCTTTTGGTAGCTTTGGCTGCCACTTGCCACGTATCATAGGTCCACCAGTCTGATACTTTAGCTACCTTGCGCGGCGTAAACTGAAAAACAAAGTCGCCTGACGCCAGGGTAAGGTCAGGACGGGAACAGGAGCCCAGGGCCCATGTTGTACCGCCGCCGCTCGGTGCCAGGCTCCATCCATCAGGTGGACTCCAGGTTATTATGGCGCATTTTTGCGTGTCAGCGACCTCCAAGTTAAAAGATTCGAGAGTTGGCTCATCAGATTTCCAATCATAGACATAAAAAACCTTGAAAACGACTGAAGTTAAATCCTCGAGCGTACCGCTACTCATAGCAACGTTAACGTTAGCCTCTTGAGCAATTTGTGGGTCCATGGCAGCTGGGGTAAAGGTTACGGTGACTGTCGGTGCGCCCCCAACCTCAAAACTCCCGGTTACGTCGTCGGTGGCCGCCATTACCGGCATAACCGTGAATGCAGAAACCAATACTACCATCAGCAAGACCGCCATTATCCGATTTATCATTCTTTTCCTCCTTAAATGAAACAGGCTAATCTTAAAAAAATCACTATTTCTCAATTTTCTTATCTTTCACCTCCTTCAGCCTTTACGGCATCAAGTAATATGAAATTTATCCACGACATGGAGCTATCATAGCTGACTTTAACATAACTAACATCACCATAATCGCCAGAGAAGGCACACTTCTTGTAGTATGGGGATGATATCTGGTCTCTGGCTATAAGTGTCCACTTCTTGCCTCTATCGGAAATATAGATACTAAATTTAGCGAACTTCCAGCCAATCCGGGCCAGCCATACATTTACCTGCTGGCAGTCCGGTACAGGTCTCTCCAGCTGAAGGGTTATCCAGCCGTGTTGATATAGCACAGCGCCGCGCTGGTCCGGTGCGCCGAGCGCGCTATTTGGGAATAGAGTGAAATAAGAGCCTACGACGCTGGCTCCGTAGGCTTCCGGGGGTTCTTCAACGTCGAAATCGCCTTCGACTGAAATACCAGACTCAGATAGGACACGAGTCGATTGTATCCAGGGACTCATGACCAAGAACAATACCAACACGGTTATGATTATGAAGCCCTTTACCATAGCCATAGTGTCTTTCTCACTGGATTTATTACCAGATATAACAGACCAGTAATCCCAACAATATCCCGGTAGAGGTTCATCCTTTTACCAACAACATAAATTATGATTAAGGAGGGTAAAGCCCTGGTTTTATCGCAGGCAATGGTATGTCCGATTAACTAAATGGGGGGCAAAAGAACCTCTTCCCCATATTGAGAGGTCGTTTAACAACCGCTCATGGTGAGCTTGTCGAACCATAGCGGTGAGCTTGTCGAACCATAGCGGTAAGCTTACTTTACCCTTCGACAAGCTCAGGGTGAGCGGAAGAGTGAAAATTACTAATATTGCTAAGCGGCATATTGAATAATACGAAAAAAAGGTGGACAATTAATACTACTCGAATAGTGTGAGGTAGAGGAATGAAGAAAACTATCGGTATTCTCACGGGTGGAGGAGATGTGCCCGGGCTGAATCCCTGCATAAAAGCGGTTGTTACCAGCGCTCTGGAAGAAGGATTTCGGGTAGTAGGGATAAGACGAGGTTGGGCTGGTTTGCTTTATTATAATCCGGATGAACCTTCTACACGCGACTATTATACCCGAAATCTTATTGGTACAGATGTCCGAACGGTGGACAGGACCGGCGGGACTTTTCTTCATACTTCCAGAACTAATCCTGAGAACATACATGAAAATCAGGTCCCCGATTTTCTAAAGAATTCGAAATGGGGCAAGAAAATTGACGATAAAGGAAACATGGACTATACGGATTTAATCATTAATAATATCGAGCATCTGGGGATTGATGTAGTTATACCTATTGGAGGTGACGACACATTGGGTTTCGCTGTCCGACTGCATAGGGAGGGCGTGCCGATAGTGGCGATTCCCAAAACAATGGATAACGATGTCTTTGGAACGGACTACTGTATCGGGTTTTCTACCGCAGTGACTCGCAGCGTAGAATTTATCACGAATATACGCTCGACGGCCGGTTCCCATGAACGAATTGCCGTAGTCGAGCTTTTCGGACGACATTCAGGCGAAACCAGCCTGATAAGCGCTTACCTTGCGTTTGTTGACCGTGCGGTAATCTCTGAGGTCACAGCAAATATAGAAAAACTCACCAATTTCTTGATGGAAGACAAAAGGAATAATCCTTCTCATTACGCTATTATGACTATCTCCGAAGGGGCGAAATTTGAAGGCGGCGACATTGTCGAGAGCGGTAAACCCGATATGTTCGGACATCGTAAACTGGGTGGTATCGGCTTATTTCTGGCCGAGGAAATGAAGCATATGACAGGAGAGGATGTCCTTTACCAGCAGTTAGCCTATTTAATGCGTTCAGGTGCTCCTGATTCACTGGACCGTATGGTTGCTACGTGCTATGGTCACCTGGCCGTGCAGTTAATAAAGCACGGGCAAACTGGAAAGATGGTTGCCCTGAATGACGGCCGCTATACTTCCGTTCCGGTGGATATGATGGTAACCAGGAAAAAACGAGTTGATGTTGAAAAATTTTATGACGTTGAGTTATATAGACCTAAAATTAAG
>CAYQZZ010000120.1:1555-4313 GCA_964422155.1 uncultured Dehalococcoidaceae bacterium | reverse complement strand
CCTGCTCGATTTCGTTCCGGAATCCCAGAAAAATACCTACCTCGGCCTGCTCACTCTCTCCGGCCTGCTTTTGGCGATGTTCGTCCAGCCCCTCGCCGGCGCCGTCAGCGACCGCTCTCATTTCCGGTGGGGACGGCGGCGGCCCTATATCCTGATAGGCGGCATTATCGCCCTGCTCCTCATCCCCGGCTTCGGCTTTGCCGGGAGCTACGCCGCTATCTTCGCCGTTTACTGCCTGTTACAGATTGCCACCAATATCGCCCAGGGTCCCTACCAGGCATTTATCCCGGAGCTGGTACCGGCGGATAAGCACGGGCGCGCTTCCGGTGTCAAAGGTCTGCTGGAGATAATCGGTGGTTTAATGCTGGTCTATCTTTCCAGTATCTTTATGGACCGCTATTCCGCCGGTGAGGGAAGCTACCTGTTGTGGCTTGTCCTGGGTATCTTGATGATAGTCATCTTCGGCGCTCTGGCCGCCACCGTCCTCATCGTCAGGGAACCCCTTGTGGATATCAGCCGACCCAAGACTCCCGTGCTGGCAACGCTTTCCCACACCTTTAGAAAGGACATCTGGAAAAACCACAGCTTTGTCTGGTTTCTCCTCTCCCGCCTGCTCGTCTATATGGCTTTCACCACCATACAGCAGTTCGCTTTGTACTACTTTAAAGACGTCATCGGGGTGGCTGACCCCGCCCAGGCGACTTTTCGCTTCTCGGTTATTGCCGTGGCGGGGATGTTGATTGTCGTCTGGCCGGCCGGCTATCTCTCCGATAGGATAGGGCGGAAATCGCTTACAGCAGCTTCGGGATTGCTCGGCGCCATCGGTATCGCCGTCATCGCCTTATCCCCGGAATACGGTACGATACTCTGGGCGGCGGGAATTATCGGCATCGCCATGGGCATCTTTAATAGCACCAACTGGGCGCTGGCAACTGATTTCGCCCCGAAAACCGAGGAAGCTCGCTATCTCGGCGTCGCCAATATGGCTACGGCCGGCGGCGCTGTCCTGGCGCGCCTTATCGGCCCGGTCATTGACTTTGGCAACAATCAGAGCCTGGGGCTTGGTTACAAAATTATGCTGCTGGTCTGCCTGGTGTACTTTATTGGCGGCTCGGTGCTGGTTTTGAGAATCAGACAGGGACTTAACCGAACCAGGGTAAGACTTTAAATCCCAGCGAAGCCAGGTAAGCCACAACCACATACGATATCGTCCTGCCCAGCCAGCAGGCGAGGAAAAACCGCCACAGAGGCATACGCAGGGCCCCGGCAATTATGCCGACGACATCGAAAACAATCGGGAAAATAGATAGAACAAATATAGCTATCCACCCCCATTTTTTAACCCATCCCTCGACCCGATTATACACGCTGCTCCTGGCTAATAAGCCGCGACCGCTGCGGCCGGCGATATAGCCTGTCATCTCACCGATGGCCGCCCCCAGGCCGCCTGCCAACCCCACCATGAAGGGCAAAGGTAAAGTAGCCCCGAGGGCCATTATAACCGCCATATTGCTGACCGGTATGATTATGGTGGCGTTCAGGATGATGCTGATAACAAAAGCACCGAGATACCCGTAGGTCTTGAGTTCTTCAAAGTACCTGGGGTTTTTCAGGTAAACGTAACCTACCGCTATGATGATAGCGACTGCGATTAAAAGACCGGACAGGGGAACAAGCCTTTTCCTGAGCCAGACCAGCACCCCTCCCTTCCCGGGTTTTTCGTCGTTAGTAACATCCATATGTTGACGTATTATACCACGATGTAATTATCCTCGGATAATCGCACTTGTTTTTCTATCGCCGCACAAGCTATAATGAACGGTAACTGGAAAGGAGACCGTAAAATGCCGTCTTACGCCTTTTTTCAGAAGAAGTTTATCCCTCTGGAAGAAGCCAAAATAGGGATAATGACCCATGCCCTGCACTATGGCACCGGCATCTTCGAGGGCATCCGTGGCAACTGGAACAGCGAGAAAAAGCAGACCTATATCTTCCGCCTGAAAGAGCACTATGAGCGACTGGAAAGAGGATGCAAGGTCTTAAAAATTACCATTCCTTATTCCATAAATGAGCTCTGCCAGAAAAGCTTGGAACTGGTGGCGAAGTGCGGCTTCCAGGAAGATGTCTATATCCGGCCGGTAGCCTATACAAGCTCACAGGCGCTGGGCGTGCGCCTGCATAACCTGGAGAATGACTTCTTTATGTTCGTCATACCATGGGGACCTTACCTGGATGTGGATAAAGCCCGCTGCTGTGTATCGTCCTGGCACCGCCCGGAGGACAACGTAATTCCTCCCCAGATTAAAGCCACCGGCATCTATATCAACAATGCCCTGGCAAAAACGGAAGCTGTCAGTAACGGTTTTGACGAGGCTATCATGCTCTCCCCAGACGGCCATGTCTCCGAGGGGAGCGGGGAAAACATTTTCCTGGTGATAAATGGTAAGCTCGTCACACCGTCCACCTATAATAATATCCTTATGGGAATTACCCGCAATACCGTAATCGAACTGGCTGAAAAAGAGCTGGGAATAGAAACGATTCACCGGTCAATCGACCGCAGCGAGCTGTATACCGCCGATGAGTGTTTCCTCACCGGTACGGCTGCCCACGTGACACCGGTAGCCGAAATAGACCGGCGTCAGATAGGTAGCGGCGAGATAGGTGAAATTACCCGCAAATTGCAGGAAATCTACGCTAAGGTTATCCGGGGCAACCACCCCAAATACATGCACTGGTGCACCCCGGTCTATAAGAA
>CAYQZZ010000120.1:0-1455 GCA_964422155.1 uncultured Dehalococcoidaceae bacterium | reverse complement strand
CCCTGCTGCCGGGCGGCGCCCATAGTCTCCAGTGCCAGCTTATCCATCTCAAGCTGGACGGGTATCGGGTAATCGCCGGTGAAACAAGCCAGACAGAAATTATCCCTCGGCAGGCCAACAGCTTTAATCAGTCCCTCAATGCTCAGGTAGCCCAGGGTATCGGCACCGATAAACTTGCAGATTTCAGGAATGCTCTTCTGGGAGGCGATAAGCTCACTTCGTGTGGCCATATCCACACCGAAAAAGCATGGATAGCGGATGGGAGGCGCACAGATACGCATATGGATTTCCTTCGCCCCCGCCTTCCGTAATATCTTCACCACGCTGGGAGTCGTCGTTCCGCGGACGATACTGTCATCAACCACCACCAGGCGCTCACCGTCCAACACCTGGGGCAGCGGATTGAACTTAAGCTTGACGCCGAGGTCCCGGATACGCTGGTCGGGCTCGATAAAGGTACGCCCCACGTAGCGGTTTTTAATCAGCCCTTCGACTACGGGAATCCCGGACTCTTGTGCATAACCTGTACCGGCGGCCGTAGCTGAATCGGGCACGCCCATGACAAGGTCGGCGTCAACCGGATGCTCCCGCGCCAGTCCCGCTCCCATGGCCTGCCGGGCCGGATAGAGTAACCGTCCGTTAATCATGCTATCCGGGCGGGCAAAATAAATATATTCAAAAATACATAACCCCTTTCGGCCTGGCTCACCGGGGTAGTTTGTTACACCATTCTCGTTGATAGCTACTATTTCATCTGGCTCAATTTCTTTGACAAAATTTGCGCCGATATGGTCAAGCGCGCAGGTCTCTGAAGCCACCACCCAGCCACTATCTATAGTGCCCAGGCAGAGAGGGCGTACGCCGAACGGGTCACGGACCGCATATAGCTCCTGTGGGGTTAAGATTACCAGGGAATACGCCCCCTGAAGCCGTCGCATGGCATATCTTATTTTGTCCGCCCAGCTTTTACCGGGAGAAGACAGGATAAGGTTGGCGATGACCTCAGAATCAGTGCTTCCCTTAAATGTATAACCCTGTGCGGTAAGCTCTTCAAAGAGATGCGTGGCGTTAACGACATTACCATTGTGAGCAATACCCATGGTACTGCCATCGTTACCAACGATAATCGGTTGGGCATTGAACGCCCGACTCGAACCGGCCGTGGAATAGCGGTTATGCCCGATAGCGATATGACCGGTAAGATGGCTCAGCGCTTCCTCATTGAATACGTTAGACACCCTCCCCATGCCGGTGAAAACTCTGATTTTTTTACCGTCGGCCGTGGCAATACCAGAACTTTCCTGGCCGCGGTGCTGGAGGGCATAGAGTGCAAAAAAGGTAAGACGGGATACATCTTCATTCGGAGAATATACGCCAAAAATGCCGCAAGACTCGTGCAAGATTAACCTGCCTTTTACCTTGTCTTGACTATCTCTCTTCTTTAATTATAGCTTA
>CAYQZZ010000119.1:1656-4328 GCA_964422155.1 uncultured Dehalococcoidaceae bacterium | reverse complement strand
AACATCGGTGTTTTGGAAGTGACAGGTAGATATTTTTTATATTGAAACAGGACTCCCTTTTTCAGAGTTAGCCTCCTTCTATATCCTCCACCCGGATAAAATTAGCTATCTCCCTCACCACCTCAAGCCGCTCCAGTTCACGGAGCGCCTTCTGCATGGCTTTTTCCCGGGCCGGATGCGTCATAATTACTATTTCCGCCGTCTTTGTCTTGCTATCGGACTCCGGCTGTATCGCCGAGGAAATGCTTATCTTATTGTTGCCGAAAACCCTGGCAATCTGCGCCAGGACGCCGGGACGGTCCGCGGCATTTAACCTGACGTAGTACTGCGTTTCGATTTCATCCATGGACTTGATACTCTTGCCCGATGCCGCTTTCCAGGTGGATATACTGCCGACACCCAGGACAATCTTCCGCGCCGAGGAAACGACGTCCGCAATAACGGCGCTGCTGGTGGGCTTGGCACCGGCGCCCTCACCGATGAAAAGCACCTTGCCTACCAGGTCGCCCTCGACGTGCACCGCATTATAGACCCCATCGACCTTGGCCAGAAAAGAGTCCTGCGGTATGAACACCGGGTGTACCCTTGCCTCGATGGAATCACCGCTCTGCTTGGCTATGGCCAGCAGTTTAATGGCGAAACCGAGCTCTCGCGCGTAACGAAAGTCATGGCCGGTGAGCCGTGAAATACCCTCACGGTAAATATCCTGAGGTCTTACCTGGGTCTGAAAGGCCAGCGAAGCCAGGATAGCCAGCTTATAGTTAGCATCTATCCCTTCGATATCATTCTCCGGATTGGCTTCGGCGTAGCCCAGCTTCTGCGCACGTTTCAGCGCCGCGGCAAAGTCCATGCCCTCTTTTGCCATCATGGTGAGGATATAATTGGTGGTCCCGTTGATGATAGCGAAAATGGCGCTGATATTATTAGCCACCAGGTCGTGCTTGAACGGGGCAATCAGGGGGATACCACCGCCGACACTGGCCTCATATTGCAGGCCTACCCCATGCTTTCGGGCCAGGGCCAGCAGTTCCATGCCATGCTTGGCGATGACCTCCTTATTAGAAGTAACAACGTGTTTACCACCCGCGAGGGCCCTTTTCAGGTAGTCCAGTGCCGGTCTCTCACCGCCAATAGCCTCGATGACGATATCGATGCCGGGTTCTCCGAAAAACTCGTCATCATCGGTCGTGAAAAGCTGCCGGGGCATCTTTTTTGCCTGCGGACGTGACAAATCCTGCGGCAGGACCTTGACCTTCCTCAGGACAAGGGGACAACCGACCTTCTCCGCCAGTTCGTCCGCTTTATCCGTCAGGACTCTGGCTACCTGTCCGGCAACCACCCCCAGACCCATCAGGCCGATACCTATACTCTTTTTTTTCATTTTGACTACCCTTTGACTATTTTTAATTCCTTTAACGCTCGGTCTATAGCCCATGTCTTTAATTCGTTAGTCAGCCCAGAGTTATCTATATCAGCGGCAGATGCAAGCCAGAGACCGGACATCCAATCGTTATAGGCTTTGTCTATCAGGGTACTCCGGTCCTCGATACTCAGCTTTCTATCATTATCCTTATCGACTACTTGCACCAGCCAGGCGCCGCCCTTTGTCCAGTACCCGTCTTCGCGGATGGGATTACTCCATTTACCAAGCTCTGTTTCCGGATTGACAACATAGCCATTAAAGGCATCACTGATATTCTCCGAGACATCCATTATGCCAAGCTCTCCGTGCCCTTCCTGAGATGGGCTGTACTGGGAATATTCATCAGCGATGGGGCCAATCTCTTCTCCCGCTTCCAGTCTCGCCTTGATGTCCTTTGCTTCCACCTCGCTGCTTACCAGGAGGGCCGATACATTTGCCGAACCTTCATCCGGTCTGTTGTTCACCCTGATTAGCCAGTAGCCCAGCTGTTTGTAGGCATCTTTATCAGGTAAAGGTGGGCTCAACGCTCCCTTTTCCACGCTAAAAGCAAAATCTACAGGAATGGAAGAACCCAGCTGGTTCACGTATATAGTGGTAGGGTGCCAGCCGTAGTCCCCCTTATTCTGTTTAGAAGTATAATTTTGCGCATACTCACTGGCAAGCGCCGTAAAGTTATTACTACTTATGAATTTGTCCCGGACCTCAAGAGCCAGACTATCGCTCTCCACCAGCATTGCCATCATATATACCTGGTTATCGGACTCCGGCACTTGAGAGGCAAAATACTCACTCTTCAGTCGATTCTGTAATAATTGCGCCCTCATAAGACCCATGCTGGCATTATTAACCGGCAGAGACGAACCTGCAATAGCCTTTTTTACCTCATCATCGCTTACAGTTATCCCGAATTTCATCGCCCCCTGCCTGACCAGTTCGTCCTGTATAATTTCATTTACCACGCTATCGGTCATCGCTTGGATTCTTCCAGCCTCCTGGCCTTTCCCGGCGATTTCCATCGTGTCAATGAAGTATTCTGTATTAATCTTAGTATCATACACCTTGATTACAGTCTTGTGCAGAGGACGATACTCACCATTAAACCACCCCGCCAGGACAATCAAGATAATAGCTGCGATAATCGCAATCCCGCTGATAAAAATGATACGCTCCCGCCGCTTTTGCTTCTGGAAATGTGATAGCTGGCGTCGGGTATATTCTCGGGGTTTTACTGCCTTCTTTTTCTTAGCCA
>CAYQZZ010000119.1:0-1556 GCA_964422155.1 uncultured Dehalococcoidaceae bacterium | reverse complement strand
CTCCATATGATGTGGCACTGCCACTTCGGCGAACTCTGGGGAAAATCTGACCGGAAATGGGCGCCCCGGCTTTCTTCCCTGATAAATGCCGCTTCCGTCAACAGCCGCCCGGTCAATATCAGGTTGCTCAATTCATAGGAAGGCTGGTCCGTAGGCCGGGGTGAAGAATGCTGCCAGGCCGCCAGGATACCGGCTGCCTGATTCAGCCCTTCCTTGTCGCGAATGATGCCGACCTTGTCCCAGTGCAGTTGCTGCAAGACAGCCAGACTGGGTGGGGGTAACGCCTTGGGAACCGGCCTCTGGCTTAGCGAGGAGTATATATCTTTTACTTTATCTTCAATTGAAACCTTTTCTTTTGCTTTGCTTTTGGTCCTCTCCACTATTCTCTTACTGAACACAATTGCCTCCAGAAGGGAGTTTGAGGCGAGGCGGTTAGCCCCATGGACTCCGGTGCAGGCTACCTCTCCGGTGGCAAACAATCCGACGATATTCGTCTCTCCCCAGCTGTTTGTCCTTACGCCACCTATCATATAGTGGGCAGCCGGCGCCACGGGTATCTGGCTCCTGGTAATATCCAGACCGCGGTCAAGACAGAAGCGATAGATATGCGGGAAACGCGTGGTAATGGTGTTGGGCGGTAGATGGGTAACATCCAGCAAAACCCTGTCCGAGCGGGTCTTCTTCATTTCATTGAGTATGCTGCGGGCAACAATGTCCCGGGGTGCCAGGTCAGCCTTTTTATGATAGTCCGGCATAAAACGGTAACCTTCGGCGTTGCGTAACAAGCCCCCTTCCCCCCTGACAGCCTCCGAAATAAGAAACGGCGGCACGCCGGGCATACGCAGGGCGGTGGGGTGGAACTGGAAAAACTCCATGTCCGCAATCTCGGCACCGGCATTAAAGGCAAGCGTGATACCGTCACCGGTGGCGACACTGGAATTCGTATTGTACTTGAATAGCTGGCCGGCACCGCCGGTAGCCAGAATCAGGAAGCGACACTCGAACTCCTCGACGGTATCGGTACGGCAATCGATAGCCCTGATGCCGGTAACCTTCCCTTTCTCCACATGAATTTCGGTAGCCAGGAAATTTTCCAGTACCTTTATTCTTGACGAACGTACCTGCTGACTTAATGTAACTTCAATATACTCGCCGGTGGCGTCACCTCCGGCATGAAGGACACGGGGCACGCTGTGGGCCGCTTCCATGGTCAGGGCAACCTCGCCGTCAAGAGTATCGAACGGCACGCGGTAATCAACAAGGTCGGCGATACGCGCCGATGCTTCTCTAGCCAGGATATTCACGGCTTCTTCGTCAGACAGGCCGCAACCGGCATTTATCGTATCCTGCACGTGAAGCTCCGGCGAGTCATCTTTGCCGATAGCCGCCGCGATACCCCCCTGGGCGTATTTGGTATTACAGTCATCAATGCTGCCCTTGGTGATAACCAGAACGCTGCCCTCTTCCTTGGCCAGCAGCGCTGTATAAAGTCCGCCGATACCGCTCCCCACCACGATATAGTCATACTGGTTCATTTTAATCCTGTCCTGTCTCCG
>CAYQZZ010000118.1:0-4349 GCA_964422155.1 uncultured Dehalococcoidaceae bacterium | reverse complement strand
CAAATCTTTTGCGCTCCTCGAAAGTCATAGCGCACACCTCTGTCTGACAAAGTAAACTGAACATGCCCTTGCTAATATTGTGTCTTACATCATGTCTGATGCCTTCTTCGTCCAACTCCATTAAATCCGGGGTGAACGAAGGGCTTAAGACCCCATCCAGCCCCTTGTAGTGCCTTTTAGCCCATTGTTTTGCTTCTGATTTTGTAAATTCCATCAGTATACCCCTTTATTAATAGTGCAAGTTCTGTTTGCTTATGCCTCAGAGGTTCAGTCCACCTGCTCGGATCTTCAAACTTCATACTTTCTTAATCTAGCACCCTTAGCGTAATTTACCCTGCCTACATAGAATTCTTCTTCTGGTTCACGGGGGGTAAGTCCTATTGCTCTGAGGCCGGCTCGGATGGCCTCTTTCTGATAATCATACAGCCTGCCGGTGGGCTGTCTGACGGTGCCGCCATTACCGCCGTTGCACCAGTGGGCATATTTATCGCTGAGAGCAGTGACAATACCGGTATGAAAGTAGGAGCCTTCCAGCCCTCCCCCGCCGTCTTTCATCGCTCCCAGTTCCCAGTAAATATCCATCGCTTTATCGATTTTGCCCTTCGTCAGCAGGTCAAAGATATTCACCATGCGGGGTTTTTCAGGGGTCTGCATCGCGTAAAAAGGGCCGGCGCCGGCCCACTGCTGGCCATATACAGGGATAGTAACAAACCATCTATCGGGCATGGGCTCATTGACCAGTATTTTATCGCCGCAGAGCCGGAAAGACATGACAGTAATCGCCAGGGAACTACCACCGCCAATTTTCATCGCGACTACATTCGGGATATCGGCTATCCGGGGGAGGAGCTCCGGGGGAAAATAGCTTGGATGGAATTTCCTAGTATGGAGTCTGCCGGTATAAAACACTATTGCCAGATTGGTAGAATCACACATATACTTATACATCTGGAAGATATCTTCCACCGACCGGGGATAATATTGTACCGGGTGACCAAGCGTGGCGAAGGTCCCTCCAACTTTTTCAATGTGCTGAAGCATTTCGATGTCTTGCTCGACGGTGTCCTGCATCACCGCTACTGAGGTGTGTATTCTGCCCCTGGCTTCGTCAACGACTATTTCTACAAATTTTTTTCGCTCTTCGAACGTCATACCACACGCTTCGGGTGCGACCAAGGCGGAGATAAATCCATTTTCTATAATATGATTCACATCATACCTAATGCCCTCTTCATCCAGTTCCAACAGATCCGGGGTAAAGGAAGGGAAAATAGGTACTTCCAACCCCTTTAGATTTTTCTTCGCCCACTTTTTTGCCTCTAACTTGGTATACTCTAAAGCCATTTGGCCTCCTTATAAAAGGTCCTATTTGGATATATTCATTCCGTACTGTGTATTATATAATGTCGAACCTATGCGATAAATGACTTGCCCCATAATGATACCACTTTAAAGTTAGAATGACCAGAAATCATAGGTCCCACTTTTTCTGCACCGGTTAGAGTGAAACATTTCGGCGTAACTCCTCATCGGAAACCTTCAATGTCTCCCGGCGAATATATTCCGTATGTTCTCCAAAACAGCAGCGGACATATGTACTTCACTCGGAGTTTTGGATAATATATTATAGAGGATTACTGAAAGGAGTCCGCAATGCTTGAAGAGAATATATCAAAGATAGATGAAAAGAAATGGGAGAAACACCCACGAATCAGGATGGCGCGAGAAGAAACGTTACCAGAAGCCGAAAAGGTTACTCCCGACTTAATAGAAAGAAGAAATATCAGGATGAACAAACCATTCATTCCTTCAAAGACTTATTTCAACAATGAAGCAACAAATGACACCATAAGGCACTATGTAGACGGCATCGGCGATACTAATCCTCTATTCAGGGATGCAGACTACGCCAGAAAGACCAAATACGGTCGTATTATTGCCCCCGGCACTTTCTTATTTACACACCAGTGGACAGCTATCGGAGGGGGACTTACCGGGATACATGGTTGGTATTCGGGAGGTGACTGGGAATGGTATCGGCCAATTTATGAAGGCACCAGGCTTAGCTCAGTGGTTATCATTCGGGATATGGTTATTAAAAAGGGCAGAATGGCTAATAGAGGTAACATTTATATCGACTACGGAGATGTGGTGTATTTGAATGCCGATAGCAGAGAGATTCTGGGGAAAGAACTATCTCATATTATCTTGGCAGAGAGAGGCGCAGCCAGCAGTGCCAAAAAAGAACGCGGTAAAGCGAAACCGACTTACACCAGGAAAGAATGGCTTGAAATCCTCGAAGCTTACGATAGAGAGGAAATTAGAGGTTCCGAAACCAGATACTGGGAAGATGTGAATACAGGTGATAAGGTTGGCCCAGTTATCAAGGGGCCTTTAAGTGTGCGGGATGAACTGGTCTGGCTGATGGGTGCCGGCTCACCTTTCCTGAAGGCGCACAAAAACGAATTTGAATACGAGGCAAGACATCCAAAATTTCTGGAATACGTGGAGGAAACCGGCGAAGCAGATACGCCTGAACTGGTTCATTTTTTAGACCAGTTTGCCCGTGCCGTAGGCGTGGAGAGGGCTTATGATTACGGGAACCAGAGGATGAGCTGGCTATGTAACCTCTTCACTAACTGGATGGGCGACGATGGCTTTCTCTGGAAAATGAGCGGGGATGAGAGGACATTTAATATGATGGGAGATACCACTATCCTCGAAGGCAGAGTAGTCAATAAGTATATCGTTGGTGGAAAATACTGCGTTGATATTGAAGCCTGGGCAAAGAACCAGAAAGATGAGCAGTCAATGCCTGCCAACATTTCAACGGTGATTCTTCCTTCCCGGGAATACGGATCGGTAGTCTACCCCGAACCCTCCCCCAGGCTCGTGGAAGAGGTAAAAAAGGCGAGACCGCTGGAAGAAATGAAGGAGGAAGGACTGATTTGAGGCTGCCGTTCAGATAAACTTGAGTCCCGTTTTATCCTATTTTTCAGTTAATATCTTTTTACGTAAAGCTGGCTCCTTGAAAAAAGTGGCTCTGTTTGTCTCACCTTATTATATTGACAGATAAAGATATGGGTGGTAGTTTATGGTCAGGAAGAGGGTTGATAAGTAACACGGATTCAAGGTAAGGGCCGAATCTTTAGAGGAGGCGGAATATGTCAACCGTACACGGCGATAAAAAAGCCAAAGATGCAGGCATCTGGCAGGAGTCCTTTACTCCAACCTGTTCCGAGCGCGTTCAAAGAGTGAAAAATCGTGTTCTCAGACCGATGGAGATTTGCCTGGAGCGTGCTCGTGCCGAGATGAAGGCCTTAGAACAACACAAGAACGAACCCAGAGTCATTCAGCGGGCACGCATCTTTGAGACCTATCTTAAGGAGAAATCCATCTATATTCTGGAAGATGAGCTCATCGCCGGCAACATCACCAGCAAAATACGCGGTGCTTCCTTCTCCAGCGAAATGTCTCGTTTTGTAGATGAAGAGCTAGGCGACCCCGTAAAGGACTTTGAGATTCGCCCGTACGAAAAGATTATCATTACCCCCCAAGAGAGGAAAGAGATTCGGGAAGTGCTTATCCCCTACTTCAAGGGGAAGACCCTTGGCGACTATATTCTGGAAATAGCTGACAACGAGGTTAAGGAAAAGGCTTTCTCTATAACTTCTTCCTGCTCTCACATTCCGGTTATCGCTGATTTATCATTAGACAAAGACATTGGCCATCAGATGGCCAACTACGAAAAAGTGCTCCATAAAGGTCTCAAAGGCATCAGAGAAGAGGTCGAGTGGTATCTGGCCCAGCTCGACCAGCCGTATCAGCACTTTGGGCTTCAGGAGAAGCGTAACTTCTACAAGGCGGTACTGATTGCACTTGATGCGGCTATGGCCTACGCCAGAAGGTATGCTGCCCTGGCTCGGGAAATGGCAGCCAAAGAAGCTAACCCCAAGCGCAAGCAGGAACTCGAGCACATCGCAGGGGTTTGCCAGTGGGTGCCGGCAAACCCTGCTAGGGACTGGTGGGAAGCCTTACAGTCCGTATGGATGATTCACGTCCTCATCCATTGCGATGTCTACAACCTTGCCAACTCCCTGGGCCGCTTCGACCAGTATATGTATCCCTTCTACAAGAAATCAGTAATTGACGAGAAAACGATGAGCCATGACGAAGCTCTGGAGCTGCTAGAATGTTTCTGGATAAAGTTTAATGAGTGGGCTATACTCCTTAGCTATGACGTTGCCAGTTACCAGCCAGGGCAGGGGCTAAGTCAGACGATAACCATCGGGGGCCAGACCCAAGATGGCAGAGATGCCTGTAACGAAGTTACCATGCTCTGTCTGGAA
>CAYQZZ010000117.1:0-4367 GCA_964422155.1 uncultured Dehalococcoidaceae bacterium | reverse complement strand
GCAGGGCCATGAAGAGCCGGGGCATGATGGGAAAATTAAATGCCATGTGGAACTCATCGCCGTTGCCGAAATAGGCTACGGCGTCCTCCGGCCACTGGTTGGCCTCGGCAAGAAGCATCCGGTTCTTGAACGTTTTATCGAAGTGGGCGCGCAATTCTCTCACAAAGGCGTGGGTTTCTGGAAGGTTCTCACAGCTGGTACCTTCGCGTTCGTACAGGTAGGGGACGGCATCGACGCGGAGTCCATCGACACCCATCTTCAGCCAGAAGTCCATTACTTTTAAGATGGCTTTTTTTACGGCCGGATTATCAAAGTTCAGGTCCGGCTGGTGTGAGTAAAAGCGGTGCCAGTAATATTGCTTCGCTACCGGGTCCCAGGCCCAGTTGGATGTTTCCGAGTCTGTAAAGATAATACGGGTATCTTTATATTTTTCCGCAGTATCGCTCCATACATAGAAATCGCGATAGTGCCCTCCCTTTGGTGCCTTACGCGCCCGCTGGAACCAGGGGTGCTGGTCAGAGGTATGATTGATGACCAGCTCGGTGATGACACGCATACCACGGCGGTGCGCTTCGTCAACAAAGGTCTTGAAATGGGACATGTTGCCGTATACCGGCTGTACGTTGAAATAATCGGAGATGTCATAACCGCCGTCACGCAGAGGAGAAGGATAGAATGGCAGCAGCCAGACGGCATTAACGCCGAGGTCTTCAAGATAGTCCAGTTTTTCTATTAAGCCCGGGAAGTCACCCACGCCATCGGCATCGCTGTCAAAAAAAGAGCGGACATGCAGTTCATAAATTATGGCGTCTTTATACCAGAGGGGCCCATTGTTGTCTTTTGAATTTACCATTTTATGGATTATTGGCCTTTTTCACCGTCATTGTCAAAGGTTTCTTCGTGTCTGGGCAGGCGGGTAACATCCGTAAGGCGAAAAATATGAGCGGGGCAGACATCAGGGTTCAGTTCCACATAATTCCATTCGCCGCGCCAGGTATACCGCTTATCAGTCAATAGGTCATGGGCCTGGTACGGTTTTTCGGTATCGAAGCCCCATGATTTCAGCGGCACGTTTACTATTCCTGACTGCGTGTTATGCGGGTCGAGGTTGACAACGGTCAATATGATATTGGAAAGGTCATCGGTATGCTTGCTGTAGCATATCAACTGGTCGTTGTTGGTTGTGTTGAACCATAGATTCCGGTTACGATGGAGGGATGGATTCTCACGGCGGATGCGGTTGACGCGGCCGATGAAGTCCTTGAGGCTATCCTGCCTGCCGATGTCCCAGTGCTTGATTTCATACTTCTCCGAGTTCAGATATTCCTCGCTGCCCGGCTCTCGCGGCGTGTTCTCCATTAGCTCGAAGGCAGGTCCGTAAATACCGTAGTTGGAGCACATCGTAGCGGCGATCACGAGGCGTGTCATGAAAGCCGCCCGGCCTCCGGTCTGCAGATACTCGTGCAGAATATCCGGGGTATTTGGCCAGAAGTTGGGCCGGAAGAAGTCTTTTACCTGCGTTTGTGTGAGTTCTATGAGATATTCGGTAAGCTCCCTCTTATCGTTACGCCAGGTGAAATAGGTATAGGACTGGGTAAATCCCAGCTTGGCAAGATGGTACATGACCTTGGGTCGGGTGAACGCTTCGGAGAGGAAGATAGTATCGGGGTAGTCCTTTTTAACCCCGGTTATGAGCCACTCCCAGAATTGGAAAGGCTTGGTGTGGGGGTTGTCCACGCGGAAGATACGGATGCCCTGCTCCGCCCAGAAAACCACGAGACTTTTGAGTTCCTCCCAGAGCTCTCTCCAGTCCTCCGTCTCGAAGTTTAGAGGGTAGATATCCTGATACTTCTTCGGCGGATTTTCAGCGTATTGGACGGTGCCGTCGGGGAGCCAGGTAAACCATTCCGGGTGTTCCTTAACGTAGGGATGGTCCGGAGAGCACTGGAAGGCAATATCGAGAGCGATTTCGATATCGTATTCCCTGGCTTTGGCCACCAGATGCTGGAAGTCTTCCATGGTGCCGAGCCGGGGATTAATGGCTTTATGGCCCCCTTCCTCAGAGCCGATAGCCCAGGGGGTTCCCGGGTCGCCTGGTTTTGCCGGTATAGTGTTGTTTTTCCCTTTGCGGTTGGTGTGGCCCACCGGGTGAATGGGCGGGAGGTAAAGAACATCGAAACCCATCTCGGCTATATAAGGCAGACGGGCTTCGCAGTCCTTAAAAGTGCCATGTTGTTCTGGCTTTAAAGACGCCGAGTGAGGAAACATCTCGTACCAGGTGCTGAATCCGGCTTTTTCCCGGTCAACCAGGACGACCAGTTCCCTGGGGTAAGTAACGGCATATTGCCGGTCGGAGTATTTCTCCATGAGCTTGCCAACCTCATCGCTCATGGCGAGTTTTACTTTTTTCTTCTGACTGACGACGTTAGAATTCAGCGTGTCCAGCCATGTGTTAAATGTTTGTCCGTCCGTCCGGGAGGCTCGCTGACCTGCCTCCGATATCAATTGAGCTCCTATGGTGAGGTTTATCGACAGGTCTTTTTGCTCGGCAACGACTCTCTTTTTCAGGTCCCGACGCCACGATTGAAAGCGGTCGACCCATGCTGTGATAGTAAAGACGTAGCTGCCTGTTTCTCTGGCTAAAAATGAGCCTCGCCATCGGTCGTTTACCAGAAATTGCATCGGTGTCTCTATCCAGTCCGTTTCTTCTTTACGGCGGTAGAGAAGGTGCACCGAAAGGGTATCATGCCCGTCGGCGTAAATGTCCGCTTCGACATTCACGGTGTCGCCGACAACCGTTTTAGCCGGGAAACGGCCGCCATCGACCTCCGGGCTGACGCCCTCGATGATGACGCGGTAGCGTCCGTCTATTAGTTCCATCGATTGTATCCCTGGTTTTATCAGACTTTGGAGGCCGGCAGGTACATCTTTTCGCAGTATTCTTTAAGCATTCTTCGTGCCGAATATACCGGCACAATGGAGCGTATTGATTTTTTCACCATGGCGACCCATGCCAGCGGCAAACCCCTTCTATCACGATTATAATAGAGGGGTATGACTTCCTCCTCGAGGAGTTTGTAAAGCGCTTCGGCGTCAGATTTGTCCTCTTCCTCGGCGTTAACCTTAATCGTATCGTCGCCGATGGCCCAGCCGTTATTGTCGCTATACGCTTCATGCCACCAGCCGTCCGGCACGCTCAGGTGAAGCACACCGTTCAGGCAGGCTTTCATACCGCTGGTTCCGGAGGCTTCCTGAAGGCGGCGCGGTGTGTTCATCCAGACATCCACACCCTGCGCCAGATATCTGGCGAGACGCATGTCGTAATCCTCAAGGAAAGCTATCCGTCCCTGGAAAGCATGGTCTCTGGCTATGGTATGCACTCGCTGGAGGAGTAATTTCGATGCTGTATCGGCGGGGTGGGACTTGCCGGCGAAGATTATCTGGATGGGCCGCCAGTTATCATTGACAATACGTTTTATGCGTTCGATGTCCTGGAATAAGAGGGAGGGGCGCTTATATTCGGCAAATCGCCGGACAAAGCCTATCGTTAAAGTATCGTGGTCAAGCAGGGAACCCATGGCAAGTATTTGCTGTGGCGTTACATCTTTATTCGCCCATCGCCGTTGGGCACGCTCCAGTATAATGTGGAATAATTTCCTCTTTAAAAGCTGATGCAGTCCCCAGAGTTCCTCGTCCGGGATATCTTCAATATGCTCCCACAGCGCCACATCATCATGTTTTTCCATCCAGTCCTTACCGAGGTATTTATCATATAACTGCCTGGTCTCGAGCGCAATCCATGTCGGAACGTGTATTCCGTTGGTGACATAGGTGATGGGAACATTCTCCTCGGTATTATCCGGCCAGAGTCCATGCCACATCCGCTTGGTAACCTTGCCATGGAGTCGGCTGACGGCATTACGGTGGTCGGAGGTCTTCATCGCCAGGATGGTCATGTTAAAGCTGGTCTCTCCGGCGCCACTATGACGTCCGAGGTCCAGGAAAGTCTCCCGGTTAATACCCAGTAAAGGCCAGTAGTTTTCAAAATACTGTTCTATCAACTGTGTGGTAAAAACATCGTGACCGGCGGGGACCGGAGTATGAGTCGTGAAGATGGAGGCCTTCTGTACCTTTTCCCGGGCTTTATTGAAAGTAGCACCCGCGGCTATTTCTTCTCTGAGGCGTTCCACCATCATGAAAGCCGTATGCCCTTCATTAGCGTGCCAGATGGATGGCTGGATACCCAGCGCACGCAGGACACGTACCCCGCCTATACCCAGCAGAATTTCCTGCAGAAGGCGCTGTTCACGCTCGGCTGTATAAAGGCGGTTGGACAGTTGCCGGTCCTGAGGTTCGTTTTCCTCCAT
>CAYQZZ010000116.1:0-4392 GCA_964422155.1 uncultured Dehalococcoidaceae bacterium | reverse complement strand
TGATCAGCGACGGTTACAAATATATACTCTCCAATCCGGCGCTTTCTTTCTCCCCTGGTGTGGCTATCATGCTGGTGGTATTCGGTTTCAACATGATGGGGGACGGTTTGAGAGATGCACTCGACCCCAGGCTCAGAGGCATAATTTAGGCCGTACTCAGGTAATCAGCAAAGAAGTCAGCCTGATAACTCAACTAAAGACCGAAAAGAAGGAGAGGGGGCAGCGCCCCTCTCACTAATATTTCCCCCTTTCCAAACATTTTTTCTACGGTATAAGACCATCTTGAGTTTGGAAAGCGGGATACAGGGGATAAGAGAAAGACACTGAGATATTTAATAGAACCCCCGAAAAATTTTCTTGGGAAACGTTACGATTTAGGGTATAATAAGGACGAAAGAAAATGGCATCTCAGGTCTTTTATCGTAAGTGGCGTCCTCAAACTCTCTCCGAGGTAGTTGGCCAAGAGCACGTTACCCGTACCCTGCTCAACGCCCTGGCCAGTGAGCGTATCTCCCATGCTTACCTTTTCTGCGGCCCCCGCGGCACCGGCAAGACCAGCACCGCCCGCAGCTTGGCCAAGGCCATCAACTGCCTGACCAGCGGCAAGGGCGAACCATGCAACACCTGCGCGATGTGCCAGGACATCACCGAAGGCCGGGCGCTCGACGTCATCGAAGTGGACGCCGCGAGCAACGGCCGCGTTGAAGAAATCAGGGACCTGCGGGAAAAGGTCAACTATGCCCCCAACTTGGCGCGCCGCAAGGTCTATATCATCGATGAAGTCCACATGCTCAGCACGGGAGCTTCTAATGCCCTCCTGAAAACTCTTGAGGAGCCGCCGCCCCACGTTATCTTTATCCTGGCTACCACCGAAGCCCATAAGCTCCTGCCGACCATTCTATCGCGCTGCCAGCGCTTTGATTTCCGCCGTCACTCTCAGGCAAACATGATGAGCGAAATGTCCCGCGTCTGCAAGGGCGAAGGCATTCACATCGACCCGGAGGGATTAAAGCTCATCGCCAGAGCCGCTACGGGCAGTATGCGCGATGCCCTTAATTTATTACAGCAGGCTAATACCTATTACGGCAATGAGATTAACCTCCAGCAGGTGCAGGCTCTCCTCGGCATTTCCGGCGACCAGCGTACCCGGGAACTGGTAAAACATATCATTAATCAGGATATCGCCGCCGGAATTGCTACTATTAATAATGTCAATAGCGATGGGCTTGACCTGCGCCAGTTCCATCGCGAACTGGTGGAATATCTGCGGTTTCTACTCCTCGTCAAGACCGGCTCCGGCGAGTCCATCGAGCTTACCGCCGAGGATATTAAGGAACTCAAAGACCTGGCCGGCAGGGCTTCTCTCCCCCAGATATTAAAGGCGGTCAAACAGTTCGGACAGCTTGAGCTTGGCCTCGATAACTATTCCACCCTGCCACTGGAGCTGGCCCTGGTCGATTGCATCCTGCCCGATACGGCCATCAAAGAAGAACCCGTCCGCCAGGTTGAACCCGAACCGGTATCTCAGAAGCCGGCCCCCAGACCTGTCCAGTCTCCCCCCAGGCAAAAAGTCACCCCGCCGGAAGAGAAAAAAGCCTTGGAACCGGAACCGCATGTATCCAAGTCGGTCGCCAAAGAGAAACCTACGCCTACGACCACCGCAAGCGCCGGTGCCGGCACACTTTCCGCCGGTAGCGCCATCGAACAACTCCAGTCGCAGTGGAGCAAAATTATCAAGGAGGCGCCGGACGGCATGAGCAAGACCCCGGCCGCCGCTCTGCTCCGCAGCGCCAGGCCGCTATCTATCGAAGATGATACGATAGTGGTTTCTTTTAAATATTCCTATCACAAAGAGAAAATGGATAACCTTGATAATCAAAAGACGGCTGATAAAATCGTGAGCAGTTTCCTGGGGCGCCCCTGCAAGGTACGCTGCATCTATGAACATGAGAATAATCACTTGGTGAAAGCGGCGCTGAAAATGGGTGCCCAGTTAGATACGGAGGAAGCATGAACAAATTTATGATGCAGCAGGCCCAGAAACTCCAGGCGCAGCTTCTTAAGGCGCAGGAGGAACTGGCCAACCTTACCGTGGAGGCCAGTTCCGGCGGTGGGGCTGTTAAGGTTGTTATGAACGGCCAGCAGCAGATACAGTCGGTAAAAATATCGCCGGAGGTAGTCAACCCGGCAGACGTCGAGATGCTCGAGGACATGGTGCTGACCGCTGTCAGAGAGGCCAGCGTTAAGGCACAGGAAGCAGCTGCCAAAAAGATGGGCGGACTGACCGGTGGACTTAAAATCCCAGGGTTGACGTAATCGAGAAAAGCTGCGTTACTTTTAGTTTTACTGTCATTCTGAGCGAAGCGAAGAATCCGTCCCTGGGAACAACGGATTCTTCAGTCGCCCCGACAAGTCGGGACTCCTTCAGAATGACAACATTAAACAACCTAAAGGAGAGCCATCATTGAAAAACGACCCCATCCCCGCCAGTGACGCCATCGGCAGGCTCGTGCAGGAGTTCAGCAGGCTGCCGGGCATCGGCCCCAAGAGCGCCCAGCGCATCACCTTCCACCTCTTGCGTTCGCCGGAAGAGCGTGCCCGGGCCCTCGCCGAGGCTCTGCTGGCGTTAAAGCAGAAAGTCACCCTCTGCTCGGCGTGCTGTAATGTCACCGAGTCCGACCCCTGCCCCATCTGCCGCAACCCGCAGCGCGATATCAGCCAGGTCTGCATCGTCGAGCAACCGCAGGACATCCTGGCGCTGGAGCATACCGGCGTTTACCATGGACTCTACCATGTTCTCCACGGCGCTATCTCCCCCACCGAGGGCATCGGCGCCGACGACATCAGGACCAGGGAGCTTCTTGCCCGACTCCAGAACAACACGGTCAAAGAGGTCATCCTGGCCACCAATACCAACCTTGAAGGCGAGCAGACAGCCATGTATCTCAGCCGTATCATTACCCCCCTCGGCATTAAGGTCACGCGCCTCGCCCGCGGCCTCCCCTTCGGCACCGAGCTTGAGTACGCCGATGACGTCACCCTCACCAGAGCTTTAGAGGGCAGGCAGGAGTTTTAATCTTCCCGAAAATACTACTGGGAGGTGAAACATGTCGCTGATACCAGCTTTCGACATCGGCATCTGGAATACCTGGATTTTCTCTGTCTTTACTTTTGTTCATATTTTCCTGGTAGCAATGGTTGTCAGAAAAGACATAGGCAAGAAAATGGGCCACACTCAGGAAGAGCAGAAAAGGATTTACATTGCTTCCATATTCTGGCTTGTTATCCTTCTGTACTCCATTTTCCTGCCATTAAAACTCGGTACAGCCTGGCTTTACATGGGCATTGCTCTTTATCTGGTCGGCACGGTATTCCTCACGCTGTTTTTCACGGATGTCGCAGCTACTCCTTATGGCCAGCCTTTTACTCATGGCGCTTATCGTTACTCAAGAAACCCTATGTACATCGGCATGTTCCTGCAGTTTATCGGAACAGCCGTAGCCGCGGCCTCATGGCTTTTCCTGTTATTAACTCTGATATTGATTTTCGTGATGTGGTCTGTCGTAAAGATCGAAGAACGCACCTGCCTTAAGAAATACGGCGATTCCTACCGTGAATATATGAACAGGGCTCCAAGATGGATAGGAATACCGAAAACAGGCTAAAATAAGCCATGTCAGACCCTCGTGAATATAAGACAGAAGCCATCGTCATCAAGAAGACCAGGCTGGGGGAGGCGGATAGCATCCTCACTTTCTTTACCCCCCAACTCGGGAAAATCCAGGGTTTCGCCAGGAGCCTGCGCAAGCCTAAAAGCAGGCTCGCCGGGCATTTAGAATTACTCACCCACAGCATGGTCTCTTTCGCTCGCGGCCGGAATCTGGATACCATCACCGGCGCCCAGACTATCAATGCTTTCCTTCCCCTTAGAAGCGACCTCTGGCTCACGTCCTGCGGACTCTACGTCGCCGAGCTTGTCAACCAGTTCACCGCCGACCATCAGGAGAATTTCGGACTCTTTCAACTTATGCTGGATACTCTGGAACGGCTTTGCTATGAGGACAATAAAGAGCTTGTCCTGCGCTACTTCGAGCTTCATCTCCTCGAAAGCGCCGGCTACCGCCCTCAGCTACGGGAATGTGTTGCCTGCCACCGCGCTCTGGAACCCGCCACCAATTATTTCAGCCCCTCCGCCGGCGGCATGCTCTGTCCCGATTGCAGCCTTGACCAGCCCTTCGCCTGCTCCCTCTCCACCAATGCCCAGAAAGTCCTCCGGCTCCTCCAGGGCCCCGATTACATCGGGGCCAGCCGCGTAAAAATAGACGGGGAGCTTGCCCGCGAGCTGGAGAGCGTCATCAGCGGCTACCTCAAGCACCTGCTGGAAAGAGAGGT
>CAYQZZ010000115.1:2091-4417 GCA_964422155.1 uncultured Dehalococcoidaceae bacterium | reverse complement strand
AGGGGGAGGGGAACATGGGTGCTCTATCGGGGTATCGTGTCCTTGATTTAACCGATGAAAAAGGTATGCTCGGCACCAGAGTTTTATCCGATATGGGTGCTGAGGTCATCCGCATCGAAAAGCCCGGATTGATTGGCTACCGGAATAACTCTGATTATTGCTACTTAAATGCGGGAAAGCGGAATATCAGCCTTAACCTGGAAGAGAAAACAGGACAGGAGATTTTCCGGCGCCTTATAAAGACAGCCGATGTCCTGGTGGAAACAGAAGCTCTGGATTATTTAGCGTCGCTGGGTCTCGGCTATGCTGACCTGAGCGAAATCAACCCCGGACTGGTCATGGCGGCTATCACTCACTTCGGGCAGAACGGTCCCTACCGGAATTATAAGTCGTGCGACCTCGTGGAGGGGGCGCTGGGGGGCTGGCTGTCCGTCTGCGGCGAGCCCCGGACTCCGCTAAAACTCTTCGGCAATCAGGCTTATCATACGGCTTCACTTTTTGCGGTGAACGGCATCCTGCTGGCGCTTTGGCATCGCCATACTACTAAACGGGGGCAGTTTATCGATATTTCAGTTATGGAGTGCGTAGCGGCGACCCTCGACCATGTCCTCGTACGCTATTTCTACGAAGACATCGTTTCCAGAAGGCAGGGCAGTCGGCACTGGAATAACGCCTTCCGCATCTTTCCCTGCCGGGACGGCTATATTCTGCTTTCGCTGAATCATCAATGGGAGACGCTGGTGGAGTGGCTGGTGTCCGGGGGCATGGCCGAGGATTTGGCGGATGAAAAGTGGCGGGACAGGGAGGAACGAAGCAGGAGAATCGACCACGTGTTAAAAGTGCTGGAGAGGTGGACATCAAGCCATACAGTCGGCGAGCTTGTTGAAAAGGGACAATTGATGCATTTCCCCTGGGCAAAAGTGACATCGATATCGGGACTCCTTGAAAGTCCTCAGCTTGCCGAGCGTAAATATTTTACTGAAGTTGAATACTCCGCAGCGGGCCGGAAATGTAGTGCGCCGGGGGCGCCGGTGAAGATGAGCCGTTCTCCCTGGGGGGCGGAGGGCAAAGTGCCGGAGGTCGGGGAGCATAATCTGGAGATATATCACGGCCTGCTGGGATTATCGGAGCGGGAGATAAAAACACTGGTAAAAGCAGGCGTCATTTAGGCATTCGGGAAAATTGACGTAAATATAGTAAGAAATGAATAAAAAAGGTGAAATCTCCGTCCTGAAAGCGTGGCTGATTGTCGTGGCATCGCTTTTAGACGATGCTGCGGTGCTGGTGCTCATCTTTCTGGGTTTGAGGTTCTTCCATGTCGAGATTACCTGGCCGATTATTCTGGTAGTTGCGCTGGCAATAGTCACTTTCTTTTTTATCATGCACAAGGCGGTAGTGCCCAGCCTGCGCCGGAGGAAGGTGACCAGCGCTGAGGGAATGATAGGGCTGACGGGTGAGGTAATGGAACCGCTAAAGCCGGAAGGGATAGTTAAAATTAAAGGTGAGTACTGGAAGGCCAGGTCGGTAGAAGGGGATATCGGAGTTAGTGATACTATAGAGGTCACAGGTATAGATGGTTTGAACCTGGGGGTCAGGCGAAAAGTAAAATGAGCAATTATGAGCCGGGGTATATCGCTCTGTACCATTCGGGCGAGCTGGGACGCCGCGTCGAAAGGCTCGAAGCGCGACTGGAGGAGTGCGATATCTGCCCGAGCGAATGCGGCGCCAAACGATTGAAGGGGAAGGTCGGCTCCTGCAACTCAGGTTACCTCCCGATAGTCTCGTCGGTCTGCGCTCACCACGGCGAGGAGCCGGTGCTATCAGGCAGTCGGGGGTCGGGGACGATTTTCTTCGGCAACTGCAATATGAGGTGTGTCTACTGCCAGAACCACCAGATAAGCCAGGACCCCGTGGCCCAGCAGCGTTATGAGGTTAATACTCACGTGCTGGCGGAGCGCATGCTCTACCTTCAGGACGAGCTTCACTGTCATAATATCAACCTGGTAACACCGTCTCACTTCGTACCTCAGATTGTACACGCCTTGGTGGAAGCGATACCGAAAGGACTGCGATTGCCGCTGGTCTATAATACCAGTAGCTACGATTCACTTAAGACGCTGCGGGAGCTTGACGGCATTATGAGCATTTACCTGGCCGATATCAGGTACGCCTCGAATGAATGGGGCAGGAAGTACTCGCGTGTGTGTGGTTATGTGGAGCATTCCCGGGCTGCCATCAAGGAAATGCAAAGGCAGGTCGGCGACCTGATTGTGGATGATGACGGCGTCGCTCAGAGGGGACTGATTGTGCGCCACCTGATATTCCC
>CAYQZZ010000115.1:0-1991 GCA_964422155.1 uncultured Dehalococcoidaceae bacterium | reverse complement strand
GAGGAGTTGGGCATAGAAAACGGCTGGGTACAGGGTATGGCATCCGCCGAGAGCTATCTGCCCGATTTTTCAACGGATGAACCGTTCTCGAAACGGAAGAGGCAACGTAAAAGATGAAATTACTAAGTTTCAGTATTATCTCTTGCGCTTGGTGAAACCGAAGGTTATTTTTTTCCCGTTCAGCTTGTCTTTTTTGTTAATATTGGCGATGAAGGTCTGGAGGTCTTTAGTGGGTTTGGCGGATTTATCGGTCATAATAGTATCCTTAAACTAATTTCGTGTCTCAGGAGTTAATTATAGCATATGTACGGGCGTAAGACCAGACCTCACCCCCTCTTGCGGCGAACTCCCTGTGGGGTGGTGGGGATAAAGGGTTTGAAATAGGCGAAGCAATCTCTTATTATGGACAAGCAGTATTATGTGTACATAATGGCAAACTATTCTCACACGATATATATGGGTGTCACTAACAATCTTGAAAGGCGAGTGTATGAACATAAAATGAAACTTATCCCGGGTTTCACAGCTCGATATGATTTAACTAGTCTTGTTTATTACGAGTCTGCTGGGGACATAAATGCTGCCATAGCTCGTGAAAAGCAGATTAAGGGCTGGCTCAGACTTAAAAAGGTAGCACTCATAGAATCGGTTAATCCCGAATGGAAGGACTTGAGTATGGACTGGTTAGACTGTCATTCTGAGGGAGTGCAGCGACCGAAGAATCCGTCTGTTCAGGGGGAGGATACGGATCCTTCGCTACGCTCAGGATGACAGAAGGGGGTGTTAACTACGCCTCCTCTCGCGACGCACTCCCCTTTGGGGCGGTGGGGATAAAAAAATCGGAAAATTAAAATGACCAATCAACCTATTTTACAAAACATCCGTATCCTGGACTTTAGCTGGGTGCTGGCGGGGCCGTATGCCACGCGGCTGCTGGCGGACTTCGGGGCGGAGGTGATTAAGGTGCAACCGCTGCTATCATCCGAAGCCGATGATGCTTTCTCGCGCGGCTACTATGACACCTGGAACCGCAATAAATTGGGCATAATGTTGAATTTGAATAAGCCCGAAGGGGTTGCTTTAGCCAGGAGGCTCGCGGGTAAATGTGACGCCGTGGTGGAAAACTTTGCGCCGCGCGTCATGGCTAACCGGGGACTGGACTATGATAATTTAAAAAAGATAAAGTCCGATATCATCATGCTGAGCATGTCTGTCATGGGGCAGACCGGCCCTCAACGCGACTACGTCGGCTACGGCCCGACGGTGCAGGCCTTTTCCGGAATGACATATCTGACCTCTTTTCCCGGCAAGCTGCCGCTGGGTCCCGGTTTTTCCTACGCCGACCATATCGCGGGCCTGTATGCATCAATAGCTCTGCTCGCGGCGCTGGAGCACCGGCGGCGTACAGGGGAGGGGCAGTATATCGATATCTCAGAGGTAGAAGCGATGACCGGTCTGCTTGGCGGCGCTGTTCTGGACTACACGGCCAGAGGGAAAGAACCGGAGCCGGCGGGCAACAACTCGCCGCTGGCGGCGCCCCATAATGTCTATCCTTGCCGGGGTGAAAACCGGTGGTGCGCCATCGCCGTTTTTACCGACGAAGAGTGGCGGGGACTAAAGCGGGCGATGGGCAATCCATCCTGGGCTGAGGACGCAAGGTTCGCCACGCTGGCGGGTCGGCGCGAAAACAGAGAGGAACTGGACGAGCTGATTGCTGCCTGGACGCAAGAACGCAGCGCCGAGGAGGTAATGTCCCGGCTCCAGGAGAACGGAGTGGCGGCCGGAATAGTGCAGGATGCGGCTGACCTCGCCAGAGACCCGCAGTTGAAGGCAAGAGGATTTTTCGTCAACAAACCGGAAATCGGCAAATTCGTAGACGCCACACCGATAAGGCTATCGCAGTCACCCGCCGAGTATAAGCGGGCAGCCCCGTCTCAGGGCCAGGACAACGACTATGTATACGGAAAACTGCTGGGCATGAGTGAGAAGGA
>CAYQZZ010000114.1:0-4437 GCA_964422155.1 uncultured Dehalococcoidaceae bacterium | reverse complement strand
CCCTGACCTTGACTTTATTATTCTCCTGTTTGATGGGCAGCAGTTTATTCCACTCAGGCGGGTCCATCTGGGGGTAATCCATCCTGTGGAAATCAAGGATGGAGTTGCTGGCCTTCCGTTCCAGTGAAGCCTTGATGACCATTTCGCCCACGGAAATAAGCGCATGGCATTCCAGCAGGCGTCCCAGCTCATGGGGGTTGGAAGCGTATGCCGAAGCAAGCTCCGTTGTCTTGAGTTCGTTGAGCAGTCGCAGGCCAGAATTGAGCGTTAGCTCATTCTTATAACGTCCGCAATAATCGCGCATAATACGGGCTATGGCAACATTGATTTCCTTCCAGCCGTTGCCCTCCTTGCTCTGCCGAGTGGCCGCATAGGCGTTTTCTTTCTGCGCTTCGACCTGATTGCGGTCAACTACTGGTTCGGGGGCGTTTTTGGCGTAATCGGCGGCATGTTTTCCAGCGTACCTGCCTGTGGTATGGGATTCTCCATGGCAGCCGCCGCCGAAGAGGTTGCCACCGGCCCCGATATACAGCCCTTCCAGGTTTGTCCTTAAATCCCAGTCCACCAGGAAGCCGCCGCCGGCAAGACTGCGTATAGCGGGCGGTGTATTAACGCCGGTGGACCAGAAATTGGAATGGGCGTATCCTTCCGGCGGCACGACCGGCGCCTGGAAGAGGTCTTTCTCCTGGTCGAAACCGGCTCTGGTCATGGTATCGTAAATGGGAATGCGTGTCTTGCCCTCGTTGCCGACCATCATCCCGAAGATATTTTTTCGTTCTACCTCTGGAAGTCGTGTAAAATCGGCATAGAGTGGCAGCTTGAACTCACCCTTGCGTATGCGTTCGGGCAGGTCGTGGGTAAGGTCATTGTTACGGTATTTTTCGAGGTAGCGAGAAATACCGATACCTTCACCCAGTATGAAATCTTGCCCTTCCGAGGGCAGAAAACGCCCCTGTAAATTACTTATCGGCCTGTTAAAAGCATCGACCCAGGGGACCTCCTTGCCATCGGCATCGACTATCGGCGTGCCGTGGTAGGTATTATGAGCGTTGGCCATGCTGTAGGGAGCATAAGCGTACCCGGACAGGCGCCCCGCGGCGGTTCCTTCCACGCAGACGAGTTCGGCGCCGGCGTTCCAGCCAATGGCATCGCCGACTCCAGCCCCATTCATATTCCCCATAGAACTTGAGGCGGTTACTTCCGGCGCAAAATCGAAGAGACGCCCGGCGCCGCCGGTAGCGATGACGGTGGCTTTCGCCCTGAAGATGTAGAACTCACCCGTGCGCGTATTGACAGCGGTAGCACCGACGACCCTCGCCCCCTGTTTACCGCCGGCGGTGAGCAGACAGGTAGGCATCATCCGGTTGCAGATGTTCACCCCCAGCCGCTTCGCCTCTTCATAGAGCTTGACCTTGATGTTGTAGCCCCAGACGCGGATGACGTGCCGGCTTTTATAATCGTAAGCGAACATGAGCTTTGTCTTTTCGTCCCGAAAGTCCGCCCCCTTGAACTCGTCACGGATATCCCGAATCTGCACTCCCATCTTCTCGCACTCGAGCAAAGTATCCCAGCTTTCCTTGGTGATGATGTAGCGGACATGCCCGCCGGTCCAGCCCTGCATGCTATCGTAACAGGCGTTGGTATACATTTCCGGGGTAACTTTAGAGCAGGGATTCGTTACGGCGCCGTGCCAGTGGTCGACGCCGGCCCCGCCGGAGCCGCTTCTCTTGGCATGCCCCCTTTCGAGGACGGCTACCTTTACGCCCATCCTGGCGGCGTTGATGGCGGCCTGCAAGCCTGCCACGCCCCCGCCGATAATCAGGACATCGGAGACGACTTCATTCATCCTGCCGTAGTTTACAGGGTAAGGCCATTCCGGGACCTTGCCGTTGCGCTGAACATATTCATGCCAGGTACTCATAAATGTATCTCCTCCTTCTAATAATGCTCTTTAAGAATGACTGTTTGGGATTGCTGAATTGAATGTTATATCTATGTTATTACTTTGTCAAATAATGCGTTTTTTTATTTGACACAGCTTTAAGAAGCCCCCTATAATTCGCCTGAGTATATGTATGACCGAATAATGTAATTACAGGAGCAAAACGTAAAATGAAAAAGCAATGGGCGGAATTAACGCCGGACGAAAAACGGGAAGAGAGATTCAAGAGGTGGCTTTCGCCAAAGGGTGTGAAGTTCAACAACGCCGAGGCTGAAAAAGCCTATAAGAAAAGGGTTACCAGGTTTATCAAGGCAATCAAGTTAGAAGAGCCGGACCGGGTACCGGTGATTCTGTCGGCGGGGACTTTCCCCGTCTATTATGCCGGCATGACGTTGAAAGAGGCCATGTACGATAATGAGAAGCTCTGCCAGGCCTATCGCGATTTTTTTAAAGAATTTGAAGCGGACACATTTACCAGTGCTGGTATGGTACCCTCGGGGAGAACATCGGAAATCATCGATAGCCTTTCCACGAAGTGGCCGGGGCACGGCCTTCCCGATAATGCCAGCATGCAACAGTTTGTCGAGGGTGAGTACATGAAGGCGGACGAATATGACGTTCTTATTAATGACGTTTCTGACTTTTGTCTCCGCTATTTCCTGCCGCGCACCCTGGGAGCGCTGGCACTATTCGCCAGGTTTACACCCCTTTCCCACATACTGGGCATGCCGAACCGGTTTCTAGCTCCAGCCGTGATGCCTGAAGTTCAGGCAGCGTTCCAGGCGATTATCGATTACGGCAAAGAAATGGCGAAGTGGATGGAGCCGATAATGGCTTTCGATCATGAAGCCTTGGCGGCCGGATTCCCTTCGATTTTCGGCGGCCAGTCCCACGCCCCTTTTGACATTCTAGCCGATACCCTGCGGGGGACCAGGGGAATCATCATGGATATGTACCGGCAGCAGGATAAACTCCTGAAAGCCATGGAGATTTTAACGCCGATAAACATCGAAATCGGCAGGCAGATGGCCAATGCTTCCGGAATACCAATCGTATTTTTTGCCCTCCATAAAGGTGACGACATGTTCATGTCCGATAAGCAGTACGAGACATTCTACTGGCCCACGTTCCGCAGGGTTATCATGGGTATCATTGAAGAGGGTTTTGTGCCCTACCTCTTCGCCGAGGGGAAATATACCAACCGGCTGAAGACCATTAAAGACCTGCCGAAAGGTAAAGTAGTCTGGTACTTCGACCAGACGGATATGTTCAAGGCCAAAGAAGTGCTGGGGGATAGGGCGTGTATCGCCGGAAATGTACCCACTTCACTGCTCTGCACCGGCACACCTAGGGCTGTCAAGGAGTACTGCCGCAAGCTCATCGAGGTATGTGGTAAGGGTGGCGGCTTTATCCTGACGGGAGGGGCATCTATTGATAAAGGGAAAGCGGAAAACCTGCGGGCTATGACGGAAGCAGCCCTCGAATACGGGGTGTATAAAAAGAAAAAATAGCCTGCTGCCGACTAGTGCCGGCGTATTATTATTATCCAGCTGATAATCAATGCGACGATGCACCATGCCCCGGTGATGGCAAAGGCTTTTCCCTGAGCACAAATAGAGTCTTTGTAGGCACTTTAATGTTGTGTTATACTCGAATCAGGGGAGTGTATAAAGTGAGTTTTTTATGAGCCCCGGATTGGGAAGGGAAAAAGTGGATAGTAACATCACTAAGGCTCAGCAGATAGCTGAAAAGATAATACAAAATGTCGAGAAAGTAATGGTCGGCAAAACGGAAGCGGTGCGGCTGGCGGTAATCGCTTTAATCAGTCAGGGGCATCTGCTTATCGAGGACGCTCCGGGTGTTGGCAAGACCATGCTTGCCCGCAGCCTGGCGAAGTCCATAAACTGCAGCTTCAAACGAATCCAGTTCACGCCCGATATGCTCCCGGGCGATATTACCGGTGTCACGATATATAATCAGAAAATGGGCGATTTCGAATTCCACCCCGGGCCTATCGCGGCTCAGGTGGTGCTGGCGGATGAAATCAACCGGGCCACGCCCAAGGTCCAATCGGCCCTGCTGGAGGCTATGGAGGAGAGACAGATTACCGTAGACGGCGTTACTCATAAAATGCCCTCGCCTTTCCATATTCTGGCCACCCAGAATCCCATCGAATACGAAGGCACCTTCCCTCTCCCGGAAGCCCAGCTGGACAGGTTTCTATTGCGGATAAATATTGGCTATCCATCTCCATCAGAGGAAAAATCCATAATGGAAAGGCAGCAGTATATTCATCCCATCGAGCAAATCGGCCATGTCGTGGATGCTTCCGATGTTTTAATGCTACAGGAAACGGTGAAGAAAATCTACATAGACGACCTGGTGAAGCAGTATATCGTATCGCTGGTGGAGGCAACCCGCCGTCATCCATCGATATATCTCGGCGCTTCTCCCCGCGGCTCACTGGCCCTTTTCCGCACGGCCCAGGCCCGGGC
>CAYQZZ010000113.1:0-4452 GCA_964422155.1 uncultured Dehalococcoidaceae bacterium | reverse complement strand
TTTGAGAATACCCTTACAAGCTGTCCCCGATAATATCGGGGCGGTAGTGCCAGCGAGTTGCGGGCTACTGATAAAACGCTTGACGGGGTAGCGGGTAAAAACAAGGCGATAATTGCTCGGTTTGATATAGGGGTAGTCTTACCTTTTCTAGAGAGCGGGGCGGTCTAGCAGTTAGAAAAAGCCTCGGTTGATTAGGGTAAGTCTTGCCTTTTTCACGATAGTCGCTTAACACAGTTACGGGCAAAGGTGTCCTATTGATTAGGGATACTTTTGCCTTTTTTTGTGTCCATTTTAGGGGGTAGTCAAGGACAACTTGACTACCCTTTTTTTATTCTCTGGGGAGCGGAGTAAAATCTGCTCCCCTTTTTTGTCCTAAAATAATGGGGGCGGTCGGCGGGGTCGTCGCCAACCGGCCCCCGGCGGTGCCGGGGCATAGACCGCCGAGGGGAACGCCCTCCGAGGGGTAAATAAAGTATTGCCCGCCCCTTTCAGGGGCTTATTTTTTGACTACAGAGCGCCATTTTTCAAAATGAGGCTGAAAAATGAGCCGGTCAGGCGCGGGGAGCTTTTTTATGCCCCAAAACCGTCCGGGGCGGCCGCCCCTAAATTTTTAACTACTCCAGACATAGATAACTGCGGATGGACTTACAGTATCAGCTCCTTTTGCATAAGTCACAACACAAGCTTTTGTTGGATTTATTATTACCTTAATAAAAACATCGGGATGTCTGATTTCTTGCGCGTACGACTGGCCAAGTGTTAAAGATACTGTTAATATTCTGTCCAGATAACCGTATGCGACCCACCTTAAGCTATCTTGAATTTGATAAAAACAGGAAATAATACTAATATAGCAGTGGCGATGAAAGGAGAAAAAATGCCGGATACAAAATACGGTACACATATAATACGAGAGCCTTTTTACAAGGCAACGGAAGAATTTGGTAGCGCGAGCATATTCAAACACACCGATGATGATAATGCGGGAGTAATCTTTGAATATCATTGTATCAACAATCTCAACTGGTCTCTTGCTGAAAGCCGTACTCACGATACACACGAACTTTTTTGTTTCCTTGGTGGAAATCCGGAAAATATCAGAGATTTAGGAGCAGAAGTTAGAATTAGCCTGAGCGATGATAAAGAAGAGCACATCATCAATGACGCCACGGTAGTCTCCATTCCGGCGGGGCTAAAGCACGGTCCCATCGCCGTTAACAAGTACTCCAGACCCTTCGTGCTGCTCAGGATAATAAATGCCCCGGAATACCAGGCCAAGCTGGACGCGGAGGCCGATGAAAAAGACATGTTTTCCACGACGACCCTGAAAGAGGGTCACGAGTATCCCAAATACGGAAAAAAATACTGGATGAATATAGTCAAGGGGCCTCTTTTCATAGACTATGAACCGGGCTGGACCGGTACATCGATATGGGCTCATCACAACGAGTACAAAAGCGGCATGACTCTGGGTTACCACTGCATAATATCAAACTATGACGTGGAGTATAATCATGCACATGGTTTCCATGAGTTGCTCTGCTTCCTCTCAGGTGATCCGGAAAATCCCACTGAACTGGGAGCGGAAGTCAGCATGTGCCTCGGTGATGAGCTTGAAAAACATACTTTTAGTACCCCAACGATTATCTCTATGCCGCCCGGCTTGAAACATTGCCCGTTACACGTTAAGAACGTCACCAAGCCCGTCGTCTTCCTGGAAGTCTCAGCTACAAAGAACTTCGACGACAAACCGGACGAAGAATAACCCACGAACCCCGTTACTGAAAGAAAAAAGTTGGGGAGCATTTCTGCTCCCCCTGGTAAATTCTAAATATAGGCCTTTCACCATTGAACAACATCGGAATTCGATATTGACATATGACTCTATTATTTCCCATTTACTCTAAGAGTAAATTAACATTCTGGACAATTGTTACGTTGACCACTTCTTCGTGATAGCCTTTACCTCGCAGGACATCACAATCTGTAGTCGTCATCTTTGACATCAACTATCTTGGCATGTCCTGCCCGCTCCTAGCCACTTAAACTCATCATTAGTGATTGTACGATTTTCTGATTCTCCTTCACCTGATCCCCGATAATGGTCTATGGCGTCATTCCTTCGGGTATAATCCAAAAACGGAGGTGATATTCACCCTCGGAACACTTGAGGACTACCACATAGCCATCCTCACTTACCTGGCGGTCATCATTATCTTTCTGATTCCAAGTCCACTCTTTATGTTCGCCAGGTGCCAACTGGACTATAACCTGTAGAGCAATAGGTTCAAAGACTATTGCCCCTTCTCGACTTTGTATCTTCCAGGGAGCTGAATTATTCAGGATTATTTCTGTATCGCCAGTGTTTTTAAAACTGAACCTAACTGGCATCTCTGGTTTATAGTGCTGGTCTCCGGTATAGGTTTCACCCGGTGGCAGAAGCGGTGATATCCCGTTAAAAGCCTGCAACTCAATAGGACTGGGGATAATGCTTATCATGCCTTGTGCCTCAGCAAATCCTGGCTCTCCGGTTTTTCCTTTCCTGGCAACTAGCTCGTAATCGCCAGGCTCTTTAAAGAAGGTAACCAGACTGCCATCTTTAGCTGTATCTCCCAGATATTCGGGACTGTAGATACGCACTCCTGATATAGGCTTACCAGCATCGTCAATTATCTTTATGACTACCGTCTCACTGCCTCTAGCTTGATCGGGGGTTTTCATATTCAGGCCACTTGTTCCTACAGGTGTTTCCAATGCCTCGCCGGGTTTGGCAACGACAAGTTTTACAACCGGCTTAAGGGATACCTTATCCTGACCTGCAAGAACGAGGGATTTTTCAGCATCGAAATCCAGGCTAATGGAAGTTTTCTTTCCTTCCTCCACCGTTATCTCTCCTACTAGCTTGAGCTTATCGCTTGGAACGGTAGCCTTTACCTGTTTCCCGTTAAGAGTCACGGTAATATCGGTGATGTCTAGTCTCACTTGGGTATATTTACCGGCGGCGACATCGGAAGTACCGAGTAAGACATTAACTCCAGTCGCCTTTGCCAGGTCGAAAACGGGTGGGTCTTTCAGCAGGCTAACCCACTGGTCTTTAGTTGCTTCGCTCATGTGAGCTTCAACATTACTGGTTTTGATTTCCATGGCAGTTACCTCTTTAGGCGGAGCATCGGTAACATAAATCTGTATTGTTCCTTGTTTGCTGGTTGCCGGTCCGGCGCAGGCGCCAAGTAACAAGGTAAATATGCTTAGAATTACTATCCCTAAAACAAATTTCCCTTTTATCATGTCATGATCTCCTTATTAGGTAATTTTAGATAATTACCTAGCTATTATAACGTATCAGGAGGGAAGAGGTAAGGTTCATTAGACGACCTTATCCTCTACTTTATAAGCGAGCATCGCGCGTTTTGAACTGGGTAGCAACCGCCAATTCGTTTTCATCGATAGAAATATTTTAAATACCGGCATATGGTTTAAGGCTCCCCTCGTTTTGAGGATCAGTTAAAAATACTATGGTATCATGCCCGAATGTTTCCTTTGCCCTTTTTGTTTACGAGGATATTTAGAGAGCTGTTTGACAAGAAAAGGTCGAGCGATTTAATGTAATGACAAAATACAAACATAACTGTCAACAGGACATCGCTTAAATAATGGGGAAGGAAGATGCAGATATTTATGACTGGTAAAAGGGTATTCACCGATCAAGAACTCAACGAAATGGGGACGCGGACACTTGACCTCGTGTTGGAGGCCATCGAGGCTGGAAACAAGGAAAAGGCTAAAGATTTAGCTAGAAGGATATATCAGGAATTCAACTATCTTCATGACGGATATATGTTCTGGGTTACTGGCCTGCAGACTTATATTTATAAAAAGTACGGAATTGATGCCGTGGAAGAGGCTGAAAGAGAAGCACACACCATCGAAGCGAAAACTGTTTTTAAGCCGTCCGAAAAGACTGACTTCCGTTCCAGGGTGGAAAATTTGGTAGCTGGCCTACGAGGACATCTGCAGCCTATAACTATCGAGGAGGATGACGAAAAAGTCAGCATTACTATGAAGCCCTGCGGCTCAGGGGAGAGAATAATACAGAAAGGTGGTTATAATCCGGAAGTAGGCCTGTCCATAGTCAAGAAACCACATCGCATCACTTGGGGGATGAAAAACTTTCCGATTTACTGCGTACACTGCCCGATAATGGAGAGGCTGGACATCGAAAAATCCGGCGATTTTAGTTCAGTCCATATCGTGTCCGAACCGATATACCACGGGTCATGCCACTTTGCCTTTTATAAGGACCCTGCGTATATACCTGAAGAGTATTATACTCGGATAGGTAAGAATAAACCCACCTCACCAAAATAAAGCCCCTTTTACGACTATTGTTTTAATTTGATTTCCGGCAGTTCGATTGGTTTTTTATCAAATAACTTTCTCTTTTCTGCAATT
>CAYQZZ010000112.1:0-4485 GCA_964422155.1 uncultured Dehalococcoidaceae bacterium | reverse complement strand
TTAACCACGTTCTCTTTTTATTTCTTCAGTCTTCGCCGCAGTTCAAAGACATTGTTGACTTCGGCGTCAGGGCAGGAGACCGTAATAACGTCCGGGTCGTCCTGCCAGGGGAACGTGGCCCCGAACTGGAGCGCGAGGGCTACGGGATAGAGGGCATTGAAAGCCAGGCCGCACATGCCTGCCGGCGTCATGTAGTTGAAGACCCATTCGTCACCAATCTTGTGGCCAGAGTGACAAGGACTCTGGTTGCCGACCAGTCTGATGACTACATCGTACTCTTTTGTTTCCATAGTATTTCTCCTGCCAGCGATAGAGTATTGATATAAACGGTAATGAGTTGTTTCAAGGCTGGGGCGACTATGGAGTATTATACAGAGGAAACGAGCAAATTACTATATTAAGACGCGAACACCTCATAGACGGGCTGGAGTTGAACTCCGATTACTCCGTCTATGAGGCGTTAACGGTTAGAATCAATATTTAATTGGTGCAGGTAATCAGCCGGTTGTTTAAGCGGCGCTCTGGCTTTTCCTGAGTAATCCCAAACCAGCCAGAACCAGGCCCAGGCCGACGAGTATGTCAATGATACCGTTGAGCCTGACAAACTTGGCGGTCCCGATATTTGTTTTAGCCAGTCCCAGCAAAGCCCTCTGTGCGGAAAGGTAGTTATACGTGTCGCTGGGTGCTGCCTGTCCAGCCTGTATTTTCGGCTCTTCGGCCGCCTTCATAGCATTATATTTGACCGCGACAGCATCATATTTGGCATCAACCTGGTCGAGTGTCAGGGGTGCTACCGAGTCGGCAATTTCTTGTTCTGCCGAACTGGCCTGCGGGATAAACAATATGCCGAAGACAAGGGCGGCCAGTCCTAAAATTATGACGATTACTGCAAGTGCGCGCATTTAATGGTACCTCCTTTATCCGTACACCTAGATTTTCTAGGTATAATATATGAAAAAGACGGCTATGTCAAGCCCCCTCTGTTTGGGTGTGTTTACATCTATTTGATTACCTGAGCGTTTACATAAGGTTGGAGAATATCAGGTATGATGATAGTGCCATCGGCCTTCTGGTAGTTTTCCATGATGGCAATCATCACCCTGGGCAGGGCCAGGCCGGAGCCATTAAGGGTATGGACGAACTGGGGCCGGGCATCGGCGGCGGGGCGGTAGCGGATATTAGTCCGCCGCGCCTGGAAATCGCCGCAATTGGAGCAGGAACTGACCTCCAGCCATTCCTGGCAGCCGGGAGCCCAGACATCGATATCATAGGACTTGGTGGAGGCAAAACCGAGGTCGCCGGTACAGAGCTTGCGGACGCGGTAGGGCAGTCCCAGTTTCTGGCAGACCTCCTCGGCATCACGGGTCAGCTTTTCAAGCTCTTCGTTAGAGGTCTCCGGCTCGACGAACTTGTAAAGCTCTACCTTGTCGAACTGGTGGCCGCGCTTGATGCCCCGGGTGTCCTTACCTGCGGACATTTTTTCGCGGCGGAAGCAGGCGGTATAGGCGACATGATAAATGGGCAGCGTCCCCGGCGGGATGATTTCATCACGGTAAAGATTGGTCAGGGGTATCTCGGCGGTGCCCACGAACCAGAGGTCGTCCTCAGCGTCATGATAGATGTTTTCCGCCAGCCTGGGAAGTTGAGCGGAGCCAACCATGCACTCCCGCTTGACCATATAGGGCAGATAGGCTTCCTGGTAACCGTGCTCATTGGTATGAAGGTCGAGCATGAAGGTGATGAGGGCTCTCTGCAAGCGAGCGCCGAGTCCTTTAAGCACATAGAAGCGGGTGCCGGATATTTTAACGCCGCGCTCAAAGTCAATGATGCCAAGGTCTTCACCGAGTTTCCAATGGGGGGTAGGCGGGAAGTCGAGCTTCTTAGGTTCACCCCAGGTGCGCACCTCGATGTTTTCGCTATCGTCCCTGCCGATGGGGACATCGGGCTGGGGGATATTGGGCACATGGAGGAGAAGCTCTTCAAGCCGTTCGTCCAGCTTCTTGGCCTCAACTTCTAAATTCTGTATTTCAACGCGGAGGGCGCGCCCTCTTTCCTGGGCTTTTTCTCTTTCTTTAGATACAATTTTTCTTTCCTGCCGCAAGCTGTCCAGTTTGCCGATGTTCTGGCGGCGTTCGACGTCAAGGCGCAGGATGTCATCAATAGGCGCGCTATCATGGCGGTTGGCTATCGCTTGCCGTACAACGTCCGGGTTTTCTCTGATAAATCTAAGGTCGAGCATAATAAATCTACCTCCCCCCGAGCTTTTCCTCTCCCTCGACGGGTTCACCATGAAGGTTCTCCCTGAAGGGAGAGGCTAGGTGAGGGTGAAATCTCTGAATAAGTACCTCTCTTATTTTTTCTAGTACACCGTCAGTATTTTGGATTATATCATTATTCCAGAATCTAAAAATCTGATAACCCTTTGCCTCTAACCACCGAGTCCTTTGTTCGTCATTCTCTTTTATTGGCGCTTCATTATGTTGTCCGCCATCGATTTCAATAATCAGCCTTTTCTCTAAGCAAACAAAGTCAACGATATAACTTCCGATGCGTTGCTGACGGCGGAACTTAGCTACGTGTAATTGCCTTTTACGTAATTTAAACCATAATATTTTTTCGGCTTCGGTTTGCTTTGCTCGAAGCTCCTTTGCCAAGGTCACCTGAAGAGCATTTTGCATTTCGTTTTTTATACCCCTCACCTTAATCCTCTCCCTCAAGGGGAGAGGAGACGGGAAAAGGGCTTCGCCCCTCTTAGACGCCCCTCACTCTTTCTCCCTCAACTGCGGGAAAAATATTACCTCTCTAATCGACTGCTGGTTGGTGAGCAGCATGACGAGCCGGTCGATGCCGACGCCGAGGCCGCCGGTGGGGGGCATGCCGTACTCCAGCGCCATCAGGAAGTCCTCGTCTATCGTCCACTTTTCCGTGTCTTCCGCCTGGCGCTCCTGCAGCTGCTCCTCGAAGCGTTCTCTCTGCAAGATAGGGTCGTTAAGCTCGGAATAGGCATTGCCGAGCTCGAGGCCACCGGCATAGGTTTGAAACCGCTCCACTACCCTTTCTTCGCCGGGCTTGGTCTTGGCTAAAGGCGACATGGAAACGGGATAGTCATAGACAATAGTTGGCTGAATCAGCTTCGGCCGAACGGAGGTCTTAAGAAGCTCGTCGACCAGCTTGGCCCAGTTCTTAAGAGGGTCGACCTCGATATTCATCGAGCGCATCTTCTCCCTCAGTCCATCGGCGGTGGGGTATTTAACGAAGTCGATGCCGTTGTACTGTTTGATGGCGTCGCGCAGGGTGATGCGCTGCCAGGGCGGCGTGAGGTTGATGGTATCGTTGCCGTACCGTATCTCGGCGGTACCCAATACCTGCTGGCTGACCTGGTACACCATTTGCTCAACCATCTCCATGACGTCGGTATAGTCGGCATAGGCTTCATAGCTTTCCAGCATGGTGAACTCCGGGTTGTGCGTGGTGGAGATGCCCTCGTTGCGGAAGATACGTCCGATTTCATAGACCTTATCGAACCCGCCGACGATGAGTCGCTTGAGGTGAAGCTCCAGGGCGATACGCAGGTAGAAATCCTGGTCGAGGGCATTGTGGTGGGTGATAAAGGGCGCGGCCAGAGCGCCGCCGGCGGATGAATGCAGAAAGGGCGTTTCCACCTCGATAAAGCCGCGCCGGTCGAGGAACTGACGTACCGCCGTAATAATCCGACTGCGCACCTTGAAAATATCTTTTACCTCGCTGCTGGCGATGAGGTCGATATAGCGCTGGCGGTAACGTATTTCGGTATCGCTAAGTCCGTGCCATTTCTCCGGCAGAGGCTGGAGCGACTTGGCCAGCAGGGTGAATTTGTCGACAGAGATAGTAGGTTCGCCGGTTCTGGTGCGCAGCAGTGTGCCTTCTACCCCAATGATATCCCCGATATCCAGGTCTTTGAAAAGCTCCTGCTCTTCTTCGTTATAATTGGCAGTCTGAAAGAGAAGCTGTATCTTGCCGGAGCTATCACGGATATCGATAAAAGCTGCCTTCCCCATCCTCCTGATAGCCATAATCCTCCCGGCGATACTGACCGGTTCCGCTTCCTGGCCGAAGACACGGGTTTTTCCCTGGTTAGCAGTCTCACGGGCTTCCAGCTGTGCGATGGCTTCCTGCGCGGTGTGGGTCTGTTCAAAGTGGTGAGGATAGGGGTCGATACCCCGAGCGCGGAGACGTTCCAGCTTCTGTCTTCTCTGCTCGTTGATGTTATCCAGTCTTGATGGCATTTTTTACCTGCACGATGATAAAAAGACTGTCCCGATGAAATCGGGATTCAGCCTAAGATATCACTATTATATGTTATCCGTGCTTTATGGTAAAGGGGTGGATGACAGCTTCAATTAAACTGGAGCCTTTGCTCCCGCAGGGTATCCAGCCAGGCGGCGGACTTCACCTCTCTTTCCAGCAGGTGCTTGAGGTAGCCGCTGATGACGCTCTCCAGCTCGC
>CAYQZZ010000111.1:0-4526 GCA_964422155.1 uncultured Dehalococcoidaceae bacterium | reverse complement strand
AATCGAGAAGTGTGACAAATGGTATATCGGGTGGGTGGAAGCCGTGCCCGGGGCTTTCAGCCAGGGGAAGACGGTTAAAGAGGTGGAGGAAAACTTGAAAGAAGCGGTTCAGCTAATACTGGAAAGCCAGCGGGAACTGAGAGACCAAAAGGCTTGTTAAAATAAGTGTAAAAAATAATGACAGAAAACAAACATAAATTAAATATTAATAATAAGTCTTATGGTGAATTGAATGGAGTTACCATCTTCTTAACAGACGATTTATATAATAAACTGCAAGAACAACCACCTAGAAATGGAAAAACTGTTCTCCAATTATTAGAACAGGGAAAAGAGTCAAGAGGTTTCAAACATTTAATCAAAGTAATTAAAGACACCAATAAGAATAGTGAAATAATACTTAACTTACAAGGGACAAAAAAGGTTGGTAATAAATATTATATCAACTACAGCGAGTATAAAAGAAAAAGTCAAGAGAAATTTTTTACACTTTACAGAGAAACTGGTTTGGATAGCGCACAAGCATATTTGAATAACTATTTTCCAGATGAATTCAAATATGAGAAAAATTACTTAAAAGAATCAGAATTAAGAAAAATTGACAGACAATTGCCAACAATATTGTCAAGAGTAGCATCAACAGATAAAGCTAAAATATTACTACTAGAACAAACAACAAACACATTAAGGCAATCAATATTACATAGCAAAGCTTCACAAGAAGCATTAACAAAATTACAGAAACAAACAAGAATCTCATTTTATCAACAAAGATTAGATGAACTCAAATCTAGATTAACAAAAAAATATCACGAAACCAAAGGAAATAATTCTTGGCAAAAATGGATATATGATAACAAATGGCTATTTGGCGTCCATTATTTAACTCCTATACAAAAAGAAAGAATAGGATTCAGCGAAATACCTGATTTTCTTTTTCCAACTCTCGATGGATTTCTAGATATCCTAGAGATCAAAAAACCGATATTTGATGTTATTAGAAAAGATGAATTTCACCATGGTTCATACGCTTGGGGTTCTGAAACAAATAAAGCGATCGGTCAAGTAGTCCATTATATACAAGAAATGGAAGAAAACCAATCTAAACTTTTAAAAGAGATAAACCTAGAATACGGTAAAAAATATAAAATACCATTACTTACAGTTAAACCGAGGGCTTATATACTTATAGGTGTTTCACAATCTTGGACTCCAAGAGAAAAAAATGCATTTAGAACACTAAATTATTCTTTACATGGGATAGAAGTAATAACATATTCAGACCTAATACAAAGGGGAGAAAGCATTGTTTCGATGTTCGGTGATAGTGGTAACATCTAATTACATTAAATCTTTTTCAATCACTATATCCTGCCCATCATCCCCTCCAGCACCCCCTTCCACAGCTTCTCTATTTTCTTATAGTTAATCCTTATCTGCGTCCTGCCTACGGTTACGCCGTCGGTTAAGGTCTGCATAAATTTCTGAGCATCGAAGGGGAGGCCGTGGAAGCGGCGAAGGATAATATAGCCTTCCTCGGTGGTGATGGACTCTATACCAGCCTTTGCCGCCAGGCCCTTTATCTTTACAGCGTAGAGCAAATTATGCACCTCCGGCGGCGGGTTGCCGAAGCGGTCGGTGTATTCCTTCAAAATGTCGTCCAGTTTTTCGGCAGCACCCGTATTGCCCAGTTCACGGTAAAGCTCAAGGCGGGTATCTACATCAGACACATAGTCCGCGGGGATAAAGGCGTCCAGAGGGAGGTCGATAGTGGGCGGGGGGAGACGGGGCGGCGGCTTTTCTTTTCCAGCCAGGATAGCTTTTTGTTCTTCAACGGCATCCGCGAGTAGTCGGGTGTAGAGGCTAAAGCCAATGGCGGTGATGTGCCCGCTCTGCCTGGGGCCAAGCAAAGTGCCGGCACCCCTGATTTCCAGGTCCTTCATGGCGATACCGAACCCGGCGCCGAGCTCGGTGGCTTCATAGATAGTGCGCAAACGCTTATGGGCCACGGGCGACAGGCGCTTGCCGCCTTCGTACAAGAAATAGGCATAAGCGAGATTGGCGCCCCTTCCCACCCTTCCCCTCAACTGGTAAAGCTGGGTCAGCCCGAACTTATCCGCCTTGTTCACAATCATGGTGTTGGCGTTAGGCATGTCCAGGCCCGACTCGATAATCGTGGTGCAGACCAGGATATCGATTTTCCCACGACTGAAAGCCGTCATAACGTTTTCCAGCTCTTCCTCCGGCATCTGGCCATGAGCGATGGCTATCCCGGCCTCCGGCACCAGCTCCCGCAGGTTGGCGGCTACCATAGCGATGCTCTGCACGCGGTTGTGCACGAAGAAGACCTGGCCGTTGCGCTCCAGCTCCCGTAAAATAGCTTCCCTGACCAGGTGGTCGTTATACTCGGCGACATAAGTCTTCACGGGCAGGCGTGCTTCCGGCGGGGTCTCCATCGTGCTCATATCCCTGACGCCCACCAGGGACATGTGCAGGGTGCGGGGAATAGGGGTGGCGCTCAGGGTCAGCACATCGACCTCACGCCGCATTTTTTTAAGGTACTCCTTGTGGTTGACGCCGAAGCGCTGCTCCTCGTCGATGACGAGCAAGCCCAGCTCCTTGAATTTAACGTCCTTCTGTAAAAGCCGGTGGGTGCCGATGCAGATATCCACTTTACCGCCGGCCAGTCCATCGATAACGGCGCGCTGCTCGGCGGGCGAACGAAAGCGACTCAGCACCTCCACCTTTATCGGGAAAGCCTCCAGCCTTTCGGAAAACGTGGCGAAATGCTGCTGCGCCAGCACGGTCGTGGGCACCAGCACAGCCACCTGCTTGCCGTCCATCACCGCCTTGAAAGCGGCCCTGATAGCCACCTCGGTCTTGCCGTAGCCGACATCTCCGCAGACCAGCCGGTCCATCGGCTTGGGCTTTTCCATGTCCTCTTTGACATCGCGCTGGGCTTCAAGCTGGTCGGGAGTCTCGACGTAGGGAAAGGCGGCTTCCATCTCCTGCTGCCACAGCGTATCGCGGGAAAAGGCAAAACCCGGCACGACCTCCCGCAAAGCATAGAGGTTCAAAAGCTCCCGGGCAAGCAATTCAGCCGCCTCTTTGGCTTTTTGCCTGGTGCGGTTCCACTCCTGAGTGCCGAGTCGACTCAGCACAGGGGTCCGGTCACCGGCACCGACATAGCGGCTGACCCGGTCAATCTGGTCGGTGGGGACATAGAGAGTATCGCCCGCCGCGTACTGCAAAACCAGGTATTCCTTCTCGCTGCCGGCGGTCTTCAGCGTGGTCACGCCGGTAAATTTACCGATGCCGTGTTCGACATGGACAACGTAATCGTCCGGAACGATATCGACCATGAGCTTATGGCGCGGGGCCGACCGCATTTTAATGAGCCGCCGCTGCTTGACGAAGCCGAAAATCTCGGCGTCGGTGAACAGGTAGGTATCGCCGTTCATGACCCAGCCCTCGGGCAGGGAACCCTGCACCAGGACCATCGCGCCAGGCTCCGGCACCTGAGTGACCTCTTCGACGGGGGCGACGATGATATCCTCGTCGACAAGCAGCTCGGAAAGTCGGCTCGCCTGATGGCTGACGATGACGATGCGTTTCCGCTGTTCTAAAAGCTCCACCGCCTTTTTTAAAAACGAGGGCAGTTTCCCGGCGTAACCGGGGGCAGAGATGAAGTCCAGCTGCCCCTCGACACCCCAGGCCGTTAGACTCAAGGACTGCCTGCCCTTCACTGCCGGCTCCAGCTCATCCCAGGTAAAATAGGGTCGCGGGAAATTGCGGGGCAGCTCCCCCCGCTCCAGCTTCTCTAAACGCATCTGCTGAGCCTCGGCATCCAAATCGGCAGCGGTCTGCTCGATTGACGAAGGCTCATCAAGCACCAGCAGCGAGCCGGACGGCAGGTAATCGAGAAGTCGACCGCTGTTAAATATCGAAGCGTAGAACGACGCTTCAGGCGATAGCTGCCCGCTGAGAAACATATCCATATCGCTCTGGAACTGCTCCCTGACCTCGGCAGTGCAACCCGACAGGTCGAGGGCCTGTAAAGTATCTTCCAGCGACCGCTTATCCAGGCGCCGTGGCGCCAGCAACTCCGCGGCTGGACCTATCGCTAACGAAGGGACTTTATCGACCGACCGCTGGGTGGCCGGGTCGAAGCTACGGATGCTATCGATAGTATCACCGAAAAACTCCAGACGGACCGGCAGTTCACCGGTAGGCGGAAAAATATCAATAATACCGCCCCGGTGACTCATGGTACCAGGCACCTCCACCATGTTTTCCATCCGGTAGCCCATGGCCTCCCAGTCGCCTAGCAAACGGAACGGTTCAATATTCATCCCCAGTTTTATAGTATGGCAGGCGGAAACGAAATCACGATACGCCGTCGTCTTCGACATAAGCGCCGCCGCGGAAGCTATCACCAGGGGCGCTCCGGTATCATTTCCCCCGTTGCCACAGCCCGCCAGTAAAGAAAGCACCTGGATTCGCTCCATCCCGGTAGTAGTGTCCGG
>CAYQZZ010000110.1:0-4569 GCA_964422155.1 uncultured Dehalococcoidaceae bacterium | reverse complement strand
AGCAAAGAGTTCTTCATTTTATTAAGGAACAACAACTCGTTTCCAGCGGAGAGAGACTCGTGGTAGCCGTTTCCGGCGGACCCGATTCGGTCTGCCTGCTGCATATCTTGACGGGACTGCGAAAAGAGCTGGATATCGAGCTGTATGTCGCTCACCTCAATCATCAACTACGCGGTGCCGAGTCTGATGCCGATGCCGGGTATGTCGCCGTACTGGCCCGGCGACTGGGAATTCCAGCCACCATAGAATCGCGTGATGTCAGTTCCTACCAGACGCAGCATCGCATTTCACTGGAAGAGGCGGCGCGCGAGGTGCGTTACAACTTCCTCGCCGGGGTCGCTGCGGAGGTCGGGGCAGAGCGCGTGGCGGTGGGGCACACTACCGATGACCATGTCGAGACCATCCTCATGCACCTGATACGTGGCAGCGGCACCCGCGGCATGAGAGGTCTGCTGCCCATCAGCCGCTGGACGTCTTCTGCGGGCGGACTGACCATTATCAGGCCCATCCTTGAGTTAAGCCGGGAGGACACGACCGCCTATTGCCGCCAGCACCATCTCAAGCCCCGCACCGATGCTTCAAACCTTTCGACGGAGCCGTTCCGAAACAGAATCCGCCACAATCTGCTCCCCGAGCTCCGCAAATACAACCCGCAGATAGCCGAAGCCCTGCTCCGTTTAGCCCGGACCGCCGCCGATGATTTTAATTTCATAGATACAGAGTCTCGCCGACTCCGGGGTGCGGTTACACGTGCCGATGGAAATTCGGTCGTTATTGATAAGAAAAATTTCCTTGCTCTGCCCCCCGCCCTGAAACGTCACCTTCTGCGTTCTTCTATCGAGTCGCTGCTGGGTAACCTTAAAGATATCGAAGCCGCCCACATTGAAGATATTATTGAAGCCCTAGATAAGCCGGCCGGCAAAGCAATCGGGCTTCCTTACGGACTGAGTTTCACCATCGAATATGACAGATATGTGCTGGCCCCGGACTCTGTATCTCTCTGCCCGTTCCCTGTCCTGGAAAGCCAGTTCGACCTGAAGATACCGGGAAAGACGAGCGCCTCGGGCTGGAATATCGAAGCGGCTATCATGCCCCCATCCGCAGCTAAAGTGAAAGCCGGAGAAGCTGACGACTTCGCTGCCTGCCTTGACTTTGACAGGACGGGGAATGAACTATCTGTCCGGCGCCGCTTTCCGGGCGACCGCTTCCAGCCGCTGGGCATGGAAAAGCCCAAGAAGCTGAACGAGTTTATGATTGACGCCCGGATACCCCGGGCCTGGCGCCGCCGTATCCCCATCGTGTGTTCAGCGGGGCAAATTCTTTGGGTGGTCGGCTGGCGCATTGACGAGCATTTCAAGGTCACCGAAAAGACAGGCAAAGTACTCAGGCTGGAATTCAAGCATACCCACCTTGTCATTCCAGCCCCGTATCGGCGTACGGGGTAAACTCCGGCGGGAATCCAGTGGTGTGGATGATGGGGCGTGGATTCTGGCCTTCGCCAGAATGACATATCCTTTTTATTATCTACTAAAGGTGATTCTATTCTTTTCCATGAGAACCGCCGCAACAAAATATACACTTTCTATGTTATATATCTATCTCCGTCGATTCGACTGTTCCCGTTTCTTCAGTTTTTCGCCATCGCAGCCAGAGAACTAAAGCCGTTACGACTATCGCTATCACGGCAGCATAGGTCTCCAGTTGGATAACGCTTAAATACCCTTTCTGCAGAAATATTACACTGTAGTTCAAGAGGCCGTGGAGGAAAGCGGCGATGAGATAAAATTGCCACCCTTTACCTTTAGCCAGACCGTAGCCGGCCAGGGCTGAAGCCGCAATATGGAAGCTAACAGCAAAGAACCTTTCCCAGAACCCGGCAATTCCCAGAAACCCGTCGGTCTGTATTACCTGCAATGTCCATCCCGCCGCAAAAATCCTGCCGTGCGCCCAGACCGCCTCAAAGATGCCGAAGCCGGCACCCGCCAACGCCCCGATAGCCAGTCCCAGCTTGGGGTCGATATTTCTACCGCTATGCCACCACCAGGCAACCATCGGCACCATCTTGGCACCTTCCTGCACCAGCCCGCTGAGCAGTATCTGCGGTATGCCGGCTATGAGCAGCCAGCTCACGAGAACCTCCTGATTCCAGAAATATCCCAGGGCTTTCCCCGTATAGAATTGTAGTGGTATCTGGACGAAGACAACTGCCAGTAATGTAAGAAAAGCGCTGGTTAAAGCCACCGACCAGAGCCAGTGTCTCTTAAAAAGTGGCGGCCAGTGCGCGAGCAGCCATATAGCCCCGAAGACTATCGCCAGGCCAATGCCAATGAGCATTAAGTCCCACTTGAGGTCAGGATAAATGAACCATGATTTCAGGAAGGAAATCATTTGTTCCAGCAGCATCTTCTTCTCCCGTTTTAAAAAATCCGCTTTAGTCGCGGATTGGGCGTTATGCCCGGTATGCGTCCGCGCTTGGCGATGGGTTTCCCCTCGATTTCATGCAGGTCAGCGGTAAAATCTATAGGCCGGGCGCCGCTGATATAGCTCCCTACCCCGAAACCATCCACCGGCGCGCCATGCTCCCGGAAATACCTGATTCGCTCCGGGTCGATGCCGCCGCTGACGAATATACCCACATGCTTGAAGCCGGCAAGGTCCAGTCGGGCACGCACCTCCTTGACCAGCTCGGCGGTGACCCGCCCCCGCTCGATGGGAGTATCGAGTCGCACGCTCTTCAATTTCTCTCCCAGAGCCTCGGCCACCCGCAGGCTCTCTTCGGCTTCGTCCTTGAAGGTGTCCACCAGCGAGACACGGGGTACGCCGGGAGGCATGTGTTTATCGAGCAGCATGGTGGCTTTAACCGTATCGCCCACTACGATAATCAGGGCATGGGGCATGGTACCGGACGGTTCCAGGCCGGCCAGCCGGGCGCCGGCAATGCTGGAGCAGCCGCCGCAGCCGCCGACGACCGCCGCATAATCCATAACTCCGGCCACGGAAGGATGGACATGGCGCGCCCCGAAGCTGATGAGCGGAATCCCTCCGGCAGCGTCGACACACTCCCTGGCGGCCGTAGCCCACCCGCTACCATGCGCTAAAATGCCGATGATAGACGTCTCGTAAACGCCGTAGCTCTGGTAGGGGGCAGTGATGCGCAACACCACCTCTTTGGCGGCCATGCTCTCCCCCTCCGCCAGTGCCCAGACCTCGCGGTTGTCTTCGGGCAGGACCTCAGTCAGCAGAGCCTTGACCTCCTCGATGCCACAGAGCATACCGGCGCGACTGCAAAAAACCTCCATGGTAGCCGTCGGGTTGAGCCCTTCCTTGCGCAGGATATCGATGGTGCGGACGAAGTAGACATCCGCAGTATCACCGGAGAGGACTTCCGGGGCCGGTTTGAATTTTGGTTTCTTTACTTCCTTCACGGCGGAGCTGGTCAGCTTGGCACCGAGCACCTTTTCCATGTGCTCCAGGGCAAAGTAGTGCGCCTTTTCATCGAAAGACGCCACGCAGTCCACCGGCACCTCTACCTGGTAATCGCGGTTGCGGGCGTTAGCTACCGTGTGGCAGACGCAGATATCGGTGCAGACCCCGCAGACTATAATCTTGTCCGGCTTCAGCTTCTTTAGCCTATTCTCGAGGTCGGTGCCGTAAAAGGCACTGTACCTTTTTTTCTTGACTATCTCGCCGGGGAATTTTGCCAGCTCCGGAATCACTTCGGATTCAGCGGTGCCGGCGATACAATGCGGCGGGAACATTTTAAATTCGAGGTCATCGGCGTCATGGTAGTCACAGATATAAAACACTTTAGAACCCCGGGCTAGTTCATTCTCCAATAGACGCTGAATATTGGGTATGATGCGGCGGGCGCGGTCGCCGCAGTATAAAGGATTTTTCTCCTCCATGAAGCCACGGAGCATATCAATCACCAGAACAGCATTAGCCATAAGCCCGGCCCTCCTTTGTGAGGTTACTACTTACATCACCCATGTGTCTTCCTCTCCTTAAAAAGAAAGGCTGTCCGAAAAAGCCCGCTTACAAATTTATTCTGTCATTCCCGCGAAAGCGGGAATCCAGCATTCAAACGAATTATTATAAACTGGATTCCCGATCAGGTCGGGAATGACAATTTTCAAATAGCCTCCTAAACTACACTCTTTACGCCACCTTGTCCTGTCTGTAGCCGGTGCCATCTATTATCACCCGGGCTTCCCCTTTCTGCTTCACCACCTCGCCGACGACTTTAGCTCCCTTTAGAGTTTTTTTCAGCATAGCCACATTCTGCGGAGAGCAGATGACCACCATGCCGATGCCCATATTGAAGACATGGTACATCTCCTGGGTATCGACGTTGCCCTTTTTCTGTATTAGATTAAAGATAGGCGGTTTAGTCCATTTGCTACTATCGAATCGTGCTGCCAGCCCTTTCGGGATAGACCTGGGAACATTACCCACCAGCCCCCCGCCAGTAATATGGGCAAGTCCTTTTATGTTCTTCAGCAGCGGTTTGAGCTGGTTGTAGTAACAGATGTGCGTCTCCATGAGCGCCTCGCCGACTGTCCTGCCCAG
>CAYQZZ010000109.1:0-4650 GCA_964422155.1 uncultured Dehalococcoidaceae bacterium | reverse complement strand
CCCTGCATGGCCACGCTCATCCGCTCGATACTTATCGCCTCCAGCAGGATATCGAAACCCTGCCCCTCTTTACCGATTAAATCCTCCGCGGGTACGTACACATCGTCGAGATTCACTATGGAGGTGCCCAGCCCCCTTAACCCCATCGTTTCCAGCGTCTCCTGCACAGCAAATCCCGGCGACTTAGACTCGACGATGAAAGCGTTAAGACCTTCCCCACTTTCCCTCCGGGAGAACAGCAGCACCACATTAAGCACCGGTGCCAGCGACATGAACATTTTCTGCCCGTTGATAATAAAGCCACTGCCGCTGCGCCTGGCTATGGTAGTAATCGCCCGGGGGTCGGAGCCGGTATCAGGCTCGGTAAAACCGATGCCGCCCAGCCATTCCCCCTTCGCCAGGGGCACAAGTAGACGCTGCTTCTGCTCTTTATTGCCGAAGCGGAAAATGCCTTCCTCAGGAACTGTGTTGACCGCCATGATGGCACCAACGGACATCGATGCCTGGCAGAGCTGCTCCAGCACCAGAATAAAACCGATATAGCCGGCACCACTGCCGCCGTATTCGGCAGGATAAGGCAGGCCCCGGAAACCGCGCCTACCCATTTCTCTGGCAAGGTCTAAAGGGAACTGGCCGCTGCGGTCGATTTCCGCCGCGCGGGGCAATACCTCTTTCTTTGCAAAGTCCCTGGCCAGACTCTGCAACATCTTTTCCTGCTCACTCAGATTAAAATCCATTGAACCTCTCCAGCAACTTTATCGAAGAAGCCAGATATCCAGGCACATGACCAGAAATATAGCTCCCAGGTAGGGAAAAGCCGATAGCCGGTATAACCTCCAGGAATCTTTAGCCGCATGGGAAATTACCAGTCTAAAGGTGGCATAGACCATGCCGATGCCCAATATATTAGCCAGCGCCAGGTACAGCCAGGAGAAACCGCCGACGAAATAGAGGGCGAGAGAAGCCGCATACAGCACCAGAGAAAAGACCAGCAGCACTTTTACAGAGTCCTTGACCTCCAGATTGATTGGGAAGTAGTTCAGGCCTGCCTGCCGGTAGTCGTCACGGTGGGCGATATTGACACTCCAGACATGCAGCGGCAGCCAGGCAGCAATCAGGATGCAAAGGAGTAATAACTCCCACCTTAGAGACCGATTAATGGCCAGCCAGCCCATCAGTATCGGGGCGCAGCTGGCGAGCACACCCTGCGGGTAAACACAGGTCACCTTTTTGCGCCAGGTGGCGGCAACCAGCGTGCCGCAAGCATCGGCCAGGAACACATACGGGTGCAGCAGCCATGCCAGCACCAGTCCGATAACAATCAGGCCGATAATCAGGGGCAATACCTTTTCAGGCGGATAAATAGCCTTCGATGGCAGGACGCGGCAACTGGTACGCTGCATACGGGCGTCAATATCGCGGTCGAGATAGTTGGTCAATCCATTGGCCCCTGCCGAGGCTATCAAGACCGTCGCCATGACTAATAGAATCCTTAGAGATAACTGTCCGGCTCCGGCAATGATGGCCGTACATGTCCCGATAAAAGCCAGCAGGACAGTCGGCAGGGGTTTCAAGACCTCGATATAGTTTACAACCCTGTCGATTATCGAACCTCTCCGGCAGGACAGGTTTGATTTTTCTCCGACCCCGGCTGCTGTTGACGTATAATTAAGTGCCATAAATACAGTTCAATTATACACAATATAGTGAACTCAGGCTAGAACAGGAATGGCTATATCAGATCGATATTATAAAATAATGTCATTCTCGGGCTTCAGCCTGAACGCTTCATCCTGAAGGCTTGACCCGAGAATCCAGACCACGACCCCTCCCCGAGATTCTTCCCCCGATTACATCGGGTCAGAATGACAGAATGCGAATCTGGATTCCCATTTTCACGGGAATGACAATTGTGGGAGGGCTAGAAAAGGTTACTTACATCCTTTTTTCAATCTCACCCCCTTAATCCCCCTCTCAAACATGTAAGAATAAATTAAAGCATAAATATATCTGTTTGAGAGGGGGAAGAAATATTAAAGAGGGGGGCGAAGCCCCCCTCTTACCTTTACTCCCCCTTCCCTTATAAGGGAAGGGGGTAGGGGTTCACCCTAAAGGGGATAGGTTTTTAAAAACGGCTTAATATAAAAAATTTGTTTTTACACTCCGCCCGTACTAATATATGGTCAGTGAAAGCGGAATTAAAGAAAATCCTGGCTCAAAGACAGAAGAGGCATATCGTCGATGATAGCCGCGTGCCGTCCGCGGTACTTATCCCCATATATAAAAAGGAGGGGCAGTACCACATCGTATTCATCAAGCGCACGGAGACGGTTAAAGTACACAAGGGCCAGATATCCTTCCCGGGTGGAAATCGGGATACTGACGATAGAACTCTGCTGGATACCGCTCTGCGGGAAGCCTCGGAGGAAATCGGCCTGCGCTTAAAAGACGTCGAGGTACTGGGCGAGCTCGACGACGAGATAACGACAACGTCGAACTATATCGTCACGCCGTTTGTCGCCCTGATACCATGGCCTTACCGGTTCAGCAAAAACAAAGACGAGGTCGACGAGATAATCGAAGTCCCTATTCCGGCGCTGCTGGACAAGGACTGTCTGAAAGCAGCTATAGAGACTCTTGATGGTATCGTGGTAGATTCTTGCACCTATCATTACCGGGGAAAAGTAATCTGGGGCGCTACCGCCCGGATATTGAATAAATTGCTGGATATTATTACCCGGGCGATGCCGGAAAAACAAAAGACGGACTAAATGTCATATCGGGAGAAACCGAAATATTACTCTAAGGTATCGTCAGCTAACCAGAAGGCATTCCTTTAAGATGATGTTCTTTCCGTAGCCGTCATATTTACCGCTCACCGCTACCTCCTGCCCTTCCTTAAGACGGGTCAATCCGGAGGCGCCTTCCTTACCGAACGTGCACCGCACGCTCCATACTCCCTTCCTCCCGGCGCCGGTAAGTACGATATAGCGTATTTCAAGGTGTTCCCTGACGAATACCCTCTCCACCAGTCCCCTCACCACTATTGTTTTACCCGTGAATTTCGCGTGGGCCTGCGCCTTCTCCACCCGATAAAGTGCATCAAGCTGGTCGACGCTTATCTCCATGCCATCCCTGAATGCCTCCAGCTTCAGCGTGGGTACCGGCGCAGGTTCTGGCTCCGGCTCGGCTTCCGGTTCCGGTTCGGGCTCTGGTTCAGGTTCGGGCCTGGGCCTGAGTACAGGTCGGGGTTGAGGCCTCGGTCTTATCTCCGGCTCCGGTTCAGGTTCAGGCTCGGGTTCAGGTTCGGGCTTGTGCCTGAATAAAGGCCTGCGTTGCGGCTTTGGTCTTCTCTCCGGTTCTGGTTCAGGTTCAGACTCTGGTTCCGGCTCAGATTCCGGTTCAAGCTCCCCCAATTTCGAGACAAGATTTCTTTCTTCCTGAAGCTCTTTAAAGGTCTTATCTATCACCTTATATGCCCGGGATATCAGCGGATAGCCGCACCACTGGCAAGCCCAGTCCTTGGTCCTTAGAGTCCGACGTCCGCAGTTAGGGCAAGCTGGCATTAAAATTCCTCACTCATAGATTACACGTGAAAACGCCAGCTTGTCAACTGGACGTGCCAGTGACCGGAGAAAAAATAGAGTCGTCTCCAATGTACTTTCCTGAATAGCCATCGCTATCAGATAAAGACTTAATAATTTGATATTAACTTTCCTTATTATTCCTTGACATGTTATCTGAAAAGATTTATAATATTAATTAAGTGATTGTGGAGAAAAGACATGGCCGGTAAAAACTACTATGACATTTTAGGGGTAAAAAAGGATGTCAGCGACAAGGAAATCAAGCAGGCTTACCGCCGCCTGGCACGCAAGTACCACCCCGACGTCAATCCCGGTGATAAATCCGCCGAGGCGAGGTTCAAGGAAGTCAACGCCGCTTATGAGGTACTTTCGGACAAGGAAAAACGGCAGAAGTACGATAAATACGGTGATAAGTGGCAGTATGCCGACCAGTTTGAACAGGCGGAGCAACAGCAGGCACAGTACCGGGAGTATTCTCCAGGTGGCGGCACCAGCTACCGCTTCGGCGGGGATATCGGCGGCATGGACAGCATCTTCGAGGAACTGTTCGGTGGCGAACGTTCGCGGGTCTTTTCCCGCCGTTCTCAGGCGAGACGCGGAGAGGACCTCGAATCGACCGTCGAAGTAACGCTCGAGGAAGCCTACAGCGGTACCAGCCGTACCATCAACCTGCAGGTGGAAGAACCGTGCACAGCCTGTAAGGGCAGCGGACGGATTCAGAACCTGCCCTGCTCCGCTTGCCGCGGCGCCGGCGTTGTACCTAATATCAAGCGAATCGAGGTGAAAATACCGGCTGGAGTAACCACCAGCTCTAGGGTACGCGTCTCCGGTAAGGGGCAGCCCGGTTATAGCGGCGGTACCAGCGGCGACCTTTATCTTAATATCTCGGCCCAACCTCACCCGACGCTGGAACGCCAGGGAGACGACCTGCATACTACCGTCCCGGTGCCCCTGGCAGTAGCCGTCCTCGGCGGCGAAGTCCAGGTGCCCACACCTAAAGGCAAGGTGGCACTGAAAATTCCGCCGGAGACCCAGAACGGGCGCATCTTTCGCCTGGCCGGAC
>CAYQZZ010000108.1:0-4890 GCA_964422155.1 uncultured Dehalococcoidaceae bacterium | reverse complement strand
AGGCCATGGGACGCCTCGGTGACCACCCCAATATCATGACCGTCTACGACTTCGGTGACCACGAAGGCCAGCCCTACATCGTGCTGCCGCTGATGCCCGGCGGCGATGTCGAGGGGCTCATCGAGAAAGCGTCAGAACACCGGCTGCCCCTGGACAAAGCCATTGAAATCGCTGAGTCTGTCTGCCGCGGCCTGGAGTTCGCCCACGCCAAAGGTATCATCCACCGCGACCTCAAGCCGGGCAACGTCTGGCTGAGCGCCGACGGCACCGCCAAGATAGGCGACTTCGGCCTGGCCGTGGCGGTAGACCTCTCCCGTTTAACGCAGTCCGGCATGATGGTGGGCACGGTGGCCTACATGCCACCGGAGCAGGCCATGGGCGGCAAGGTAACGACTAAAGCCGACCTCTATTCCCTGGGCGCCATGCTCTACGAGATGGTGACGGGAAGGCCGCCCTTCGTGGGGGACGACTCGGTGGCAATTATCGGGCAGCACATCAACACGCCGCCGGTATCCCCTGCCTGGCACCGGGCCGACCTGCCCCCGGCTCTGGAAACACTCATCATGCAACTTCTGGAGAAAGACCCGCAGAAAAGACCAGAATCGGCCACGGTTGTCCTCCAGGCCCTGGAATCGATTGAGGCCGGCAAGATAAAGAAAGAGCCATCCAAGGAAACCGCCCCTTCTGAAAATCCCCTTTACCGAAGGGTATTTGTGGGCCGGGAGCCGGAGCTAAGACAGCTCCAGGGTGCTTTTGACGGCGCTATGTCGGGGCAGGGTGCCCTGACGATGGTCATGGGCGAGCCGGGCATCGGAAAGACCGCCCTTTGCGAACAATTATCGACCTATGTAACCCTGCGTGGCGGAAGGACTCTGGTCGGCCACTGCTATGAAGAAGGCTCGCTGTCTTTACCCTACCTGGCATTCGTCGAAGCCATGCGTTCTTATGTGTTAAGCCGTGAGATTAAAGACTTACGTGAAGAGCTCGGTACCAGCGCTGCCGATGTGGCACGCATCGTATCTGAGATTAGAGAAAGACTCAAGGTAAAGCTCCGGCCCCAGAAAGACCCTGAAGAAGAAAGATACCGGTTACTGCAGGCAGTCACCGGCTTTCTTACCAACGCCGCCTGCGTCCAGCCTCTGCTCGTTGTCCTGGAAGACCTGCATGATGCCGATAAAGGCACTTTAGATATGCTGACCCACGTTTCCCGCCATTTAGCCGGGACAAGGCTTTTGATTGTCGGGACATACCGGGACGTGGAGGTCGACCGCAACCATCCGTTATCGGCGGCGTTAGCTGAGTTAAGACGGGTTTCCACTTACGGCCGTGTACTCCTGCGGGGACTGAATGCCGATGAGGTCAGGCGCATGCTGGAAAGCATTACCCGGGAAAGCGTCCCCTGGGGACTCGCCGAGGCGGTGCACCGCCAGACGGAGGGAAATCCCCTCTTCGTACAGGAGGTGATACGCTATCTCGCCGAGGAGGGACTGATTACCCAGAAAGAGGGTCGCTGGCGTCCGGCCAAAGATACCCCGCTGGAGATGAACATCCCCGAGGGTCTGCGGGACGTCATCGGCAAGAGGCTGTCATTGATAAGTAAGGAATGCAACCAGCTTCTTTCTGTGGCTGCTGTCATCGGGAGGGATTTCCGTCTCGAGGTCTTGAAGAAGGTATCTGGGCTTTCCGAGGAGGAGCTTTTTAATGCCCTTGATGAAGCGAAGAAGGCGGCGGTTATAGAGGAACGTGCCGGAGTCGGGGCGGCGGTTACTTATAGGTTTGCCCACGCCTTTTTCCGCCAGACGTTGTACGAAGAGACCATTGCCCCCCGCCGCATACGCCTGCACCAGCAGGTGGCGCGGGCGCTAGAGGAAATATATGCCAGCCGGCTTGAGGAACATGCCACTGAGCTTGCCGAGCACTTCTCTCATTCTTCCGATGCAGCCGACTTAAAGAAAGCCGTTAGCTACGGCGAGATGGCAGCCAAAAGAGCCATGGATGTCTATGCTTATGGTGAGGCGGTAAGGTTACTGGAGCAGGCGCTCAAGGTGCAGGAAATCCTTGACCCCGAGGACAAGGCAAAGCGGTGCGACCTGCTGTTGAACCTGTGTGATGTTTTGTATTGGGTTCCAGATACCAGGCGTATTCTTGATGTTGAAGCTCCGGCGGCGTTTTCCATTGCCGAAAGCATTGGCGATGGCTCACGAGCTTTTCAGCCATGTAGGGTAGCGTTGTCGGCTATATTTATAGAACAAGCTGGCCCGGGTTTCACCACTCCTCAGTACGCCGAGTGGGTTGAGCGGGCCGACCGTTACGCCAGGCCAAATACTGCCGAGCGTGCATACGCTGATATGTCTCTTGGAAATTTGAAGTATTCGACAGGTGATACGAGGTCTGGACTGACGCTCCTTAATAAGGCGGTTGACCTGGCCCGTCGCCTGGGTAACCAGGAGGCTATTTGGATGGCTGGTTCCACACTTCTCTCGGCCTGCACCGCGCCGCAGCACACTGAGGAGAGGTTACGAACTTCCGAAGAACTCTGGGCGAGTTTACGCTCTAGACTAAATGTCAGGAATGTGGAAATACTGCAATGGATAGGTAATACCTATCTGGTTGTAGGTCAGCGGCAACGCGCTGAAGAGGCGTTTGGCGAGTTGCGGATTATGGCCCAGCGCACCGGGAATCTCACCCTTGAGATATTCTCTGCAAGAAATGACTCGGCCCTGGCGGTGATGGATGGGCGACTTCAAGATGCAATTGACATAGCTGAAAGCATACATCCTCGTGGTAAAGAAGCCGGGGTAGCTGGATTTGCCGATGCTTATATCCACTTTGGCGAGGTTAGAGCCAGGGTCTTTCTTGGTGCCTCTCTTGAAGGATCCGAACATTTGCCCGGCGGTTTTTGGGGAGAGCTGTTACTCTGCCTGGTCCAGGCTTACGCCGGAAGGAAGGAAGAGGTCTCACAAATCCTAGAAAATTATGTAGTAAAGCGCCCAAGTATTGGTACTAATGAAGATGAAACACCTATCTGGACAGATGCCACATACCTGGAAGCAAGTGTGCTCATAGGCCATTGCCAGGCCGCCGAACTATTACTAAATCGTTTTAGCAACAAAGGCATCTGTACGTCAGGCTTTTACTATCCGACTTGTATAATTCGCCACCTGGGCGGAGCAGCAACCCTCCTGGATAGATATGATGAAGCCCGCCAACACTACCAGGAAGCTATCAAAGTCTGTACGGAAATGCCTTTCCGCCCGGAGCTTGCCCTCACCCGCCTCCAGCTTGCCGAGTTACTTCTTGAGCATTACCCCAAGGAGAAAAAGGAAGCATTAGAGCACCTGGACTTCGCCATCAAAGAGTTCCGCGAGATGAAGATGCAGCCATCCCTGGAGCGTGCCCTGAGACACAAGGATATATTAAAGGCATAGTATCACCCAAGACCGATATCGCAGGTGAAATCATAGTTCTCTAAAATTTTCTTCAGATAATAAACACTGGCAAAAAGGAGTTAAAAAAATGACCGACTCAAAATATGGGAAGTACTTTAAGACATATGAGGCAAAGCCAGAGGAGGTAGAACGCGGGCGTACCGGTATTGCACGTGTGGATCACAATGCCTTTGAAGGATGTAACTTCTACTGGGTTCACTGGAATCTTCCTCGAGCTACTGGCCACTCTGCTGATACTTTCGGCGTAGGACATCCGCCGCATATTCACAAGGATGCCGAAATCCTAATGCTTATTGGCACAAACCCAGATGACCCGACTGATCTGGGGGCGGAGGTAGAATTACAAATGGGTTCGGAGAGGGAAAAACATACAATAACCAAGTCTACGGTGGTCTATATCCCCCCGAATCTCATACACTGTCCGTACATTATAAAAAGAATAGATAGACCATGGATATTTATAGAAGTGAATCAAGGGCCTGTTCATACTGAAAAACTGTTTCCGCAGATATTAACAGAAGAAGAAAGAAAATCCGTAGATTGGTCCAAATGGAAAGAGGAAGGTTATAATTAAGAGTCGCACGGAACCTCGCATCTTAAATTACGCTTCGTCTTCTTTACCAACCATAAGTTACCTAGCCGGTGAATACTGCATTTGTTTACTACAATTCTGATCCCAAGGCGGTGAATGGTGGATAGGTAAGGGTTATTTTCAGATAACAAGTTATCCAACAATTTACTTCTTTGTTAAATCAAGGTACGGAGCGACGCTGCTCCACAAAAGTAAGCATTGTGTAACGAAATCCCAGTATATACCCTAAACATTAAATTGCTACCTATAGCTACTTGACTATCAATAAGTCATTCCAAAAGGGCCCCCTTGCGTGATATTGACAGAAGGTATAAAATTAGCCTACTTAAAAGGACTAGGTTCTGGATATGACTAGGAAGAGCAGTTTCAAGAAGTCTGCCGATGCGCTGAATATAACCGGAGGGACACGGGGTACTCCAGATACGAAGGACCAGGAGCGAGAATAATATTTTGGTCTCCTATATCAAAAACTATCTTCCCATCGAGATCGGGCAAGAAGATAGGTGAAGAGGATCTATTATCTTCCCCGATGCTTCATATATTAATGCATAAACTTGAATTGCCTGTGAGTAAAGGGGTGCCATATATTAGCGCGATTGTTGCATGAGGGAGAAAAGCTGGTTGAATTTGTGTAAACCTTTTATCGCTCCGATCAATTCAAGTTTATCAATACGATTGATTTAGAGTTATGATTTGTCATCTCGAGAATATTCAAAATCCAGGAAAGCTGACTGGTCTCATATGGTATGGTGAAAAATCCATTGAAAGGAGGTAGAGGAATGGGTGATTTTCGAAAAATACCTTGCGTCATCCAAAGAGCAGGAACCAGCAAGGGAGTATATTTCCATG
>CAYQZZ010000107.1:0-4927 GCA_964422155.1 uncultured Dehalococcoidaceae bacterium | reverse complement strand
CGAAATATCCCTGCCACTTTAACTACAAAATCGGCGATGAGTTCTATTATGACGGGGTGAATTTTACCGGCAGGATATGCCCCGGACTGCTGGCTTCGATGATGCCGGTTGTTCACGGCATTTACCTTTTAGGAAACAGATATGCAGAGAACGTGATGTATCGATATCGCGGTCATGATGCCAGAGACCCCGCTATGGCGAAATATGATGGCGCGGGATTCCGCCCCTTAAAAAAGCCGGAAGGGAGCACCTCAAAAGCAAAGGGGGGTCATTTTTTATGCGGTGACAGCCGGACCCTGGCACATTTCTCCTGTGAACCGGTCGACTTGAGTGATAGCGATTACGCTCAGCCCTTTTATAGAAGGGAGATTGCCATTCTCGAAAAAATAGAGAAGGAAGCCGGGATTAAAACCGATGAAATTCTCGATAGATTTACCGACTTCGAGAGAGATAAAATCTCCCCGCCGCTGACCCCCGTCTTGCTGGAAGTCCTGCTGGATGCGCTGGTTGACATGAACTATATCGAGATTCGCGACGGCAGAGCTTATGCTGCTGGCAGAGAGCCGCCGAGCCGACCCGGAATCGGTTAGTATATAAATTATTTGATAATATTTATTTATTGTCTGATGTCATTCCCGCGGAAGCGGGAATCCAGGAGAGGAGTGGTTGTCTGGTTTCCGATAAAGTCGGGACGTCACTGTCAAATAATTACTCATTTTTAAGCTTCTCTATCAAGGAGCGCCTTTAGCCTGGCTCTGCGGTTATCCCTTTTCTTCGCCACCAGTCTGAAAGCCCGGGGAATATCCGCCATCAGGACATCCGATTGCTTGGCGGCATCGGAGTAAAACCGTGATATTTTTTCCTCTATCGAACTGGCTTTATCTAAAGCATCGGAGCGGCTTGCGTCCTGTGCCAGCACGGCTTCGAACGTATAATCGTCCGGCTCCAAATCGAAGGCGAAACCGCCCTCGATAGCATCAGTGATAACTCCATAATACGCCCTTTCAATCTGGACGATATTCGCCTCATTCTCTCTGGCAAAAGAGGTGAAAACATCTCCATCTTTAGCATATCTCCGGGACAGGTCCCGGTAGAGCTTCGCTGATTCACTCTCGAGCTTCTTGGCAAGGCTAATGACCTCGGAAGCAGTGTGCAGTTTCATCTATAAATACCTCTTTTTTAGCCGTACTCTTGTCTTTATATGACTGTAGGTATACCAGCCCCGCCCGCGGATTCTTCGTCACTCCGTTCCTCAGAATGACATTCAGGGCTCCTATAGCCACCTCTGGATAACAACCTTGCTTTCCGTGAAAAAGCGGACGGCTTCCTGGCCCTGCGTGTGCAGTACCCCGAAGAACGAGTCCTTCATGCCGCTGAACGGGAAGAATGCCATCGGTGCCACGATACCGATATTGATGCCGATGTTTCCGCTGACTACCCGGTACTGGAATTCCCTGGCGCTTTTACCGCTTGAGGTAAAGATGGCATTGCCGTTGCCGTACTGGCTGGCGTTGCACATCGTTATTGCCTCGTCGAGGTTTTTCGCCCGCATGACGCTCATCACCGGCCCGAAAATTTCTTCCCTGCCTATTTTCATATCCGGCGTCACTCCCTCGAAAATAGTGGGCCCCAGGAAGCATGTCTGCGGGTAGCTGCCGGTAATCTTAAAGCCTTTCCTCCCATCCAGTCTGAGTTTGGCGCCTTCCTTTATACCGCTTTCGATATAGCCCGTAATTCTGTCCTTTTTATCTTTACTGCGTACCGGCCCCATCTGTACCGACTCGTCAAGTCCGTAACCGATAATTATCTTTTTAGCCGCGTCGATAACCTGGTTTAAGAAGTCTTTGTAGAACTTTTCGTCCTCTCCGACGATGAGGAGGTTGGCACCCGAAAGGCACCGCTGGCCGGTATTGCCGAAGAATGATGTCATCATCGCCGGAATGGTTCTCTCTACATTACAGTCCGGCATAATGACCATGAAGTTCTTGGCCGCCCCCTGGGCGATAACGCGTTTACCCGTTTCTCCGCATCTCTTATAAATAACGTCCCTGGCTGTTGCCGTCCGCCCGACGAAGGCTATTCCCTTGACGTCCGGATGGTCTAACATGGCGCTGACCACTTCTCTTTCCCCATTGACCACATTCCAGACACCGGGTGGGAAACCGGCTTCTTCGACCAGTTCCGCCAGCCTCATTTGACTGTTGGGGACCTCCGGTGAAGGTTTGATAACGACGCAGTTTCCCGTGGCTACGGCGTATGGCCCCGACCAGAGAGGTATCATGAAGGGGAAGTTAAAGGGGGCGATTATCCCGAAAACACCCAGGGGCTGCCGGATAACATACTCGTCAATACCCGAGGCGATGTCCTCCAGGTTGTAGCCCATCATCAGGGTGGGTATGCCGCAGGCGACTTCTACGTTCTCGATACCGCGTCTCGTCTCTCCCCTCGATTCGTCTATCGTCTTACCGTGCTCCTGCGTCTGGATTCGGCTGAGTTCCTCGAAATTTTGTTCCAGCAACTCTTTTAGTCGGAAAAGACACCTGGCTCTGGCAACTGGAGGCGTCGTCCGCCAGCCGGGGAAAGCTTCCCGCGCTGCTTTTATGGCAGCGTTCATTTCATCCCCGGTGGAAATAGGCACTTTCGCCATTACCTGGCCCGTAGCCGGATTAATTACTTCTTGAATCACACCTTTTGACTCAACCCATTCTCCGCCGATGAAATTCTTTATTGTTCTTACCTCTTTTATTGATTCCTCTAAAAGCGCCATATAGGGTTATTCCCTCCTTCTAATTATAGATAATACAGTTATCGCCTCCGGCAACCATGTTGACTTATGTACACATATAATCGGACTCTAGAAAAGTGACGATGCAGGTTTGAATCTTTTACGGGAAAATCGTTCGTGTTAAATTGTTACATTCTGTATCAGTTCTTGTCAAATAACACACTTTTCCCTGAGTTTTGCTATAATACGGTGACTGGTTTGTACATACTCGTTTAACCCATTTTCCGCTGCCGGTGAGGAGGACATTTAAAGTGGCCAATTATAAACACATCTTTACACCTATAAAAATCGGCAGGATGACGGTGAAAAACCGGATTGAGACGGCACCTTGTGTACCGTTTCTGGCGAGCATAGACGGGGATGCGTCGCGGGAGTTAATCGAATGGGAGAGGGCTTTAGCCAGGGGCGGGGCAGGCATTGTGACCATCGGCGATTCTCCTATCATGAACGAAACAGCCGCGAGAGTCGGCCACATTCTTAATCTGGGAATTGATAGAACAATCGGCGCCTTGAACAGGCTGGCGGAAGCCATTCAAAGGTACGGCGCTAAGGCGTCCATTGAATTGACCTACTTCGACCCCCATACCCGGTACTCGCCTAATGATATGACGCGGGAAGAACTCAAAGTGATTATCGAGAGTTATGCCGGGGCGGCTTACCGCTGCCTGAACGCTGGCATGGACATGATTATGATTCACGGTGCCCACGGGCATTTCATCAGCCAGTTCCTATCCCCCAGGAAGAACTCCCGTAAAGATGCTTACGGGGGGAGTTTTAAGAACCGGGCGAGGTTTGCCACCGAAGTGCTCGAGGCTATCAGGAACAGGGTGGGTGATGGATTGGCGATTGAGTACCGCATCAGTGCCGATGAACTGATGCCCGGCGGGTTAACTATCGAAGAGCAGCTGGAGTTTGTCAGAACCATTCAGGATAAAATCGACCTGATACATGTGTCGGTTGGAAATGCCTTCGAACCCGGGGCCAGTTCCATGATGATTCAGCCAGCCTATGTTCCCCGTGGTATCAATGTCCATTATGCGACTCATTTCAAAAATGAGCTGAAGATACCTGTGACGGCCCTCGGTTCGCTTGACGTTGCTATGGCGGAACAGATAATCGCGGAAAACAAGGCCGATATTGTCGCTATGAACCGCGCTTTTATCGCCGACCCCGATTGTGTCAACAAGGCAAAGAAAGGCCGTTTAGATAGCATCAGGCCCTGCGTACGCTGCAACACCTGTATCGCCCGGACGCACCGGTTCTTCCTGCCGGTTCGCTGTGCCGTCAACCCTCTAGCCGGGAGAGAAGCCGAATTTGTGAACCTTCCGCCGCCCGCGAAAAAGAAAAAGGTCGTGGTTATCGGTGGGGGGCCGGCCGGTATGGAAGCGGCCAGGACGGCTGCCGGACGGGGACATGAGGTGGTCCTGTTTGAAAAAGACGACCGTCTCGGTGGGACTTTGACCATGGCCGCGGCGGCGCCCTTCAAGGCCGATATGAAGCAATATCTGGATTGGGCTATCCGTACCACGATGGATACGACTGGCCTGGCGGTGAAATTGTCTACCGAAGCGACGCCGAAAAAGATTAAAGCAGAGAACCCTGATGTCATTATCATCGCTGTGGGCGCCTTACCCGTTATCCCCCGGATTCCCGGTATTGATGGCAAAAACGTTGTTCTGGCGGGGGATGTCGACCTGGGCAAAGCGAAAGTCGGCGGCAGGGTGGTTGTCGCCGGCGCCGGGCTGACCGGTTCCGAGACGGCGCTTTACCTGGCGCAGCAGGGGAAAAAGGTTACTCTAATTGACATGCTTTCCCTGGAGCAAATCGATGACAGCTCTCCTTTTGCAGATACCACGACTCTATGGAGCATGCTCGAAAAGCTTAAAGTTGACATAATCACCGAAGTAAAACTGGAATCTATTACTGACACCGCCGCCGTTATTACGGATAAAAACGGGAAAAGGAAAGAAATACCCTGTGATACCGTTGTTCTGGCTCTGGGTGTCGAACCTCGTACCGAACTTGTCTCGATATTTACGGACCTGGCCCCTGACGTACATGTTATCGGCGACGGCAACAATCAGAGAGGTAATCTGCTCAGCGCTACATCGGAAGGATTCTTCGCCGCAATAGAGCTTTGAT
>CAYQZZ010000106.1:0-5054 GCA_964422155.1 uncultured Dehalococcoidaceae bacterium | reverse complement strand
CAGTACCGGTGCCATTCAAGTAAACATAAGCCCAGCTTTCATCCGGGTCATTGGAGGGTATGGTCAGGTTGGCCGATTGAGCGCCGGTGGCATTCGGAGTAAAGACAAGGCTGATATTGGCCGAAGCGCCGGGAGTCAGTGTCTGAGAGGAGATATTGCCGCTGGAGATGGCGAACTGCCCGTTATTAATGGTGAGGTTACCGATAATCAAATCGGCATCACCGTCATTGGTAACGGTCACGTTCTCGGAAGCGCTTGGAGAGCCTACCTGTACCGAGCCGAAGTCAATGGAGGTCGGGTCAACGCTAATATCGGGTGCCGGGGGAGTCTCAGTACCGGTGCCATTCAAGTAAACATAAGCCCAGCTTTCATCCGGGTCATTGGAACAGATCCGCAGGCGTGCCGTTTTATTACCGGCGGAAGTGGGACCGAATACGATGGTACCACTGGCTGAGGTACCCGGGGGCAATATTTCGGAAGTTACATTGACACTGGTAATATGAAACTGAGAAGCATCGGCTCCGGCAATATCGATGTAAGAGATAATGAGATCGGCTGTACCGTCATTTTTCACGGTTACTGTCTCGGGTAAGGTGGTTGTGCCAACAGGGACGGAGCCAAAGTTTATTGATTTAGGCGTGACAGTGATATCGGGCGCAGACTGCGAAGCTGCCGCACTTTGAGGGAAGATGATCTGCGTTAATAATACTAGGGTTATCAGGATAGAATTCTTGATCGTTTAATATCCTTTATCGCCACAAGCCGGGCAGATTTATTTTAATATTCGATCTTAATGAAATTGTTTGTTATAAAAAGATAAGTTCACCCAGATATAGTAGTTCCTATTTAGTATAAGGGATGAAATGTTAGAAAAAGGTATTATCTGTATAAACAATCGGTTAGAAAACGGTTAGAAATTCCTATTTATACCCTGTTAATAGGTTTAATACGTAAATAAAATATATTACGACATCAATGTATATAACCATAATATTGTGAATGATGCTTGATATAAAATACCTTAAATTAACGTTTATTACATTAATCGCATGTAGTACTAGATACCAAAATACTAACTATTTCATGACTATTAGGTGATTCCTCAAAGATGATAATTATGAATAACATAAAATATCGTGAAAATATCCTTGAAAAAATGCCTGTTTCAGGCATTCATCATGGCCAGCTTATTTGCCAGCTGGCAGGGATTCAACGCGAGCTATGCCGTCCTTGATAGTCGTACGTCAGACAATGGTATTTCGAGCCTGCATATCGATGTGCCGTCCAAAATAATTAGCGTAACGGAAACTGAAAAAACGGGCAGCCCGGCTCTTTCCCCAGATATACCTTTTGGACTTCCCAATTCCGGCATTCAATTAAACCAATATTCTCAAAGTATCTCGGATTTAAAGGCTCAGTGGGCGCTGGATCAAATTAAAGCTTTATCATTTACTCGGAGTGTAAAAAATAACCCCCCGATACTGGTTGCCGTGCTTGATACTGGTATTGATAAAAATCATGAAGACCTTTGCGGAAAGGTAGTGGCTGAAATTAATTTATCCAAAAGCGCCACCGCTGATGATATTTATGGTCACGGTACCGCTATCGCTGGAATTATCGCCGCTGACGCTGATAACGGATCGGGTATCACAGGTGTGGCGCCGGAAAGTCATCTGGTCAATGTTAAAGTAGCTGACGACAAAGGTAAGTGTCAAATTTCAACACTGGCCGATGGCATTATCTGGGCAGTTGATAACGGTGCCAAGGTAATCAATATTAGCATAGAGTTAAAAGATTCCACGTCCGAGTTGAAAGAGGCTGTGGATTACGCCTGGAATAATGGTGTCATTATCATCGCAGCCGCCGGCAATGATGGCGATTCTCTACCGGTCTACCCGGCCTATTATGAAAATTGTTTAGCGGTAACCGCTATTCAGGAAAATGGGACACTCGCCCCACTGGCTAATTATGGAGACTGGGTAGATGTAGCCGCTCCCGGATTCAAAATCTATTCCACCTTACCCAACAATAGTTATGGTTACAAGCACGGTACATCTTTCGCCACTGCCTATGTCAGCGGATTGGCCGCGATATTGTATCCTATTATAACCGATTCCAATGGTGATGGCCGGCTCAATGATGAAGTCCGTCAAGCAATTGAAACGGGTTACAGCGGAATTGATTTTTCCCTCGAAAACAGTATTATCTCAAAATAGAGTCCTCCTTCAGTTCCTCGCCAAGTATCCAAATCATTTCTTCCCCACCTGAGAGTATTCGAAGTTATCCTAGATTTTTATACAGTCCGTGTTCATTTTGTGGCGTCGATGGCATCCAGCAGAGCAAGAATTTCCGTAAGCTAATCCAGTCATCAACCAACTGGTGGCGCTTTGGTGGTATTATTGCTGGCTTGGTTATCATTGTCGGTATATTAATGTTCTTCTACAGGAGACTGGCCTGACCCCCTGAAATTCCTTGCCATCAAATGAATGTGAATAGATTACACGTTAAGTCAATATAATAAACTGTGTTTACAGTGGCTGAATGCTACAAGCAAGGCCATCGAAATCTGCCCCTCTTGAATAACATTTAACATCCAGAATTAATTTAAACGTATTCGAATGTTAAACTATTAATATAAGCAAGGCAATTATCTTTTTGCCCTTGTTATTGACAACATAAAACATTGCCAAACCCCTATCCGTGCACTTATTACGGTGGCTTAACAAAAAAGTAAATTGTTTCCACCCTGGTGGAAAGTCATTTTCTCATGATTACTCCCTCGGAAGATCCTTGTACTTTTTAGCGTAAAGTGCAGTCATGTTGGCTTCTATCGGCAGCCTCTTACTGGCCCGGATTCATAGACCTCGGAGCCGGTTATTATCCCCCGCTGGAACCGGCACCCGGAATGAAATCATGCCGTTGTTATTGCGACTATGCTCTTGATAAAGCATATCCCTTTACCCTCAATATAGGTATACCTACAGCGGAACAGTGATGCCGATGTTCGTACAGTGGTGACTAAATTCTGCTCTTCACCGTATTAACGACTCTGGCGAAGGCCGAGACTTGCCTTGCGGTAACCGATATGTTCTAACAAGAAATCGCACTTCGTTATCTTGTACTATGAAGATCCAGCGCCGGCTCTCTATTTTGCCATCTTCCGGGTCGTCCAGGTCTTTGCAAGAAAGATTCTCTCATTGGTATAATAGAGTTGGTGCCTATGTTAAACTGTTGTTGCACCCTTAAACAGCCTGATATTTATGACCAAAACTCTGACTGTCGAAAATAAGGGTTGTCTCGGCGAGCTTTCAGGACATCTGAATGCAATGTGCTGGCCTAGGGAATGCTTTCATCTTCATCGCTTCCGAACTCTGGTCCTTCACTAAAAGAGGCTTCACCAGTGAGGCGAAAACGCCGCCTCGGTCACTCACAGACTAGAGATATCAGGTTGCTCTTCACTAATTTCAATAGCCGACAACGGTGAAGCTGAATACTCATTTGACACGACCTCATTGTAAATTAGTACCCATTAACCTTTGAATTTCTTGGAGACATTACTGCCTATTGTGAGCATTAAAATCAAGCGATGGTGCTGATAATATGAATTATCGCAATGACATAAGAAATATCGCTATCATCGCCCATGTCGACCATGGGAAGACTACTCTGGTAGATGCCTTGCTTAAGCAAAGTAATATCTTCCGGGATAATCAGCAAGTGGGCGAGTTAATCATGGACCAGAATACGCTCGAGCGTGAAAAAGGCATTACTATTATGGCTAAGAATACCGCCGTGATTTACCGGGGAGTCAAGATAAATATCATCGATACTCCGGGGCATGCCGATTTCAGCGGCGAGGTGGAGCGCGTCATAAATATGGCTGACGGTTGCCTGCTTCTGGTGGATTCCATGGAAGGCCCTATGCCTCAGACCAAGTTTGTGCTTGCCCAGGCTCTAAAACATGGCCTGAAACCGATTGTAGTTATCAACAAAATAGACAGAGAAAATGCGCGGATAGCGGAGGTGCTCAATCTCACGCAGGACCTGTTCCTGGAGCTAGCTACCAGTACTGACCAGCTTGATTTTCCGGTTCTATATGCCAGTGGTAAGGAAGGCACGGTTGTGACGGATCCGGGTAGGAAGGGTAAAGACGTCAGCCCCCTCTTCGAAAGCATCTTAGAAAAAGTACCGCCGCCGCAAATTGAAAGCGGGCCCTTTCAAATGCTGGTTTCTAACCTGGACTACGATAGCCACAAGGGGCAAATAGCTATAGGTAGAATCTGGAGAGGCAAGGTAGCCGCCCGCGACTCCGTAGTTTGTATCAGCGCCGATGGGAACCAGAGAAATTATGAGATTAGCGAGGTATTTACCCACCTCGGACTGGAACGCGTGAAGGTAGCCGGAGCCGAGGCGGGTGATATAGTAGCGGTGACGGGCATTGAAGGAGTCACTATTGGAGATACCATTGCCAGTCCCGATAGGCCTGAAGCTCTACCACGCATAGACATTGGCGAACCGACGGTAGAGATGACCTTTGGCGTAAACACCTCCCCGTTAGCCGGCCGCGAGGGGCGCTTCACCACCACGCGCCAGTTACGGGAGCGACTCTACAAAGAACTGGAGACTAATCTTAGTCTCAGGGTCCAGGATACAGATAGTCCCGACACCTTCCTGGTAAAAGGGAGAGGAGAATTGCATCTGGCTATTCTGATAGAAACCATGCGCCGGGAGGGCTACGAATTTGAAGTTTCCAAGCCGGAAGCCATTACCAAGGTAGTTGATGGCAAGCTTATGGAACCCGTGGAGGCTCTAAACATTGATACCAAGGCTGAATACATTGGGGTTTTAACCGAAATGCTTAGCAATCGGCAGGCCCAGCTCGTGGATATGCGCAACGATGGTGATAACGTACATTTGGAATACCACATACCTACCAAAGGGCTCATTGGTTTCCGTAGTGCTTTTCTGACCGCCACCCGTGGTGAAGGCATCATGAATGCCATCTTTCTTGGCTATGAGCCCTGGCGGGGAGAAGTAGCCTCGACCCGCAGCGG
>CAYQZZ010000105.1:0-5105 GCA_964422155.1 uncultured Dehalococcoidaceae bacterium | reverse complement strand
TTGGTCATATATCCTCCTTACTAATTTATGAGTTGCTTCGATAAAATGAATATAAGAACCTTTCCTAATGCACCCACCTCCTTTCATCCGTATTTAATCAATCAATATGAGAAAGGCCACCGCCTGTAATATGATTTGACAAGCTCCCACCGGTGGACCAGCCCCCTGGGCTCAAAAATGAGGAACAGGATGATTACCAGACCGCGCAGGATAAGACCGAGTGAGGCGGCTGCCTGGGCAGCAATGGCGGGGAAAATGGCGGCTAACATTGGCCCAAAAACGGTGACCGCCTCATCCAGCAGTTTAAGGGAAACTACGCCAAAGATAACCCCGGTCATGCTGCCCATACCGCCGACGATGAGCATGCCCAGGTACCATACCGAGTTCATGAAGGGAAAGTGGTCGGTGCTGGCGTAGGCATAGTAGTGAACCAGCAGCGCACCGGACACACCGGCAAAGACACAGCCGATAAAGAAGGCCGTTAACTTGTAAGTCCACAGGTTGACACCCATAACCTCAGCCGCCAGGTCATTATCCCGGATAGCGACGAAAGCCCTGCCCGCCCTGGTCCTGACAATGTTTTTTGCCAGGTATACCGCAATACAGGTGATGATCATCACTAAATAGAAATAGCTGGCTTTGGACTTCAATACCAGGCCGCCTATCTCGGGCCGGGGCACAGATAACCCATCGGCGCCGCCGGTGATATTTTGGAACTGGAGGATAACCCAGATGATAATAAAATGGGCGGCTACCGTTGCCATAATCAGGTAAAAACCTTTTATCTTTAATGATGGCAGCCCGAAGATGATACCTACTAATCCCGCGCCCAGGCCGGCACAGGGCAGGGCCGCCCAGAACGACCAGCCGAGCTTGGCGGTAAGGATAGCAGACACATAGGCGCCGGCAGCCATGAAGCCGGCATGACCGATGGAGATTTGCCCGCAGTAACCGGTCAGGATATTAAGGCCGAGAACGCTGATAATGGTAATACCCATGATGGTCAGTATGGTGAGCACTCTATCACTGGAATATAGCGGCATGGCAAAGAGCAGGACGAGGAAGGCCAGCAACAATATCCATTGCGTCCGGGTGCGGAAGATGGCCATGTCCTGCCCGTAGCTTTCCTGGAAGACCCCGCTAGGCAAACTCATGCTTAAATCCTTTCAATCCTGGCCATGCCGAATAGGCCATGGGGTTTGAGCGTCAGCACAACGATAATGACGATAAACGGAAAGACATTGGCCAGCCCGCCGCCGGAGGGAAGCAGCGGGTCCAGGTAGCCGGAGGCGACATTCTCCAGTATACCCAGTATGATTCCGGCGACAATGGCCCCGCCGATTGAGTCAATCCCTCCCAGCAGCACCACCGCGAACGCCCTCATACCGGCCTCAGCCAACGCTGTCGAAACCCCGGACACGCCGCCGAGAAGAATGCCGCTGATGACGCCGACCACGCAGGCAATCACCCAGGAAATGGCATAAACCGTGGTTACCTTGATACCGGCACTCTGCACTACCTGCTCATCCTCGGCGGTGGCCCTCATGGCCAGACCGGCCTTGGTATAGCGGAAGAGAATCATAAGTATCGCCACCGCAATAATAGATACGATGATGCCGATTAATGTCTCCGGGGGCACGGATAGCTCACCCACTTTCAGGTTCAGCGTCGGCAGTACCCCGTGGTAGGCCTTATATTCGCCGCCCCAGACCAAAGTTGCTATTCCATCCAGTACGGTCCCCAGGGCGATGGTCATCATGATGATAGCCAGCACCGATTGACCCACCAGCGGGCGCAGGGTAAGGCGCTCGATCAATATGCCCATAATGGCAGCGACGGCGATGGCCGCCAGCAGGCTGGCCCAGACCGGCAGATGGAATGTCACCAGGAAAGTGTAGCCCAGGTAACCGCCTATCATCACGAACTGTCCCTGGGCGATATTGAATGCCTTGGAGCACTTGAGGATGATGACAAAACCAATGGCAATGAGGGCATAGACCATCCCCAGCCCGAAGCCGGTTACCGCCAGTTGCAGCAAGAACGTCATCGGTTTGCCTCCTCGACAGATTTGATGCTGATAGTCGTCTTGATTATCCCTGTCCTTCCGTCCTGGTATTTAATCTGAACTTCTATCGGCACCTCGGTTTTGCCGCTGTAAATAGCCTCGATGAGGCCGCAGTAGCGTTTTTCCAGGAACGCCCTCCTCAGTTTCCGGTTCCTGGTCAACTCTGCCTCATCAGGGTCAAACTCCTTATGCAGATTGACATATTTCCTGACCCTGCAGCCGGTCGGCAGGTCTTTGTTTACTCTGGCTATTTCCTGCTCGACTAGTTCGTAGACCTCTGGCTTCTGGGAAAGGTCGGTATAAGTGGTATAGGTCACCTTTCTCCCATCAGCCCAGTGGCCGACATTTTCATGGTCTATGATTATAATCGCCGACGGATACTCCCTGCCCGGCCCTGCCAATATCCAGGCATCTTTTATATACGGGCTGAATTTCAGCCGGCTTTCGATATCCTGCGGTGCCAGTTTATCGCCGTAGGTGAGTTCGACGATGTCTTTGAGTCGATCCACAAACACCAGATGTTTATCCTCGGTAAAATATCCGCTATCACCGCCATGGAACCATCCATCCTTGAGAACCTCCGCGGTAGCCGCGGGGTCGTTATAGTAACCCAGGAAAGTGCCAGGCTGCCGGCTGATAATCTCCCCGGCTTCGGTAATCCTGACCTCGGCTCCGGGGTTAAGCGTGCCGACCGTATCCAGACGAATATCATCGTTGCTGGCTCCGGTCAGCGCTCCACCCTCCGTCGACCCGTAAAGGCTTTTCAGAGGCACTTTTAGAGCATGATAGAACCTGATAATATCCGGGCTAAGCATCGACCCAGCCGTATAGCAAATCCTGGCATTGGTAAGCCCGAGGCTGTCCCTGATAGGCCTGAATAAAAACAGGTTCCCCAGCGCATTGAGCATGCTCCAGAGTGGCCCCGGTTTCTGCTTTTTGATTTTGAAATCGGCCATCTTGTAGCCTACGGGCATGAACAGGCGGTAGGTGAATTTTTTAAGAAAATCAGCACCCCGAATCCTTGCTTGGACCCAACTGGCCTGCCTCTCCCAGAGGCGGGGGCTATAAAATATCATCGTCGGCCCTATCTCTCGGATATCCTGCTGTTGAGTATCCGCCTCTTCGGGAAAGTTAATGGTGCTGCCTGAAAGCAGGTGGCAACCCAGGCCGAACCATTGCTCGAATATCCAGGCCGGTGGCAGATACGAGACCACGTTATCTGTCTCATACCATGGATCCAGGTGCAGGTAATACTCGGAGCCGTACCGTATCGTCTTGAATGAGTGCATGGTTCCCTTGGGGACCTCGCAGGTAGTCCCGGAAGTGTAGATAAGAGAGCATACATCATCGGCATTCCCACTGGCTACGTTTTCCTCGAATAGACCAGGGTGCTTTTTTTCATAATCACGCCCAAGTTCCAGCACTTGCCTGTACCCGATGAGCGCGGGGTCCCGGTAATGGGGAAGACCCTTATACCGCCAGTAAATTATCTTCTTTAACAGCGGCAACTCTTTCTTTATCTGGAAGAATTTATCGACCTGCTCTTGGTCCTCGATAAAGGCGAAAGCGGATTCGGAATTGGTTGAGATGTACTTTATCTCTGATTCCGTTAAATCAGAGTACAACCCCACGCTAATCCCGTGATTGGACTGGGCCGCCAGCACTGCGAAATACCACTCCGGCGCGTTATCACCCACGATAAGCAGCTTGTCTCCAGCCTTAAAGCCGAGCGAAAGTAAACCGAGTGCCAGGTATTTTACGCTCAGGTAGGAGTCTTGCCAGGTGTAAGACTGCCAGATGCCAAAGTGCTTGCGGCGCATTGCCTTGTGCCGGTTGCCGTATTTTTCATAGTTGTACTTGAGTACCTTGGGCCAGGTATCACCTTTGTTAAGGTTTTCCTGGCTGATTTCACTAATCATTGGCGAAACCTTTTCCTTCAGGAAAGCCATCTTTTCCTTCGTCGGTAGTGTTTGACATCACGGAAGCTCTTTTGAGATCCTATCGCCGATAGCCCCATATAAAATTCCTTGACATCCTCATTGTCCTTCAGCTTCTCGGCGGGGCCATCGAGGACGATTCGGCCGTTTTCCATCACGTAACCGTAGTCGGCGATGCCTAGAGCAGCTTTGACGTTTTGCTCTACCAGTAGGATCGAAACTTTTTGCTCTTCATTGATCTTTTGGATAATTTCATATATTTCCTGCGCCGCGATTGGCGCCAGCCCCAGCGATGGTTCGTCCAGGAGCATGAGACTGGGATTTGCCATCAGCGCCCGGCCAATCACCAGCATTTGCTGTTCGCCTCCCGATAAATATCCACTCGTACGGCGGCGAAAGTCTTTTATCTTGGGGAAATAGTTAAAAACCATCTCCAGGTCATGCTTGACCGCGGCCCGGTCTTTGCGTAAGTAAGCGCCGACATATAGATTTTCCTCCACGTTGAGATGCTCCAGGACTCTCCGTCCTTCCATGACCTGGGATATGCCGATAGCCGCGATATCCTCCGGCCCGTACCTGTCAATCCTCCTGCCATCAAAAACAATATTACCGCTGGTTATCTCGCCCTCTTCTGTCTTCAACAATCCAGAAATCGCCTTAAGCGTGGTCGTCTTGCCGCTGCCATTAGCCCCAATCAAAGCCACGATTTTCCCATCATCTACCTCAAGCGATACGCTGTGTAAAACCTGGACCACCTTCATATAAGCGACTTCAATATTGTTTACCTGCAGCATCGGTTCTATCCACGCTGTAATATCGTAAAAATTCTCTAGCTAGGTCTTTAATTCCTCACCTAGGTAGGCCTTAATAACCTCTGGGTTGGACTTAATTTCAACCGGAGTGCCCTCTGCGATTTTATAACCGAAGTCGAGAACGACTATCCTATCAGCAATGTCCATAACCACGCCCATGTCATGTTCTACGAGGACAATGCTCTTGATGCCGTTTTTCAGGACCGGTGTGTCTGGATAGGTATCTCCCTGGCCTTCGTATACATCGATTATGAAGCGGGCGATGTCCTCCTTTTCCTCAAGGTTCATGCC
>CAYQZZ010000104.1:0-5131 GCA_964422155.1 uncultured Dehalococcoidaceae bacterium | reverse complement strand
TATAATATCAGTATATTCTGATATTTCTGATTATTCTATTTTATCTGGAGGGGAAAAATGGCTAAAGCGGAGAAGAAAGAAAATTGCTGTTCTCCCGCCGACATGCCGTCAGGCTGCTGTAAGGTCGAGGCATTAGTCAGCATAGACGAGCGCGGCCAGATGGTACTGCCGAAGGAAGCCAGAGATAAAGCCAATATCCACGCCGGCGATAAGCTGGCGGTGGTAAGCTGGGGAAAAGGCGAGCAGGTATCCTGCCTGACCCTGATTAAAGCTGAATCATTTTCCGAAATGGTCAAGGGTATGCTCGGGCCCTTAATGTCCGAGATATTCCAGAAATAAGAGGAGAGATAATAAATATGAAAGATACAGAAATCAAGAGGTCAGTAAGGGAAGGCTATGCAAAAATCGCTAAAGAGGGCGGTCCCTGCTGCAACCAGGATACCACCTGTTGCCGCGATACCAAATCTGCCCGTGATATCAGCAAGAGCATCGGATACTCGGATGAAGAACTGGCCGCCGCCCCTGAAGGGGCGAATCTGGGACTCGGGTGTGGTAATCCGATAGCCCTGGCTTCTCTAAAAGAGGGGGAAATAGTCCTTGACCTTGGTTCGGGGGCGGGTTTCGATTGTTTTCTGGCTGCCAGGCAGGTCGGTGAAAAAGGCAGAGTCATCGGTATAGACATGACGCCGGAGATGATTGAAAAGGCCAGGGTAAACGCTGGAAAAGGCAACTACACCAATGTTGAGTTCAGGCTTGGAGAGATAGAAAATCTACCTGCCGCCGATAGTTCTGTTGACGTCATTATCTCCAACTGCGTTATCAACCTCGCACCGGACAAAAAGAGGGTATTCAAAGAAGCATTTCGTGTACTGAAACCGGGCGGCCGCCTCATGGTCTCCGACATCGTCCTGACGAAGGAACTGCCTGATGCTATCAGGAACTCTATTCAGGCATATATAGGCTGTATTTCCGGTGCCATGTTAGAGTCCGAATATCTTGGAGCTATTGAAGCTGCCGGATTTCAGAATATCCGGGTAGCCGACGAGACAGGCATTGCCGTTGATTCTCTCGATAACGACCCGATAGCGTCATCGATTGCAGAAAGCCTAGAATTAACGCCCGAGGGAATACGAGACCTAGCTAGCTCGATTATAAGTATCAAGGTCTCCGGCATAAAACCAAAATAGAGAAGCCCGTTTGTTCATTCCCAGCGGAAGAAACGGGCGGCTAATAATGCCGCCACAACCGTAATCCCCACCGTTATTAAAGATGCGCTGGTATACCAGCCATAACCGAGCCAGGTATTCTGCAGCATCAGGATGACATGGCGGAGCGGCGTTAGATTGCCGACAATACCCATAGCACCGGTCAAGACTTCCGGCGGCGGGCCAGCCCCACCCAGTATCATCATGATAAAAAAGAGTATTAATCCCAGACCCTGTGCCGACCGGGTCGAGGGGAGTACAGCACCGAGGAAAAACCCCAGGGATGTAAAACTTATCGTACCGAGTATGAAGGCCGGTATTAAAAGGGCAGGCGATTGCGGAAGATGTGCAGAGTATATCAGCAGGCCGAAAGCCATTATCAGGATACCGCCCAGTATGGCAATGATAAAGCTGACCATTAATTGAGAACCGAGCAGGGACCACACGGAGATTGACGAGGCACGTAACCGGCGCAGGACACCACGTTCACGATACGCCGTAAGATGCACCGGCAAGGCAACCACGCCGATAGCTGTCATTACTAGGGCGAAGTAAGCCGGCATATAGTAGTCAATAGCGCCAACACCCCGGTATACTTTAGGATTCGGTGTATTCCCAAAGACACCCCCCATGACAAAAAGGAAAATGATGGGCAGGGCAAGAGTGAAAACTACCGTGATTGGCTCACGGATAAACAGCTTTATTTCCACCCAGGTTAATTTAAATAATGTACGCATATTATTACATTCAATCTCCGGCAGCGTGACCCGTCAGTTTTAAAAAGACATCCTCAAGAGTCGGTTGTTCCACGCGAAGGTCGGAGGGAATGATGCCATGTTCCACCAGCGCCGCCGCCACCAGAGCCAGCACCGGCCCGCTGCCCTCCACCTCCACTCTCGGCCCCTTTCTTGTCACTCTCAGAACGCCGGGGATTTTTTCCAGCCATGGAAGGTCATTTTTATCGTTGGTAAAGATAACACGAACCTCACTGGCATACCTGGTAATGAGTCCCTGGGGAGTATCGGCAGCAACTATTTTACCCCGGTCGACGATGGCAACGCGTTCGCAGAGGTTTTCGGCTTCGTCCATGAAATGGGTGACCAGCACCACGGTGGTGCCTCTATCACGTATGGCCCTAATAAGGTCCCAGGCGACACGGCGGGCGGCGGGGTCAAGGCCGGTGGTCATTTCGTCAAGAAAGACTAACTCGGGATTGTTTACCAGCGCCAGGGCGATAAACAGTCGCTGCCTCTGCCCGCCGGATAAGCTGGAGAAGCTGGCTTTACGCTTCTCGGCGAGTCCCCATTGCTCCAGGAGGACAGGCCAGTCCAGAGCATCCAGCGCCACCGAGGCAAACAGGTCGAGAGCTTCCCATACCTTGATGCGGTCGGGCAAGGCGGATTCCTGGAGCTGGGAACCGATACGCCTTCTTAATGTTTGTGCTTCCAGGCGCGGGTCTAAACCAAGCACATGGATATTCCCCGAATCCGGATGTCTCAATCCCTGCAGGCATTCGACCGTGGTAGTCTTGCCGGCGCCGTTGGGGCCAAGGAGACCGAAAATTTCTCCTTCGGCTACTTCAAAAGAGATATCATCGACGGCAATTGTCCTACCATAGGTCTTGCGGAGATTCTGGACGGCGATGATGGGCGGCACTTTTAATCCCTTATAAGCTCCCTGAGCTTCCCAACTATTTTTTCCATCGGCACCAGCGCAGATTCTTTTTCAGAGCGCCGCTTCAACTCAACGCTGTTCTTTTGAAGCGTCCGCGGGCTGATGGTTACCCGGAAGGGTATTCCAAGTAAATCGGCATCATTGAACTTAACGCCGGGAGATTCTTCTCTATCGTCGAAGAGCACCTCAACGCCCTCCGCTCCGAGGTCTTCATAAAGCTTTTCGGCGACCTCAGCCACTTTAGAGTCTTCCCGGTATAAAGGGCAGAGATAGACGGGGTACGGCGCTATCGACACCGGCCAGATAATGCCCTTGTCGTCGTGGTTCTGCTCGACGGCCGCCGCCATAAGCCGGCTGAGGCCCATGCCGTAGCAGCCCATGACAATAGGATGAGATTCGCCCTTTTCATCAATATAAGAGGCATCAAATTTAGAGCTATAGGTAGTTTCCAGCTTGAAGATATGCCCCACCTCGATGCCGTGGGTCGATGCCAGTTCCCCACCGCATTTCAGGCACTTGTCACCGGCGCGGGCGCTGGCGATATCTACCACGGTGTCGGCTTTGAAGTCCCTGGGGTAGTTCACATTTCTCAGGTGAGTATCCGGCTTGTTGCCGCCGGCCACGAAATTCGTGCCCGATGTCACGGAATCATCGGCGATAACTTTAACGCCCTTTAACCCCACCGGCGAGGCGGCGCCGGCAACGATACCGGCATCGATAACCTCGGCTTCGGTAGCCATGCGGAGGTCGGTAGCCTTCAGGATATTATTGAGCTTGATTTCATTGACGGCGAGGTCGCCGCGTATGACCACAAAGACCATCTCGCCATCGGCGATATAAAAGACCGCTTTCAGGGTATGGCTTTGAGGCACCTCGAGGAAACCGGCCACTTCTTCTATCGTTCCCATGCCGGGCGTGGCCACCTCCGCCACGGGCAGCGGCCTGCCGTTATCGATACTGCCTTTGACACTTTCGGCTTTCTCCGCATTGGCGGCATAATGGCAGCCGGGGCAGTAAATAATTTCGTCCTCGCCGCTCCCGGCGATAACCATAAACTCGCGGGAGTCTTTGCCGCCGATAGCGCCGCTATCAGCCTCGACAACCATGACCGGCAGCCCGCAGCGTTTAAAGATATTCTGGTAAGCCTGGAGCATCTTCTGATAGCTGATGTCCAGCCCGGCCTCGTCGATATCAAAGCTGTATAGGTCCTTCATGGAAAACTCACGCGCCCTGATAAGTCCGCCCCGGGGACGAGGCTCGTCGCGGAACTTGGTCTGAATCTGATAAAGCATCAATGGCAGGTCGCGGTAGCTCTGGACATAGCGACTCGCCAGCTGGGTAACAACCTCCTCATGGGTGGGGCCAAGAGCCAGCTGGCGCTCCCGCCGGTCATAGAGACTGAAGAGCACCTTGCCCAGAACCCGGTCACGCCCGGACAACTGCCACATCTCAAACGGCTGAAGCACCGGCATACTCATTTCCTGCCCGCCGGCTCTGTTCATCTCGTCACGGATGATGTCCTCTATCTTTTTCAGCACCCGCCAGCCCAGCGGGAGGTAGGAATAGATTCCAGCCACGAGCTGATTTATCATGCCCGCCCTTACCAGCAACTGGTGGCTGACGGTATCCGCCTCGGCGGGCACCTCCCTTAAAGTCTTGCCGAACAGCTTCGATATGCGCACTGCTGACTCCTATCACGTTTATAATGGCGTAGCAAGCTTGTTTATCTCACTCATGACGTTATTTAACGCTGCTTCCTGTTGCTTTATCAACTCTACCAGCTTATTATGCACAGCCTCTAATTTTTCGGCGGTTGACTGGTCGGTTGCCTTATTATGCTCTTCAATGACCTTATTGTCTTCAGCGGCTATCTGATTTCTGAAACCGACCCTGGTATTGTACTCTTTAACCAGTTCATTATGGCTCTTCAAACTAACGGGGCTATCGAAGGACCAGCCCCGGTAATAAAGCGCGTTTTTACTCCTGGGAACCACATAGCCGCCGGTTGCCTCCAGCGCCAGGTACTCTCCCGGGTTTACCTCGGCGAGGACCCAGGCATGGTCGGACTGGAGGATATTGGAGATAGCCGCGTCCTTATTCCCCACGATGATGACCGCCTTAATCCCCTGGGCTTTGAGCATATTCCAGACTTCCGAAGCCATATCGGAGCAGATGAAATAATCGATAGTGCTGTAGACATGCGTTTCAATGTAATTTTTTACAATTTTCGCCGCCGTTTCGGCGGGCGTGGC
>CAYQZZ010000103.1:0-5242 GCA_964422155.1 uncultured Dehalococcoidaceae bacterium | reverse complement strand
AATGCCCTGGATAAGGTAATCGGCTACGGCCTGCTCCATGATATCGATTTCCGCCAGACGCTGGCCGCTTCCACGGGAAGGCAGCCGTCTGAGATGATTCTGAAGTGCCGCAACGTAAATATCCCGATAATCGCCACCAAAGGGGTGCCCACCACCCTGGCGATAGAAATCGCCGGGAAAGCGGGCATCACCATCGCCGGGCTGGTGAGGGGCAGCACCATGACGGTTTACTGCCATCCGGAGAGAATTGAGTAAAGCTATGAGCATAAAGAAAACAGTAGAGACAAAGCTGGCGGCAACCTCAAAAACCATCAGGTGCTGGACACTTACCGATGGACAGTTCTCTCCGACCGACGCCAGCGTGGTTATAGAGAAGGAACTGCCGATATATATTAATGGCAGTCACCTGGTCACCGCCTCGATAGCCCCGGCCCTGGAAAAGGAATTCGTCGTCGGCTATCTTTTCGGTCAGGGATTTATCGAAAGTATTAATGAATTGAAATCCGTAAAAATGGAAGGCGATACGGCGAAAGTAATATTAACAAATAACGAAAAGTTGTCAAGCGGAAGTGCCAAGGCTAACTATCGCATCGTCTCCGGAGGTGGCAGGTCGGCGTATTTTGAAGAAACCGTATTCAGTGAAATAAAAACCGATATGAAAATCAGCAAGCAAGAGATATTCCAGGCCATGAATACACTTTTTGAAAATGCCGGACTATACGGAGAGACCGAAGGCGTCCATGCCGCAGGACTATTTACCGCCGGGGCCAGTCCTATCTGTATCGTGGAGGACATCGGCCGACACAATACGCTGGACAAAATAATCGGCTACGTCCTGCTGAATAAGGTCGATTGCAGCCACACTTTTTTAGTCTCGACGGGCCGGATGGCATCGGAAATGGTAGCTAAAATTTGCCGTAGCGGTATCCCTTTAGTCGCCACGAAAACCGCGGTAACCGATAAAGGACTGGAAATCGGCAAAAAGTGCGGGCTGACCATCATCGGCTTCGTCAGGGACACCGGCACGAAGATAAACACGGACATGGAAGTAAGAATTATTAGAGAAGCGGGCATGAAGATTTACAGCGGCGCCGAAAGAGTGCTCTGTGAATAGAGCCGGTGATGAGGTAAAATATATATAAAAGATATTTATTAATGTCATTCTGAAAGAGTCCCGATGCAATCAGGACGACTGAAGAATCCGTCCCTTAGGGGATGGTTACGGATTCTTCGCTTGCCTTCGCTGACCTGCTCGCCGAACAAGTTCTCTGGCAGGCGAGAGCTTTAGCGCAAGCAGGCTTCGCTCAAGAATGACAACAGACCATTATTAAACATACACTATATGATGAAGACGTCGGAAAACGGAGAACAGCATGGGTAACAAGCACGGTGATTCTCTTGAAGAGCGAATCCTTAAGCTGAAAAAAGAGAGGAACGCCATCATCCTCTCTCATAACTACCAGCGGGGCGAGGTGCAGGATATCGCCGACTTCGTTGGAGATTCGCTGGAGCTGAGTCAGAAAGCAGCCAAAACAGATGCCGATGTCATCGTCTTTTGCGGCGTTCATTTCATGGCGGAGACAGCCTCCATACTCTGCCCGGATAAGACCGTGCTGCTGCCGGATGCCGGCGCGGGCTGTCCCATGGCCAATATGATTACCGCCGAGCAGCTGCGACAGAAAAAGAAGGAGATTCCGAACGCCACTGTGGTCACCTATATCAACTCCACCGCCGCCGTTAAAGCCGATTCCGATTTCTGCTGCACTTCCGCCAACGGCGTCAAGATTGTCAACAGCATTGACAACGAAGAGATACTGTTCATCCCCGACCAGTACCTGGGCGACTTCATTGCCAGGAGGACAGGGAAAAAGATGACCCTCTGGCCCGGCTACTGCCCTACTCACGTGAAGATAATCCCTGAAGATATCATCACACAGAAACGCGAACATCCACATGCTAAAGTGGTGGTGCACCCAGAGTGCCATCCGGACGTTATCGCCCTGGCCGATGAAGCCTTAAGCACCAGCGGCATGATACGTTATGCCGCCCGGGAAGATGTAAGCGAGTTGATTGTGGGCACGGAAGTAGAAATTTTACACCGGCTCAACAAGGAGAACCCGAATAAGAAGTTTTTCCCGGCTTCGAAAAAGGCAATATGTCCCAATATGAAGCTAATCACGCTCGATAAAATTCTGAATTCTCTGGAGACGATGACGCCGGAGGTAAAGGTGCCGGAAGAAATCCGCGTCAAAGCCAGGGCAGCCGTCGACCGGATGTTAGCCATAGTGTAAGAAAATGGAACAGCGTAATTATATCGTCGTCTTTATTACGGTAAAAGATAGCGAAGAGGCACAGAAGATAGCCAATTCGCTGCTCAAGCGGAGGCAAGCCGCCTGTGTTAATATCGTGCCGGAAGTAAACTCGCATTTCTGGTGGAAAGACAAGCTCGACTCAACACAGGAAAGCCTTCTCATCGTTAAGACCAAGGAATCACTGCTGCCGGAACTCATGAAGTCGGTCAAGAAGATTCACAGCTACAGCATCCCGGAGATAATCGCTTTACCCATCGTCGGCGGCAGTCAGGACTACCTGGACTGGATAGATAGCGAGGTAATCTAAGCGAGGGAGGTTAGGTAATATGCTCACCGCGAAAGAACTGGAAAGATACGACCGTCAAATAATGATATACGGATTCGGGAAAGAGGGGCAGGAGAAGCTCAAGAAAGCCAGGGCTTTTATCGCCGGCGCCGGCGGACTGGGCTCACCGGTGACCATCTATCTGGCCGCCGCAGGCATCGGCACGATACGTATTGCCGACCATGACAGGGTTGAACTCAGTAATCTGAACCGGCAGGTCCTGCACTGGGAGGAAAACCTCGGCGGTAGAAAGGTCGACTCGGCAGCCACCAAGCTGAGGAAATTTAATACGGGCATCAAAATAGAAACCATTGCGGATACGATAACCGAAGACAATGTCTCGCAACTCGTGGCCGATTCCGACTTAATTGTCGATGCTATGGATAATCTGCCGACCCGATACCTGCTGAACAGGGCGGCTATTAAGAAGGGCATACCCTTTTTCCACGGCGCGGTGTACGGCTTCGAGGGGAGAGCCATGACCGTAATACCGGGCAAATCGGCCTGCCTCAACTGCCTTTATCACGGCGCTACCATGCCTAAAGAGAAATTCCCAGTTATCGGCGTCACACCAGCGGTTATCGGTTGTATCCAGGCTACCGAGGTAATAAAATATTTAGTGGGACTGGGTGAATTATTAACCAATAGACTCTTAAATTATGATGCCCTGAGGATGAAATTCACCGAGTTTAAAATCAATAGAGACCCCAATTGCGAGCACTGCGGTAATACATCAGGCAGGTGAGTAACCAATGAGCGTTGAGATAGAGATTTCACCCATTTTCGGCAGATATACGGATAACCATCTGAATATTATGGTGGAAGGCAAAACCATCCGTGAGTGCCTGCACGACCTCGTCCGGCAGTTCCCCAACCTGAAAAAGATGCTCCTCGATAAGGACGGCAATCTAATGCATGCCTACGATATTTATATCAACGGGGAAAACGTCTATCCGAAGGACATGACGAAACCGGTCAAGGACGGCGATAAACTAAACGTTATCTTTATCATCCACGGGGGATGAGCCTCAAGCTAAATCTTGGTCCAGTCAATCTCCAGTTTACACGCCGGGTAGTCCTGCTTTACCGGCACCTCGGCGCGGCAATGCGGGCAAATGTATTTATCGCCCAGTTTGACAGGATGCTGGTGTTTTTCTTTTCCTTTTTCCTTAGCCATGTTCAACCTCCCGGGTTCTATCCTTCTCTTTATTCCCATTGTAGCAGAGTAGAAATATAAAATATAAAACGGGGAATGGGAAAAAGTGTAATTTTTATAAAATCGTCCCCCTCCCCCTTATCCACCTCTGCTTCTGCTCAAATCTGGTCTGCGCGTCGGTGGTTTTATAGTTTGCCAGGAAATTCTCACGGAAGGCGTTGAAAGTGCCATCCAGGATGGCGTTCCTTATGTCTTGCGTCAGGTTGTTGATGAAACGTAGATTGTGCACAGTAGCCAGCCGCAGGGCCAGAAGCTCCTCGCTGCGGAAGAGGTGGCTCAAATAGGCGGCGGAAAAGGTGCGGCAGGTATAGCAATCGCAGTCGGGGTCGAGCGGGCTGTCCATTTTGCTATAAGTCGCGCGGCGTATATTGATGCGTCCCTTTCGAGTAAATAGAGCGCCGTTGCGGGCGACGCGCGTCGGCAGGGCGCTATCGAAGATATCTATACCCCGCGCCACCCCTTCTATAATATCCTCCGGCGCGCCCAAGCCCATGAGATAACGCGGCTTATTTCCAGGCAGCAGCGACGCCGTCTGCTCGACCAGAGTAAACGTGATATCCTTCGGCTCGCCGACGCTCAGTCCGCCGATAGCATAGCCGGGGAAATCGAATTTTTTCAGGTGCTCCGCCGACAGCTTTCTAAGCTCTGGTAACATACCCCCCTGCACGATAGCGTAAAGGGTCTGGTCATTTCTTTTATGAGCTTTCAAACACCTCTCCGCCCAGCGGTGCGTCCTATCCATAGCCCTCTTGACCTTTTCCGTACTGTCGCCATAGGCGGAACACTCATCAAGCGCCATAATGACATCGGCGCCCAAAGTCTCCTGATATCGAACGGACAGTTCTGGAGTGAGGAAGTGTTCGCTGCCATCTATATGGGAACGGAAAGTCACACCATCGTCGTTAATTTTACAGAAAGGCGCCAGGCTGAATACCTGGTAGCCGCCGCTATCGGTAAGGATAGCGCCGTCCCAGGCCATGAACCGGTGTAAACCACCCATCTTTTCGATAACATCAATACCCGGCCTCAGGTATAGGTGATAGGTATTAGCCAGCACCATGTTGAACCCTGTCTCCTTTATATCCTGTGGAGTCAAGGTCCTGACCGTTGCCTGGCTACCCACCGGCAGGAAAACCGGCGTGAGTACCGTACCGTGTGACGTATTAAGTTCACCGACGCGGGCGTCGTTACAGGTTTTTAATAAACGGAAATGTTTTTCGGGCGACATTCTACTCATGCAATAATCTATTGGCGATAATGCTGCGGTGCACCTCGGAGATGCCGACGTATATCTCCGTCATCTTGGCATCCCGGTAAAGCCTTTCTATCGGCAGGGATTTCATCGTGCCGTAAGAGCCGTGAATTTGCATCGCCATGCGGGTGACATCC
>CAYQZZ010000102.1:3667-5336 GCA_964422155.1 uncultured Dehalococcoidaceae bacterium | reverse complement strand
GACCGACTGGAAAAGTCCATCGCGGCGGTCATCGCCGAGGGCAAGAGCGTCACCTACGACATGAAGTCGTGCCGGGACGACCCGTCAGCCGTGGGCACCAGGCAGGTGGCCGATGCCGTGATTGGGAAGCTGAAAACAGAGCGTTGAAGTAATCAAGCGTATGTGATAAAATTCCTCTGCAATATCAAATAACGAAGGAGTATCATTATGGATAAAAAAGAAATACTGGCATTCATCACTGCTAACCCGACAGCTTACATGGCTACAGTGGAAGGCAATAAACCGCACGTTCGCGCCATGGGAACATACCGGGCAGACGAAAACGGCATTATCTTTTCCATGCAAACGCCTAAAGACGTTTACAAACAACTAGTCAAAAATCCTGAAACCGAGTTGTGTTATCACGCCGGCAGTATCCAGTTAAGGGTCAGCGGTCGAATGCAGCCGGTGACGGACATGGCACTCAAAAAGGAAATAACGGAAAAACGCCCATTTTACAAACCGGGGGTGGAAAAGGAGGGGTGGGACTACGTGGGTGTTTTCAACTTAAAGAAAGGCAAAGCCACCGTCATGGATATGAAGGGACCGCCGAGCCCGCCCGGAGCTCCCAAGACCTGGATAGATTTATAAATATGAAATGGGGCGATATTAATGAACCCCAAACAGAGCCAGACGGATTGCGTCTTCTGCAAGATTGCTAGCGGGGAAATACCATCGAAAATCCTCTATAGAGACGAGGATGTCTTTGTTTTCCCCGATATCAATCCGATAACGCCTGTACACCTGCTCGTAGTTTCCCTGAAACACATACCTTCGCTGGCGCATATGGCCGATGCCGATATACCGCTGGTGGGGAAGATGGTGGCGGTGGCCAACCGGATGGCAAAAGAGCAGGGCCTCTCTGAAAAAGGGTACCGGCTTACCATCAATAGCGGCGCCGATGCCGGGCAACTGGTGCCTCACCTTCACATGCACCTTATGGGGGGCCGGCGATTGCGGTGGGAACACTAGAGTGTAAGTACCAATAACCAAGATACAAATTCCAAACATATTTCAATATTTAATCACCAAACAATATAAACTCGTTTGGTTATTAGAATTTGGTTATTGGTCATTGTTTGGTTATTGTTTCTTGTATCTTGGTTATTAGAAGTATTCAGGCGGATTGCTTCGTCATCCCGACAAGTCGGGACTCCTCACAATGACAGGAACGGCATATCTAATGCGTTTTGCGATATTCAAGGAAATACAGCAGGCCGGCGAAGCTTTTGGCATCTTCGATTTTACCCGAAGCCAGCAGGTCGGGAATCTGCGCCACGGGCACGCGAATCAGCTCGATTCCGACGGTATCCTCAGCATCGAGAGGGTCAGGTTTCAGGTCCATCGCCAGGTAAAGATGAAGAAACTCGCTGCAGAAGCCCGGCGATAAATAGAAATCACATAAACGCTCCACCCTCTGCGGCCGGAAGCCTGTCTCCTCCTGCATTTCCCTTATCACGGCTGTTTCAGCGTCTTCCCCGTCATCGATACCACCCGCAGGAATTTCCAGCAGTTCTTTCCCGGCTGCCAGGCGGTATTGTTTTACCATGAGAACATTATCATCGTCATCCACGGCGACCACACCGATGCAGTCGGCATGCTCGACAATCTCCCGCGTGCTGCGGCGTCC
>CAYQZZ010000102.1:0-3567 GCA_964422155.1 uncultured Dehalococcoidaceae bacterium | reverse complement strand
GCGGTCTCATCGCAGTTGGGGAACTTGGGGCACCGAAAGCAGTCCGTCCAGACCTTACGCGGCAGCTCCATCTTATCGATATCAACAAAATTGTGCCGTTTAAAAAATCCTGGCTTGTAGGTAAAGCAGAAGACGGTCTTGATACCGAGGCCCTCAGCTTCCTTGAGACAGGCTGCCACCAGCCCGGCTCCCAGACCTTTCTTCTGGCTGTCCTCGGCCACAGCGACCGACCTGATTTCGGCAATGTCCGACCAGCTGACGTGAAGTGCAGCGCAGGCAATCACCTTCTCACCTTTCCTGATAACAAAGAAGTCGCGTATGCCCTCATATATCTCACTCAACGGACGGGCCAGCATCTGCCCTTTATCGGCAAAGTCGTTAATCAACTTATGTATCTGGGGTACATCCGGGATTCTAGCTTTTTCTACCTGACTCACCTTGTTTTCCTTTCAATTTATCTTCCAGAGAACTATAGAACGACCCTTCGGGGCGGATTCTCCAGAACCGGGCTACGTGGGGACTCCGCCTTATAATTATCGTGTCACCATTCGATAAAGGCAAGTTTATATGTCCGTCTACACTCAACGTAGCGGCATGATATGTATCAAGACGCAGTACAACCTCGGCCGTCTCCGATATGACCAGGGGATAAGCCGGACTGAGGTGAGGGGCTATCGGCACCAGCAGGAAGTCGCGCGACTGCGGATAGAGGATGGGTCCCCGGGCCGCCAGCGCGTAGCCGGTGCTGCCGGTGGCTGTCGCCACAATGATGCCATCGGTCTTATAGGTGGTCAGGAGCTGCCCGTCAATACTTGCCTCGACCCTAATTAATCGGGCGATTTCACCCCGCGCCACGACAACATCATTCAGGGCATGAAATACGCGGGGCTCCCGACCGGAGGAAGCCAGCTCTGCCTGAAGCATCGCCCGCTCATCAATCCAGCCTTTATCATCGAGCAATGACGGCAGCTTTTCAATAGCTTCGTCGGCATCCAGCTCGGTCATAAAGCCGAGCTTTCCCTGATTTATTCCCGTTATCGGCGTTGACCCCGGAATCACCACCTGTACCGCCCGAAGAATGGTGCCATCTCCGCCAACCGTCAGGAGCAGGTCGGTGCCGTTTAACTTCAGGCGGGCATTATCCTTATCCCAGGCGGAGCATACCCATACGGAAACCCCTTTCGACTTTAAAAAGCCCTCCAGCTCCCTGGCTTTAATCCGGGTAGTTTCAACCTTGGGGTGATAGAGAATGCCAACTTTTTTCACAGCTAATACCTTGTACCATCCGTCTCATGCGAATTCAATGGAAACAAGAGAAGTGTAGCAATTCCTTATTCACAGTGTCAAGCAGGACAGTATAAGACTATTTCTCGCCCCTTCTGCATTATGATATAATATTTACTCAGGACGTTAACAATCATGACAGGGACAAGACACAAGGCCAGGACTATCGCCCTGCAGGCTTTATACGAGGTGGACTCCGCGGCACGCCGTCCCGAGACAGTGGCAGAGCGCCTTCTGTCTGAAACAAACCTGTCCGAGGAAAACAAAGAGTTCGTCCGCTCTCTGGTAAGCGGCACCATCAAGAACAAGGATGAAATCGACGGCAATATCCGGAGATTCGCCCCGGCCTGGCCGGTGGACCAGATAGCGATAGTCGACCGAAACATACTCAGACTTGCAATCTTCGAGATTTTATTCGATAATAAAGTACCGGTTAAAGTAGCTGTGAACGAAGCGGTTGAGCTGGCCAAGACTTTTGGCAGTGATAGCTCGTCCAAATTTGTCAACGGGGTCCTGGGGTCGGTTAGTGCACTGGCCAGCCGCTAGAAAGCTCTTGAAAAGGGGGAAAAAGTGGCAACTGTCTTTGATAAAATAAAAGCGATAGTTGTGGAACAGCTTGGCGTCGAGGGAAAGGACGTGGTACCCACAGCTAGCTTTGTTGAGGATTTAGGCGCCGATTCACTTGACCTGGTCGAGCTTATCATGTCCCTGGAAGAGACATTCAGCACCACGGAACGGAAAATCGAGATACCGGATGAGGCCGCCGAGAAAATAGTAACCATCCAGGATGCTATCGACTATCTGAAAGACCAGGGGGTTGAAAGCTAAGCCCGTTTCCGTCCGTACATCCAGAGACCGGCGGGCTATTTAAATACCCTTCGCCCAGGCTACGGCATTGATAAATACCTGCAGGCCGTCGCCGACTTTCCGCGGCTTTTCTCTCGTCCAGCGGGGGTGCTGCGTCCAGCGGATAAAGTCCTCCGGGTGGGGCATCAAGCCAAAGATACGGCCGGAAGCATCACAGATACCGGCGATGTCCTTCACCGAGCCGTTGGGATTATATGGATAGCCCGCCAACGCTTTCCCCTTTTCATCGACGTACTGCACGACGATATTCAGGTTTTCCAGTACACCCGACTCGGTAACCAGCTTGCCTTCGCCGTGGGCTATGGGGACATACATGCCCCGCATCCCCCGTGTAAAGACACAGGGGCTTTTTTTATTGACCTTTAGATAGACCCACCGGCACTCGAACTTACCGGAATCGTTGTTGGTGAGCGTAACCGGCTGTGCGCCCTGAATCGGCGGACCGGGGAGAATGCCCGTTTTCACCAGTACCTGGAAACCGTTACAGATGCCAAGGATAAGCCGTCCATCGTCAACGAACTTCTGAATATCCTCTCCCAGCCTCAACCTGATTTCATTGGCCATGATTTTGCCGGCGGATATATCATCGCCGTAGGTGAAACCTCCGGGTATAACCATGATATGATAGTCGGACAGGCGCTTCTCCCTGCGTAAAAGTTCATTGACCAGCGCCGAGTTGACCTCGGCACCAGCCTGTTCAAAGGCGACCTGGGTATCACCGTCACGGTTGGTACCGGGGGCGCGAAGCATGAGTGTTTTTACTTTTGACATTTTATCCTTTTTATTCCTTTTTCCCCTTGACATACCTACATACATACATTATAATATACATAGAATTTCGACGAAAAGCGCCCTATAAGGTTCCGTCCTTATGGGGTTCTTTTCTTTATATATTCAAGTTATCCCTACCATCTCAATGATTTCTGCCACGCTTCTTTCAGTTCGTTAATGGAGGCGGATAGTACCACCTTACCATTACGACCATAAACCTCGAATTTTTTGTTATCTATCACCAGCCCGATTTCAGCGAAGTCAATACCGGACATGGCTTTCTCAAAATCCTTCTTCTTTTCCGGGGCTACCTCCGTAATAAAGCGGGTGTTGGACTCTGAGAAGAGGATAAAATCGTCACGCTCAATAGATTCCGCCAGCGGGACATCCTTCAAATAAATGGTCATGCCGAGTCCGCCAGCAAAAGCCATCTCTGCCGCCGCTACCCCGATGCCCCCCTCGCTTAAGTCATGGCAGGCTTTTACTAATCCTTTATTCATGGCTAGAGAAAGGGCATTCATAAGTTTCTTCCCTTTTTCCGGATAGACCTTCGGGACGCTATTACCCACATGACCGCGAATTGCGTAGTAATGCGAACCGCCCAGCTCCTTATAAGTGGCACCGATAATATAAATAAGGTCGCCC
>CAYQZZ010000101.1:0-5337 GCA_964422155.1 uncultured Dehalococcoidaceae bacterium | reverse complement strand
CAGCCGGGCTTCGAGGAGAAGGAGACCATCGCCACGGGGACGCTGGCCGCAGCGCGGGGAGGCTTTACCACCGTTTGCTGTATGCCCAATACCAACCCGCCCCTGGACAACGAGGCGATGATTAACTATGTCAAAATGATTGCCGCCAACGAGGGCGTCGTGCGCGTTTTCCCCATCGGCTGCGTTACGGTGGGTCGTAAGGGGGAGGAGTTGGTCGATATGGGCGAGCTTGAGATGGCCGGTGCCATTGCTTATAGCGATGACGGCGCTCCGGTCAGCAGCCCGGAAATCATGCGCCAGGCCCTCGAGTACAGCCGCGACTTCAACCGGCCGGTCATCGACCATTGCGAGAACCTGTTTCTCAGCCAGGGCGGCCAGATAAACGAGGGTGTTGTATCGCTGGAGCTGGGACTTCGCGGTATACCCGCGGCCGCTGAGGAACTTATCGTCAAACGCGACCTCGACCTTGCCCGCGAGACCGGAGGTCACCTTCACATCGCTCATGTCAGCACCGGGGGTTCGGTAGACTTGATTCGCGCCGCCAAAGAGCAGGGCGTGCGGGTCACGGCCGAAGTCACCCCCCACCACCTCACCCTGACCGAGGAAGACGTTATAAAATACAGGACCCTCGCCAAGGTCAACCCACCATTAAGGACCAGACAGGATACTGTTGCTCTGCTCCGCGCCCTGAACGATGGCGTCATCGATATCGTCGCTACCGACCATGCTCCCCACACTAAAGCCGATAAAAACTGCGAGTTTAAACAGGCCGCCTTCGGCATCAGCGGGCTGGAAACGGCTCTGGGCAGCCTGGCGGGCTTAATTTTCAAAAGCGAGCTCAGCCTGAATACCCTGATTGCGGCGCTGACCATCGGCCCGGCGCGCGTCCTCGGCTACGAAAAACTGGGCACGCTGGAAATTGGCGCGCCGGCGGACTTGTGTATCTTCGACCTGCACAAAGAATGGGTGGTTGATACGGACAAATTTGCCTCGAAAGGCAAAAATACTCCACTGGCAGGGCAGACACTTAAAGGTAAGGTCATGGCGACCTTTTACATGGGGAATCCGGTGTATATGGATGAAACGTTGAAAATAGAGTTCAAGTAGATTAATTAAAAAGTCATTGTGAGGAGTCCCGACAAGTCGGGACGACGAAGCAATCCGTCCATTTTACCCAAATTGTCATTCCCGCGCAGGCGGGAATCCAGAGGTGGGGAAAAAGGAGGATGGATTCTGGCCGAAGTTTACCCCGTACCCTGATATGGGGCCAGAATGACAGGGAGACAGGGGTTCACGGATTGCGAGCAATGACGGAAAGATAAGGATAGGTTAAGAAAATCATGGCTAAAACGGCAATTTTAGTCCTGGCGGACGGCTCTACTTACGAGGGCTATGCCTTCGGTGCGGAGACGGATGCCATCGGCGAGGCGGTCTTCAACACGAGCATGGCGGGCTACCAGGAAATGCTTACCGACCCCTCCTATTCCGGCCAGATTTTGATACCGACCTATCCGCTCATCGGTAACTACGGCACCAACGACGATGACATTGAGTCGAGGCGAATACAGGTGAGGGGCTTTGTCGTCAGGGAGGAGTGCGACCAGCCCAATCACTACCTTAATAATAAGACCGTCCACGAATACCTGGCGGAGGGTAACATCCCCGGCATCTGGGGCGTGGATACCCGCGCCATCACCCGCCGCCTGCGCTCGGCCGGGGTCATGATGGGCATGATAACCTCGTCGAAGACACCCGCACAGGCCTTGGAAGCTATCAAGAAAGCGCCCGACTACGGCTCCATCGACTTTGTCAAAGATGTCACCTCGGAAAAGCCTTATAAGTGGGAGGGAGACGGCAACGCCAGTTACCACGTCGTGGCGCTGGACTGCGGCCTGAAATACAATATTCTAAGGTTGCTGGTCAAGCACGGCTGCCATGCTACCGTCGTGCCCTGCACCACGTCGGCGGAAGAAATTTTAAGTCTAAAGCCGGACGGCATCCTGCTTTCGCCCGGTCCCGGCGACCCCGCTCTGCTGGACTATATCGTTGAGAATATCAAAAAGCTCGTCGGCAAAAAGCCCATCATGGGCATCTGCCTGGGCAACCAGCTTATCGCCCGTGCTTACGGCGGCAAGACCTTCAAGCTAAAGTTCGGCCACCGCGGCGGCAATCACCCGGTGCGGGACTTATCGAACGGCCGCATCCATATCACCGCCCAGAACCACGGCTACGCCGTCGACCCTGCCACGATAGGGAAAGAGCTTGAGATAACTCATATCAACCTGAACGACGGCACGGTAGAGGGCCTGCGCCATCGAGAGCTGCCCATCTTCGCCATCCAGTACCACTCGGAGGCCTCCCCCGGCCCGCTGGACAATGTGTACCTGTTTGAGAAGTTTGTGGAAATGATAAAGGGGAAGCTCTATATTCTAAACTCTAAATACTAAACGGGGAAAGGGAAGAAAAATAAAATACGGTTGTCATTGCGAGGAGCCCTTCGGTTACTCTCAGGGTGAACTCAGTGACGAAGCAATCCGTCCCCTTAATAAAATTGTCATTCCAGCGAAAGCTGGAATCCAGGGGCAGGGAAAAAGGGGTATGGATTCTGGCCGGAGTTTACCCCGTACCCTGATACGGGGCCAGAATGACCGGGAGACAGGGGGTTTACGGATTGCTTCGCCTACGGCTCGCAATTACAGAAAAAAATAGGGAGTGCCCGAGAGGGGCGTTAGCCCCTCTCCCATATCCCTCCCCCTCTCCGCAGCGGAGAGGGGGAACGAGGGGGTGAGGTAGAAAAGATGGATTTATTAAAAGAGTTATTACAGTATCTAGACGAATTAAAACAATACAGAGAAATGCTTACTAACCCAGACTCAAAATTGCTTGAGGCTAAAAGGAAGAATGAGCTTTTTACCATTTTTCCTTTCCTTCAAGATACGCTACCCCAAAAAAGCAAAGAAGAAGTATTAGAAAAAATAAGAGAAAATCTTGTGCGTAAGTCAGGGGGGCTAACGAAGAGTATTTCCGACATTATGGGAAAAGAGATTTATATTGAAAAATTCGGAAGGACTTACAATATTTGGCGAACTGGATTGGCAGCAAATCCGTCAGCTCCGATAAATTTTGACTGCCTAAATGCGTGCATAGATGTTGTAAATGAAGTCATCGGTAAGCTAGAAGCGGAACATGAAGCAGAAAAAGAAAAGCAAATGTTAGAGTTATTCGAGGAACCAAAAATATCCACAGAGAAACCAAGCAAAGAAATAAAAGAATTACCAAAAGCCTTTATTGCTCATGGCGGTCAATCAGAAGCCCTTGAAAAACTAAAAGAATTTTTAATTGCTCTTGGCGTAGAACCTTTAGTTGTAGAAGAACAAGCAAGTAAAAACAGGTCAATCGGAACAAATGTGGATTGGTACGCTAGACAAGCTGATTGTGCAATTATTTTAGCCACCAAAGGAGATATTGATGGTGAAACTGGCGGTTTCATTCCGAGAGGAAACGTGTTGATAGAAATAGGAAAAGCACAGGAAATTTTTAAAGATAGGATTATTTATCTTCTTCAAGCTGGGACGAAATTTCCAACGAATATCAGTGAAAAAGTCTGGGGGCGTTTTACAAGCTCTTGTATGGACGAAGCTTTGATTAAGGTTACAAGAGAACTAACTGCCTTCGGTATTTTGAATGCTGTTAAACCTATTAAAGGAGCATAAATATTGACCACCAAACCATCTAAAGTCTTAATCATCGGCTCGGGGCCTATCATAATAGGGCAATTTTACTGTCATTCTGAGCAAAGCGAAGAATCTCAGGGAGGGGAGATTAATTCATGGCTGAGTACTTTGTCTACATACTAAGCAACAAATCGCGGATGCTTTACGTTGGCGTTACCAATAACCTTGAACGCCGCGTATTAGAACATCGGATGAAACTGATACCCGGTTTTACAGAGCGTTATGGCTTATCACGTCTTGTCTACTATGAGTCCACAGACGATGTAAACTCTGCCATTTCCCGCGAGAAGGAAATCAAGGGCTGGGTTCGAAGGAAGAAAGTGGCTCTAATACATTCTTTTAACCCTGAATGGAAAGACCTGAGTGCAGAATGGACTCCGCCCAACTCCGAGACCCTTCGCTACGCTCAGGGTGACATTATGGCAGAAACTCTATTTGAGAAGGAGTCACATCTTGACCACCAAACCATCTAAAGTCTTAATTATCGGCAGCGGGCCTATTATAATAGGTCAGGCGGCGGAGTTCGACTACGCCGGCACGCAGGCCTGCAAGGCCATGCGCGAGGAGGGCGTTATCTCCGTCCTCGTTAACTCCAATCCCGCCACCATCATGACCGATGAAGAGGTCGCCGATATCGTCTATATCGAGCCGCTCACCGTGGAGATGCTCACCCGCATCATCGCCCGCGAACGCCCGGACGGCCTTTTACCAACCCTCGGCGGGCAGACCGGCCTCACTTTAGCCCATGAGCTGGCCGAGGCCGGCGTCCTCGATAAATACAACGTGCGCAGCCTGGGCACCTCAGTGGATACCATCCGCAACGCCTCCAACCGTGAGCTTTTCAAAAAGCTCATGACGAGCATCGGGGAGCCGATGCTGGACAGCTTCAGCGTCAATACCCTGGCGGACGCGAAAAAAGCGGGCAAGCAACTCGGTTTACCCCTCATTATCCGCCCCTCCTTTACGTTAGGGGGGACAGGGGGCGGGGTCGCCTATACCCATCAGGAACTCGCCGAGAAATCCGCCGTCGGCCTGGCCGCCAGCCCTATCCATCAGATTCTCCTGGAGCAGTGGGTGGGGGGCTGGAAGGAAATCGAGTACGAGGTCATGCGGGACGCCGCCGATAACTGCATCACCGTCTGCAACATGGAGAACTTCGACCCCATGGGCGTGCACACCGGCGACAGTATCGTTATCGCCCCCAGCCAGACCCTCACCAATAAAGAGTACCAGATGCTCAGGACAGCCAGCCTCAATATCATCCGCGCCCTCAAAATCGAAGGCGGCTGCAATATCCAGCTTGCCCTCGACCCTCAGAGCACCCAATATTACGTCATCGAGGTCAACCCCCGCGTCAGCCGCTCCTCCGCCCTTGCCAGCAAGGCCACCGGCTATCCCATCGCCCGCGTCGCCGCCAAGATTGCTGTGGGAAAAACGCTCGACCAGATTCAAAATGCCGTCACCGGCAAGACGATGGCGTCTTTTGAACCTGCCCTCGACTATGTCGTCGTCAAGATTCCGCGCTGGCCCTTCGACAAGTTTGCCTCGGGCGACCGCATCATCGGCACCCAGATGAAAGCCACCGGCGAGGTCATGGCCATCG